>NZ_JBNGOZ010000083.1:0-551 GCF_050589825.1 Carboxylicivirga longa | reverse complement strand
CAACGGCCTGCCGCATGGTGCGTAAGGCGAATTAACCTTACAAACTTTCCAAAATGAGCGGAGCCAAAGCGCATATTTTGTTTTACTTTTCATTTTAAAGCCAAATCTGCGATTTGGCGTTGCTTGCCGAAGCCGTGAACCTTCCAAAACTCGCTAAACGCCTTATGCACTATTGCGGTTTGTTGGGTGGCGTTATTTCTTAATTATTTCACCAATTTGGTTAATAGCATATTCTGTCTTATTCACTTTAGATTCTTTAATGCCAATAGTTTCATCATTTTCGTCCATGTCAAACGTGGTAGTAGAATCAATTCTCGAAATTTGCAATGTCTCGCTGATTTTGCAATATGAAGATGAGTAAAAGTCATAATCTCTTCCGCAATAACCGTCGAAAAATCCAAAATTTGAAATTTTTGTTGCATTTGAGTCATAAGTCACAATGAATGGATATATATAATCTGCTGGATATAAATAAATGACAGCAATGACATTCTCATTGATTGAAAATTTACCATATATACCTGCTCCCTCTGGTCTAAATTTATTGATTA
>NZ_JBNGOZ010000082.1:0-572 GCF_050589825.1 Carboxylicivirga longa | reverse complement strand
CAACGTTTTGCTGCATGACGCGTAAGGGGAATTTTAGCCTCACAGACCTTTCCAAATCGAGCAGTGCCAAATTGTTGGTTTTGATTTATCTTTTCATTTTAAAGCCAAATCAACGATTTGGCGCTGGCCTTATCTGTAGAGGCTTTGCAAGCCGCACGCCCCCCTTATGCGGTATGCAGTGTGTTAGCTGCTGCTTATTGTTTTGAATACGTTTTCTTATGGTCACGGCTTCGCCTGCTCAGTCCCAATATTAATGCCGCCTGTCCAAATGTTAAAAGTCTTGGTGCGCACCGTATTATTACGAGTCAAGGTCTTAGTTAATTCAAAAATATACTTTTTATTAAATACCACAATGGTCCGAATGGGTTGCAGAGTCAATTATTGTCTATGCGAATGGTCTTTTAGTAGCGTTTCCGTCCGTAATATTTTTGAGAGTCCCGCTTTTGGATGTTTGCTTTGGAGTCCGAATGATGGGGCAGGGGATGTCGGTCTTTAATCCATGTGATTTGCATTCACGGTTAATGCTTTATATCGATTTGCAGGTTTTGCGCATCCAAAGTTGCAGCTAACGG
>NZ_JBNGOZ010000081.1:0-574 GCF_050589825.1 Carboxylicivirga longa | reverse complement strand
GGGAAGCCAAAGCGTTGTATTTGGTTTTATCTTTTTCCTTGTGTTTAGCCAAATCAACGATTTGGCGGAGCTGAACGCAGTGGTGAACCTTCGGAACCGCAGTAATCGCCTTATGCGTTATGGCGGTTTGTTGGGCGCTGCGGTTTATAATTTCTTCCAAGATGCACTTCAAAAACGGGCTGAAAATCTTTGTATTATTCAGCTTTTTCCCCTCTGATAAGTATTGATTTATAGGTTTTTGCGCGCCTTTGTCCGTATGTGTTATTCTGAAGTCCGGCTGCACTTAAACCACGCGGGAAACTGAGTCCGAATAGAGCTGCTCCAAAGTCCCGCTGCAAATCGGAAGTCCGGCTGCTTGGCTGAAAAATGCCGGCCGGGATTAGTCCGCCGAGTCCGTTTGGTTTGCAAGTCCCGCTACGCTTTGTTTGATAGTCCGGGAATGCGCGCCTTGGTTTTATAAATTACTTGTTTTAAACCACTTTTTCCGTCTTTACCGATTTGCGTCCCGTTTTTGTTTTGTCAAATCGAAGCGTCACGTTCGACATCGTTGCGCCCAACGGCCTGCCGCATGGCG
>NZ_JBNGOZ010000080.1:0-585 GCF_050589825.1 Carboxylicivirga longa | reverse complement strand
CGAACTCGAACGGAGCGCTTCGATTATGAAAAACAAAAACGGGACGCAAAACCGTAAAATCGGGAAAAGTGGTTTAAAACAAGTGATTTGTAAAACCAAGGCGCGCATTTCTGGACTCGCAAACAAAACGTAGCGGGACTTCCAAACGAACACGGCGGACTAATCCCGGCGGGCACTTTTTCAGTCACGCAGCCGGACTTCCGATTTGCAGCGGGACTTTAGAGCAGCTCTATTCGGACTCTGTTTCCCACGTGGTTTAAGTGTAGCCGGACTTCTGAATAACGCATACGGACTAAGGCGCGCCAAGACCAATAAATCAATGCTTATTAGACGGAAAAAAGCTGACTAACGTAAAGATTTTCAGCCCGTTTTTGAAGTGCATCTTAGAAAAAATTATAAACCGCAGCGCCCAACAAACCGCCATAGCGCATAAGGCGATAACTGCGGTTCCGAAGGTTCACCGCTTCGCTCAGCTCCGCCAAATCGTTGATTTGGCTAGACATAAGGAAAAAGTTAAAACCAAATACAACGCTTTGGCTTCCCTCCTTTTTGGAAGGTTGGTGAGGTCAACATTCGCCTTACGTC
>NZ_JBNGOZ010000079.1:0-594 GCF_050589825.1 Carboxylicivirga longa | reverse complement strand
AAGGAGGGAAGCCAAAGCGTTGTATTTGGTTTTAACTTTTTTCTTGTGTTTAGCCAAATCAACGATTTGGCGGAGCTGAGCGAAGCGTTGAACCTCTGAACCCGCAGTGATCGCCTTATGCGCTATGGCGGTTTGTTGGGCGCTGCGATTTAATTTACTTTTCGGTTATGAGCATCAAAAACGGGCTGAAAATCTTTACGTTATTCATCTTTTTTCCGCCTAATCAGCATTAATTTATAGGTCTTGGCGCGCTCTAGTCCGTATGCGTTATTTTGAAGTCCGGTTACACTTAAACCACGCGGGAACCTGAGTCCGAATAGAGCTGCCCAAAAGTCTCGCTGCAAACCGTAAATCCGGCTGCTTGGCTGAAAAAGTGCCGGCCGGGATAGGTCCACCGTGTCCGTTTGGTTTGCAAGTCCTGCTACGTTTTGTTTGAGAGTCTGGGAATGCGCGCCTTTGTTTTAAATTGCTTTGACCTTAAACCACTTTGTCAGGTTTTACGCATTTGCGTCCCGTTTTTGTTTTTCATACTCGAAGCGTTCCGTTCAAGCTCGTTGCGCCCAACGGCCTGCCGCATGGCGACGTAAGGCGAAT
>NZ_JBNGOZ010000078.1:0-619 GCF_050589825.1 Carboxylicivirga longa | reverse complement strand
GCCACTAATCCCATACATTGGTACTCTTGGACTTACCGAAATCGGCTTATATCCGTCTCCCTTGGCAGCTTGGGACTAGCTTCCCCTGTTCCATATTTGAGCCCGGTATAAAGTCATGCCACCTATACGCCGGTAGCTTGCTATGCCTGCTTATTAGGTTGACGCTTTACATAGCTGGTCTCCGCGAGTCGCTGACCTCTTTGGATTTTAAGCTACAACAGTGTTGCTTACGACGCCTCTACGGTGGTTCATTCGCAAATCATTCATCTCTTTATACCATACCTGACAAAGTCCAACACTTAGGATAGTGAAGTCGTTGCCTTTTCCACAACGCTCAGTACCAATCCTTGAAAGATTAGCACCTTGTGGGGGTTTGATAGGTGAGCCTAACCTCTCCCTACCGAAAGACCAACTCTGTGCAGGGGATTCAGTAACGCATCGTGTGAGACCTCTGCCTTGTCCGGCGAAGCGGGGACAGCTCGTTGCTGATGCATTAATGAATGCTTTCACAGAGACCTTTCATCTCAAATACAGCATTGTCCATCTCTCAAAGATCGTGTTTCCTGATAATCAGGAATCTTTATTAAATTGTACCCTTGATGGACATTCAGGGCACACA
>NZ_JBNGOZ010000077.1:0-650 GCF_050589825.1 Carboxylicivirga longa | reverse complement strand
AATTAATTGATATTCTGATGATTAAATGGTATATTTAATAAATATTCATCAGGTGTTAAGTACTCAAATTATAAAAAAAACATAAGCCCATATTTAGCATTTGGCAACTCATGGGACAATACTAAGGTTAAACTCCATCAAGTGGTCAAAGCAATCATATATCGCCTTAAAACAGGCTGTCAATGGCGTGAAATACCGATAAAACAATTCTTTAGAGTAAAGTACAGTTGGAATAGCATTTATGCCCACTACCGCAAATGGTGTAAAGATGGTAGTTGGGAGAAGCTATGGCAAGCACTACTCAAGGAATATAAATCATCACTAGATATGTCATCAGTCCAGCTAGATGGAACACATACTCCTGCCAAACGTGGTGGTGAAGCAGTTGCTTACCAAGGGAGAAAAAAGTGCAAGACAAGTAATATGCTTATTCTCTTTGACAGTAAGGGTATACCAATTGCCTGTAGTGACCCAATATCTGGAAACCATAATGATGCTTTTAATCTTACACAAAATTTTGATAGCATGGTCACATCATTAGAAGAATCAAATATCAGTGTCGGTGGACTTTTCCTCAATGCTGATGCTGGTTTCGATACAGTACCATTTAGAAATTGTCTTTTCAAACACGATATCTTTGACAATATTGA
>NZ_JBNGOZ010000076.1:0-677 GCF_050589825.1 Carboxylicivirga longa | reverse complement strand
CCGTTGGGCAACATTCCCCACATCCCTTAGAAAATATGGATTTATTTTTAACACTGATGGTCAAATCAGCAAAAAGGAATAATAATGAGAATAAAATTTAAAAATAGCAGACTTTATATAAACTTAGGATTTGGAATTTTTTGGATATGCCTTGGTATGTTTTCCTTACTTGCAAAAGACAAGATAATATGGAGTGATTACGGTTACTTGATAGTTGGAATTTTGTACATAGGTCTTTATCTATATGAAAGAACAAACCAGTATTTAACAATAGACAAAGATATTATAAAAAGGAATGGTCTATTTGGAAAAAACATCAATATTAAGAATATCCATCGAATTAAAAAGGTTTACGGTCAATATACTTTAATTACAAGCAATCAGGAATTTAAAATCAATACGGAATTAATCGATGACAATTCAAAAATAGAATTAGAACGTATTTTAAATCAACTAGAATTAAAAGAAGAAAATTCCATCTAATAATACCGATATAAACCATAAGACTATTGTGATTTTGATTACAAAATTCAGCACTGTTCTTTTTTGCAGTTATTTTGTTTATGGACTGTAAAAGTGAATTTAATGATAAATAACGTTGCCCAACAAACCGCCATAGCGCATAAGGCGTTCAATGCAGTTCGGAGGGTTCGCAGCTTCGGTCGGCTCCGCCAAAT
>NZ_JBNGOZ010000075.1:0-690 GCF_050589825.1 Carboxylicivirga longa | reverse complement strand
CTTTTATTTTGGCGGTATCCATGGCATTTTCTCATTAAGTTACAAAATTAAAACGCTATTGTAAACTACAGCCAATATGATATCTAAACCCCTATTTTTCAACCTCATGACTAGATATGGATAGGTTAAAGCTTGTGTTACACGACAGTTTTCACCCGGGTCTGTATAAACTATTTCAATTATTAAATAACCGCTTTCTTCATAAACATCTTTGATACGAATTCCATGACCGCCTGAACCACATTGTCCTCTGGATATTGCAATAATGCACTCTTTATTAAAATCAATTGGAGTTGTTAATTTGTCCGGTGAAATCTTTCTTTTCCACTTCTTTTCGAAATCATTTTTATTATCAATAATTTCAATGTTTTCTTCCCGCTTACCATCAATACCATATCCGATAATTTCGTAGTCAAAAGATTGTGCCTCAATGTCATTAATCATCAATGTGGAAATTGATATAACCAAGAAAGTACTGATTACTAATTTCTGAATTATTTTCATTATCAATCCACCTTTAAAAGCATATAGGAGGTAGGCCAAAGCGTTGCATTTAGTTTTATCTTTTTCCTTGTGTTGAGCCAAAGCTACGAACCTTCCAAAACTAGTCGGCACACTTATATACTCTATTTAAAAACAAGTTTTTAAGCCACTTTTTCCGTGGAGCCGTTAATATTTTTACCTCTTGGA
>NZ_JBNGOZ010000074.1:0-697 GCF_050589825.1 Carboxylicivirga longa | reverse complement strand
TGGATAATCCGCACTAAGCTGACCCCCAAAAGCCGGAAGGTTTTTGACCATATTTGGTTCTTAATTTTTCTGCCAATCCGGCGGATGTTGACCCCTTTAGATAGTTTTAGGTAAGAAAAAACGGAGCATGCTGACCCCTCTAAGGTTAGTTTGCTTGATTTCTCCGGAGTATATTGCCCCCTAAATTAACAATACATTGGATTTTGGTTTTTTAGCTGTCATGAAATGATCGCTAAAAGAGTTAATGATGGCCGGAAAACCAAAGTCAATGAGTCAGATAAAACAATTATTGCAATTACACAAGCAAGGCAAAGCCAAGAAGGAAATTGCCCGTATTCTCGGCGTTAGCAAAAACACCGTCAAGTCCTACCTGCAAAAAGTTGAAGCCAATCAGTTGGATATCGGGCAGCTGATAGAACTGGAAAACCCCATTTTAGAGGCTAAATTTCATGCCGGCAACCCATCCTATAAGGAAGAACGTTATGAACATTTTAAGGCAAACGTGGACTACTACCTCAAAGAACTGCAACGAACAGGCGTTACCAAGCATCTCCTGTGGGAAGAGTATAAGTCCGGGTATCCTGACGGGTACAGCCATACACAGTTTTGCTACCATTTAAACCAACAAAAAGTAGCTGCCAGGCCATCAGCCATTTTGCAACATACGCCCGGTGATAAGCTTTACATCGACTTTGCC
>NZ_JBNGOZ010000073.1:0-712 GCF_050589825.1 Carboxylicivirga longa | reverse complement strand
GCAAGACGCTTTCATACATCGACCCATCAACAGGCGAAGTCATTAAATGCCAAGTATTCGTGGCATGTCTGCCTTATTCTGATTATTGCTTTGCCATGGCGGTTCGTAGCCAGGGTATCGCCGACTTTATCCATGCATTAACCTGTTGCTTACATCACCTTGGAGGCGTTCCTCAAGCCTTGGTACCCGATAACCTGAAAGCTGCTGTGGTTAAGTCTGACCGTTACGAACCAGGCATTAATACAGCCTTGGACGATTTAGCCAATCATTACGGTACAACGGTCGTACCTGCTCGCGTTCGCAAACCAAAGGATAAAGCTTTGGTCGAGAATCAGGTAAAACTCATTTATAGCCGTGTATATGCCAAGCTGCGCAATCGCCATTTCCTAAGCCTTCATGAGCTAAATAAAGCCATCGGTGAGAAGGTATTGGCACACAACCAAACACGTATGCAGCGAAAAAACTATTGCCGTGAAGAAAAGTTCCTGGCCGATGAAAAACACCTGCTCCAACCATTGCCGGAGACCACCTATGAGATGAAATATTACAAGGAGTACAAAGTGGCTCCCAACAACCATATTTGCTTGTTTAAAGACAGCCATTATTACAGTGTTCCTTATATCCATATTGGCAAGCAAGCCAAAGTTGTTTACACACGCTCAACCGTCTTTATTTATGTTGATGGTCAGCGTGTGGCAGCTCATGCCAGGGG
>NZ_JBNGOZ010000072.1:0-746 GCF_050589825.1 Carboxylicivirga longa | reverse complement strand
TTATGCGCTATGGCGGTTTGTTGGGCGCTGCGATTTAATTTACTTTTCGGTTATGTGCATCAAAAACGGGTTGAAAATCTTTGTCTTATTCAGCTTTTCTCCGTCTAAACAGCTTTGTATTCTATGCTTTGGCGCGCCCTTGTCCTGAAGTCCGGCTACATTTTAAACCACGCGGGAACCTAAGTCCGAATAGAGCTGCCCCAAAAATCCCGCTGCAAATCGGAAATCCGGCTGCGTGACTGAAAATGTGCCGGCCGGGATTAGTCCGCCGTGTCCGTTTGGTTTGCAAGTCCCGCTACGCTTTGTTTGAGAGTCCGGGAATGCGCGCCTTGGTTTTAAATTGCTTTGACCTTAAACCACTTTGTCAGGTTTTACGGATTTGCATCCCGTCTTTGTTTTTGATAATCGAAGCGCTCCGTTCGAGTTCGTTGCGCCCAACGTCGAATGCATGAAGCGAAAGGGTATGTGGCCAGTTTTCACTTTCTAAAATGCTAAGGAGCCAAAGCGCTGATTTTGGTTTGATCTTTTCCTTTTTTAAAACAAAAGCAGCGATTTGGCGGTGGTCGCTTACATCAGAAAACTTCCAATAATCACATCACCCCTTTTGCTTTATTGCATATTGTTGTAGCTAGTTTTTTATACGTGCCATAGCTTATTTTACAAATATTTTTTGGCTATAGTTTAATAATGCGTTGTAAAACCGATTAGTTGTTGATAACATAGGTCTATTTTCAAAAACCTTTCCT
>NZ_JBNGOZ010000071.1:0-982 GCF_050589825.1 Carboxylicivirga longa | reverse complement strand
ATAATCATGTTTAACTATTTACTTTGATACGTATTTAGTAAACCACAAACTAACGATGCTTTATTAGCCATTGTTGGGCACTGGCATTTTATTCCCACCAGTTTTTAATGTCCTGAGTTTTTTCGCTTCTTTTTATAGCATGATTCGGCACCTGATTTATTAAAGCAATGTCTAGCCAACCTTTACTCCAATATTTCTCAGCTACACAAAACTCTCCTGCTCCAATATCAAAATCTTCATTAGCACCTGGAACTCTATAATCCGCCCAATTACACAGTTTTTCATGCTCTGTATTGTAGCTTTTCCAAATCCCAATAAATGCGTTGTTTGAATATGAGTCTGCAAATGACTCTATATTGTCATAATTTATACTGTCTTTAGAGTCTAAATACCATTTTGACAACAACTGTCCTGTAAAGGTTCCGCTATGTTTTTGTTCTTTATTTTCTCTAAATTCATAACTGGCAATGATTATTCCTTGAGCCTTTATTCCTATGTCTTCATATTCATTGTCTACTCCATAGTTTAGCATTTTAAGCTCTTTGATTTCAGAGATTTCTATTATCCCTTGAAAGTCACAAATTGTTTCTTTCACTTTAGATTTTCCAAGTACAATGTATTCATTGGGTTTAAGGGAGTTTTTTTCAACTGAAATTAATTTGATTCGTATTCTTTGATGTTCAGTCCCAATTATTCCATAAACAAACTGGTTGTCTGTTTTAGTCCAAATATTAGAAAAATCATATTCAGAAAACTTGTCAAGAGTATTTTCAGCCTTTAATTCATTTCCAAGCAGAAAATCAGCCAGAAATTTATTGTCCGTTTGAGCATGCAATAAATTTGAAATTAGCAGAAAAATAATCAATAGTTTGTTCATATATACTGTGGTTTAGTTTGCTTGTGCCCAACGTTTTGCTGCATGACGCGTAAGGGGAATTTTAGCCTCACAGACCTTTCCAAATCGAGCAGTGCCAAATTGTTG
>NZ_JBNGOZ010000070.1:0-1086 GCF_050589825.1 Carboxylicivirga longa | reverse complement strand
GGCTATAGTTTAATAATGCGTTGTAAAACCGATTAGTTGTTGATAACATAGGTCTATTTTCAAAAACCTTTCCTTAGCAGAGATGTCCTCCAAGGACATGGACACAAAATCTTTCATGAATTCTTTGGATTTCTTCAGCTTTTCTTTTGTCTTGAACCAATTGAGGTACAATTGCAGGTATTTTGTTGAAACACCACAAAACTGATATTCTATCCACTTTTTCAATCTGCTATCAATAGAATTGACGTGTTGGACATGATAGACCTTTTGTTTCACGTATTGCTTTAGGTTTGCCCTTATTGCATGGTGCTCAATATTGTTATCCTTGGCAAACCCTTTATAACTCACATGGCTGTCACTGCAAAGAATAGTTCTTTCAGTGATTTTATCCCCAATAGCATTTTCTATGTCAACCTTTTTTATCCTTCCCAACCGTGCTACCGACATATCAATTTCATCGTTTCTGTCTGCTGTTACAATAACCGCCACTTGCTCTTTGCTTATTCCTCTTTTCTTAGCGGAACCTCCACGTTTTCTCGGTTTCCGGCCTTCTACCTTTCGCCCCTTCGACGATTGAAGGAAAAATGTATCGTCACTTTCCGTAATGCCAGTAAAACTTCCGGAGCCTGTAGTAGCCAGACTTGATAAGATTTTATGACGCCAGTCAAAAGCTGTCTTTTTATTAATACCCATTCGTTTCTTTATCTTATCCAAACTCAGTTCTTGTTCCATTAACTTTAAATACTCAGAAACGAGTTCTTTTTTATGTAGGCCGGCTAGCCAGGTTCCTGTATGTTCAGTAAATGTTCGTTTACAACCATTGCAATAATAACGTTGGCTACCTTTGTCTTTACCATGCTTACGGTACTTTTTGCTACTGCAATGCGGACAACTACCAATTCTATCATCCAGTTTATGTTTTCTATTTTCCAAAACAGGAATTTGCAAATCAGCTTGTTCAATCTCCAACAACAAAGCTTTACGTTCTTCTGTAGATAGTTTGAGTAATACTTCTTTTATTTTGGCGGTATCCATGGCATTTTCTCATTAAGTTACAAAATTAAAACGCTATTGTAAACTACAGCC
>NZ_JBNGOZ010000069.1:0-1149 GCF_050589825.1 Carboxylicivirga longa | reverse complement strand
TTTTCTTCGGACACTTTACAAGGTGCTGCATGGTTGTCGTCAGCTCGTGCCGTGAGGTGTCGGGTTAAGTCCCATAACGAGCGCAACCCACGTTGTTAGTTACCAGCACGTCATGGTGGGCACTCTAACAAGACTGCCGGTGTAAACCGCGAGGAAGGTGTGGATGACGTCAAATCAGCACGGCCCTTACGTCCAGGGCTACACACGTGTTACAATGGTCGGTACAGAGGGCAGCTACTATGTGAATAGATGCGAATCTCAAAAACCGATCTCAGTTCGGATCGAAGTCTGCAACCCGACTTCGTGAAGCTGGATTCGCTAGTAATCGCGCATCAGCCATGGCGCGGTGAATACGTTCCCGGGCCTTGTACACACCGCCCGTCAAACCATGGAAGCCGGGGGTACCTGAAGTCTGTTACCGTAAGGAGCGGCCTAGGGTAAATCTGGTAACTAGGGTTAAGTCGTAACAAGGTAGCCGTACCGGAAGGTGTGGCTGGAACACCTCCTTTCTGGAGAGATTTTGATAGCCGATTTTAGGCTTTCATTTTTACCAATGTACTATTCATTTTTTAAGTATAAAGTATAGAGTACAGAGTACAAAGATTATTTGCAAGCTGTAAATAAGCTGACTACTGACTACTCATTACTGACTACTTAAATACTAAACAACAGCGTCAAGTAATCCTGTTTTGGGATAAGACGACACTGCAACAGTCCCGTAGCTCAGTTGGTTAGAGCACTACACTGATAATGTAGGGGTCGGCAGTTCAAGTCTGCCCGGGACTACCATGCTAGAAGCTAGCCGCTAGAGGCTAGAAGCTAGATAATGGGGGATTAGCTCAGCTGGCTAGAGCGCCTGCCTTGCACGCAGGAGGTCATCGGTTCGACTCCGATATTCTCCACAAAAAGCAACTAGACTAAAGAGGCTAGAGGCTAGCAAGCGAAAGTTTGCGAAAACACAAATAATGAAGATAAGCTAACATCTAGTTTCTAACAACTAGCAGCTTTAAAAGACGATATAATGGTTTTTTCAAGTTGGTTCGATTCCAACAATATCACGAAAGCATTAGAGAAGACTTCGGACTACGGTCTGCGGACTTTGAGCTTAAACGATCTTTGACATATTGGCAATACAAATCAAAATCATAG
>NZ_JBNGOZ010000068.1:0-1174 GCF_050589825.1 Carboxylicivirga longa | reverse complement strand
GTCTTCGTCTTGTATTATACCATGTTTCTATATACTCAAATAAAGACATATTAGCTTGTTTTCGTGTTTGATAATTGCGATGGTATACCCATTCTGTCTTTAAAGACTTAAAGAAGCTCTCAGCTACTGCATTATCCCAACAATTACCCCTTCTACTCATACTTTGGGTAACTAAACCGTTGGCACTGATGATATCCCTAAATTCTCTACATGCATATTGAACACCTTGGTCGGAATGAAAAATTAATCCTTTGCGTATTGGTCTATTCGTAACAGCCATTTGCCATGCACGTATTATTGTTGCTCGGGTATCCATTGAGTTGCTGGTTGACCATCCAATTACTTTTCTGTCTGCAAGATCAATTATTACTGTCAAGTAAAGCCAACCTTCCTTAGTTCTGATATAGGTTATATCAGAAACCCATTTGCGCCCAATTTGCTTAGCTGAAAAGTCTCGTTTCAACAAGTTTTCTGCAACAGGATGACTGTGCTTAGAATGAGTTGTTGTTACAAACTTGCGCTTTGTAATACTGCGGATACCTGCTTTTCTCATTAGGCGAGCCACACGAGGTCTTGAAACGGAAACATAATTTACATTTAACTCTTTTGTTATACGAGGACTACCATAAATACCTTTGCTCAAGCGATAAACCTGGCGAATATCCTCCAGCAGTTTACGGTTTTCTAACTCTCTTACTGAAGGCTTATTCTTCAACCACGCATAATACCCACTTCTACTAACTCTTAAAACTTTACACATCCTTTCAATGGGAAACACAGAGCTCTGACCTGCTATGAATTGGTATATTTCCCATCGCTCTTGGAAAAGATGCCTACTGCCTTTTTTAGTATATCCCTCTCCATCTTCATGTCAGCAAGTTCCTTTTTTAAGCGTACTATCTCACTTTCTTCCTCACTTAATTTAGGATTGCCATTACCTGGAAAGCTTTTCCCTTGAAGGGTAGCAAACTCACTACGCCATCTGTAAATAAGTTCTGGTCTAACATTTAATTCATGAGCCAGTTCTTTGATATTATCTCGACTATAACTTAGCTCTACTGCATTTAATTTAAACTCTCTTGTAAACTTCCTTCTTTCACTCATAATGATTCTAAGATATATAATTTAGAGCCATATATCTTAACTTACTGTCCTTACAAATGTAGCAGGTTCA
>NZ_JBNGOZ010000067.1:0-1175 GCF_050589825.1 Carboxylicivirga longa | reverse complement strand
CTGACCGAAGCGGCAAGCCTCCGGAACCGCAGTGATCGCCTTATGCGCTATGGCGGTTTGTTGGGCGCTGCGATTTATAATTTCTTCCAAGATGCACTTCAAAAACGGGCTGAAAATCTTTGCGTTACTAACCGTTTTCTGGTCTTAATATTTTTGCATTCTATGTTTTGGCGCGCCTTAGTCCGTATGCGTTATTTTGAAGTCCGGCTACACTTAAACCGCCCCGGGAACCAGAGTCCAAATAGAGCTGCCCCAAAAATACCGCTGCAAATCGGAAATCCGGCTGCCTGGCTGAAAAATGCTCGCTGGGATTAGTCCGCCGTGTGTTTGTTTTGCAAGTCCCGCTACGTTTTGTTTGAGAGTCCAGAAATGCGCGCCTGGTTTTAAATCGCTTTGACCTTAAACCACTTCTCCCGATTTTACGGTTTTGCGTCCCGTTTTTATTTTTCATAATCGAAGCGCTCCGTTCGAGTTCGTTGCGCCCAACGGTCTGCCGCATGGCGACGTAAGGCGAATGTTGACCTCACCAACCTTCCAAAAAGGAGGGAAGCCAAAGCGTTGTATTTGGTTTTAACTTTTTCCTTGTGTTTAGCCAAATCAACGATTTGGCGGAGCTAACCGAAGCGGCAAGCCTCCGAAGCCGCACTGATCGCCTTATGCGCTATGGCGGTTTGTTGGGCGCTGCGGTTTATAATTTCTTCTAAGATGTACTTCAAAAACGGGTTGAAAATCTTTGCGTTATTCGGCTTTTTTCCGTCTAAACAGCTTTGTATTCTATGTTTTGGCGCGCCTTAGTCCGTATGCGTTATTTGAAGTCCGGCTACACTTAAACAACGCGGGAACCTGAGTCCGTGAACAGCTGTCCGAGAGTCCCGCTGCAAACCGGAAGTCAGGCTGCCTGGCTGAAAAAATGCCGGCCGGGATTAGTCCACCGTGTCCGTTTGGTATGCAAGTCCTGCTACGTTTTGTTTGCTAGTCCAGAAATGCGCGCCTTGGTTTTAAATTGCTTTGACATTAAACCACTTTTCCCGATTTTACGCATTTGCGTCCCGTTTTTGTTTTTGATAATCGAAGCGCTCCGTTCGAGTTCGTTGCGCCCAACGGCCTGCCGCATGGTGCGTAAGGCGAATTAACCTTACAAACTTTCCAAAATGAGCGGAGCCAAAGCGCATATT
>NZ_JBNGOZ010000066.1:0-1214 GCF_050589825.1 Carboxylicivirga longa | reverse complement strand
TCCAAGAGGTAAAAATATTAACGGCTCCACGGAAAAAGTGGCTTAAAAACTTGTTTTTAAATAGAGTATATAAGTGTAAATCATCCATTTCACTGTTGTTATTGTTCGGGGGCAAAAAAGTTTTCCGTATCGAATAATTGAGAAATGAAGAACGCAAAGAAGTTTATAAGCCTTTACGAAGATAAAACTGACGAAAGCTTCCAGAAATGGGGCTATTATTATCCGCCCAAAACATGGGATGAATTTTATGCCTGGGAAAATGACACCTTTGAAAAATATCTGGCAGACAAAGAGGATGACATAAAAAAGACAAAATCGTATGTGAGCCTACTGGACACAACCAATGACTTTGGATTCTACCTCGCGTTTCAACAGCCTAACTATGAACTATTAAACAATGTTTTATACCAAACTTCAAGACAAAAATTACTGAACAGCGGAATGACCGCAAGCGGAACAGACCACTGTAATGTTTTATTGAATGTATTTGATGCTTTTGCCTGTAACGATTTTGGGGTCATCGATGCATTCCTACCCAAAGCATTATCACCTGCTAAAGGTCAATTTTACACCCAAATTACAGTGAATCTATTGAAAGTGCTCTATTACAAAGACGCTTCGCTAAAAACAGATAGTTTACAAAAAGCTGAGAAGTTTCTTTCAAAAAAAGTTACGCGTTGGGAAAAGTATGTGGTTTTGTATTTTGTTGCATTAATAAACCAGGATAGCACAGAAGCGAGCATCTGCTTACAGGAACTGTGTGCCGCATATCAAAAAATGCAACATGCGCTCGGCAAACTGGATAATAAAATGGTGAAATGTTTTGCGGCCGAAATTCATGGCATGTATCGCTTCGCCAGGGTTATTGATATCGAACTATTTGAAAAAATAGCTTACCCTGAGCATCCTTGTTTTTGGGAAAAATTTGAAGTATGGCAACAAAAAAATAAGTTCCCAAAAGGAGTGCTTTTCTATAAGCGACCGCAAGCAATGGACTATATGAATAAACTATTTGAAGCAGATTTACCAACTGTAACGCTGCATAGTCCTTATGCGGATAAGAAAATTATAGTGAAAGACGTGGAAAACTTCACACGCACACTCACTGAGAATGTGAAATCCCGCCAGCAGAAGTTTGTGGATAATCCGCACTAAGCTGACCCCCAAAAGCCGGAAGGTTTTTGACCATATTTGGTTCTTAATTTTTCTGCCAA
>NZ_JBNGOZ010000065.1:0-1217 GCF_050589825.1 Carboxylicivirga longa | reverse complement strand
TGGATATTCCGGTCATGCTGACCCCCTTCTCCGGATATTGACCCCTTAGACATTGGATATGGTCAAAGAGCGTGATGGTCTGACAATATTACCGTTTTTTTCTTAAACTCTCACCTTTTAGTTCTATTCTGTATGATCCATGGACTAATCTGTCGAGTATGGCATCCGCAATGGTTTCTTCTCCGATGATATCATACCAGCTGGAAACAGGTAGTTGACTGGCGATTATCAAAGAGTTTTGCCCATGACGGTCTTCAATTATTTCCATTAGGTCCATACGTTGCTGCTGCTCCAGGTATGAGAGTCCAAAATCATCGAGTATTACCAATTCAGTCTTAGCTAACTTGGCAAAGAACTTACTAATGGTTCCTTCCAGGCGTGCCATTTTGGTTTTCAACAAGAACTTTTGCAAGTTAAAGTAGGCCACCTTATAGCCTTGCCTACAAGCCTGATGCCCGAGTGCCGATGCGATATAGCTTTTGCCACATCCTGATGCACCGGTGATTAAGACGGATTCACCATTTTGGATATAGCTACCGGTTGCTAAAGATACTAATACTTCTTTGTCAACACCCCGGGTAGCCTCTGTATAAATCTCCTCAATGGAAGCCTGGTAACGAAAGCCGGCATTCTTCTTCAAGCGTTCAAAACGTTTGTTTTTACGGTCATCATACTCATTTTGGAGTAATAGTTCTAGTCCTTCAGAGAGACTGAGTTCATGGTGTTTTCTGGTTTCTAATAGTGCGTTCCAGGCACGGCTCATGCCATGCAGACGTAGTTCTGTAAATTGCGTTTCGATTTGTGTCACTTAGTTTAATTTATTGATTAATAAAAAAGTTGTTTACCTCGTATGTTGGTGTGTCTTGGTAGGGGTTTTTCCGTAGTAGATTCCGATGCTTTTTGTTCGGTCATCTTATTGTTCAGGATATTCTTTACAAAGCCAAAGCTGTACTGCCCGTTTTCAAGGGCTATCCGGCAAGCCTTATCAAACTTATCCGCTTCACTTGTGCGTTGTAGTCGTAACAGGCCATCGCAGGTTCTGTAAAGCTGCTCGGGGTATTTGCCTTGCTTAAACAATCCTTCAAACAACAAGTGAAGTTCTTCAGACAAGCTTTTGGCTTTATCCATATAATAACCGGGACTCCGATCACGATAGTGCTTATGGGTTGAACACAAGTGCCCTTCAACAGTTGTATAGCCACCTTCTTTGTATCCCC
>NZ_JBNGOZ010000064.1:0-1266 GCF_050589825.1 Carboxylicivirga longa | reverse complement strand
ACTTATATACTCTATTTAAAAACAAGTTTTTAAGCCACTTTTTCCGTGGAGCCGTTAATATTTTTACCTCTTGGATCAAGACAAACGAAGTCCTGTCTGTATGGTGTTTTATTCTTTATTACACTATAAATAGTTCGTAACATCTTGTTGGATACATTATTCATAATCAAATAGTGAGGTTTTCCTTCTTGTTTCTTCTTTTGATAATATAAACGGTATTCCTTATTGTGTTTAACCGCAGCTTTTGCCCCCATATACAGTAGAGACTTCAATTTCTTATCGGCAAATGGACTTGTTTTTGATTTGCCAACCATTTTTCCTGAAGCATTCGGAAAAGGGCATACTCCAGCATATGAAGCAGCTTTTCTAGCAGTATCGATATTCGAAAAATTTCCGGTTTTAATTATTAAATCAGCTGCAATTACAGGCCCAATGCCTTTGATACTCACAGCTAGTTCATAATTCTCCTTTGTGGCTTTGTTAGCCTTGATTAGAAGCTCTATTTCAGTATCAAGTGACTCAATCTCTTTGTTTAATGCAAGCAATGTATTTTTAATGTGCGCATTTACCGCAATGCTCTGCATTGGCACTTGTGATCGACTGTGCTCTCCAGTTCGTAAACTCTTACGAGACTTAACTAACTGTGACCTTAGGCTGTATAATGCTTTTAACTCAACTACTGTTTCATCATCATACATCTTGAACTTTAGCTTGTCAAAGAAACGCTCGCCATAATCACGTATACGTCTGGCATCAACAGGATCTGACTTTCCCTTAACTAAGCCTAGGCTGTGCTTGATTGTATAACCAGGAACTAAAGCTATGCTAATATTAAGCTGATTGCTTAAATATACAAGTAGATCCCCATAAGCTCCAGTATACTCAGCTACTAACACATCACTAGTTGATAATTCTAGTAAGAACTTGGATATGGCTGCTACTTTGTTTTTCACTTGTCGGTTCCTTTCTTTTCCATTTAGGTCAATAAAGTTGACATCGAACTTTTCCTTTGCTAAATCAATTCCATATACTTGCATAAACTATTGTTTTATGCTCCGTATTGAGTGGCTAACATCGTCATAATGGGTTCTGCCCTAAATACTCTCTGGCTTTATCTCAATAATCTGCTGTTCTTAATATAAGTGATAGATTTTATCTTATGCTTTATAAAAGTTAATGCAGCAGATGGAGCTTTTATACCTAAAGTAAATAATCATGTTTAACTATTTACTTTGATACGTATTTAGTAAACCACAAACTAACGAT
>NZ_JBNGOZ010000063.1:0-1464 GCF_050589825.1 Carboxylicivirga longa | reverse complement strand
AAACGTCGAGTAGGTAAAGGGGAATCTCACCCCTAAACCTCTCACAGAACCGTACGTGAACCTCTCGATTCATACGGCTCTTCACAATCAAACCTAGGGCGTAAAGCCTGCTTTCCAATGAGGAAACAGATGTGGACTTTTCTTAGCCACCTGTCTAAGCCAGAGTAAGGCGTAATAGACAGTTTTACGCCTTTTGAAGCGTTTGTACTTATTAAATACCCACTTGGCAATTCGACGGTTTATGTGCCGGAAAGCAGTGTGCATGCTCGTAATATTAAATTTACCGAAGTAGTTTAACCAGCCTCGAATGCGAGGTGTAAGAGCTTTAGATAGTGCATGAATATCAAAGTATGTCCACCTATTAAACCGAAGATTACGGCACACTTCAGTGATGTACTTCGTTTTCTTTCGACTGATAGAGGGACTAAAACCATACATGAGTTTTCCATCTCTGGTGAGTACCTTTCGTGAACGAAAAGTAAACCCAAGGAAGTCAAATTGTTCATGTTTAGCTGCTTTCTTCTTGCGTCTGCCCTTTCTCCTGCAGTAAACCAGTTTGGTCTTCTCCGGGTGTAATTCAAGCTTACACGCCTCGAAGCGCTGGCGAACTGCTTTAAGAATCTGGCGGGCGTAAGGTTCATTCTTGACGTGGATAATCACATCATCAGCATACCGCTCAAATGGGCAGTCAGGATAATGAATGTCCATCCACTTGTCGAAGACCACATGCAGGAAGATGTTGGCCAATATCGGACTGATTACCCCGCCTTGAGGCGTACCTTTCTCCGTATTTTGGATCTGGGTACCATCTTTCAGTTGGATAGGAGCTTTCATCCATCGCTTGGCATAGAGTACAATGTGCTTCTCCTTGGTGAAATATCGTAGGGCTCGAATCATCAAGCCGTGGTCGATATTATCAAAGAAGCCTTTGATATCCATATCTATAACCCATGGGTAGTGCCAACAGTTTGCTTTGGCTTGTGCGATGGCCTGATGTGCACTTCTTTGGGGGCGATAACCAAAGGAGTTCTTGTGGAACATTGGGTCCACAAGAGCCTCTAGTTCTTTGGCTATAACCGTTTGGGCTATCCTATCTTTTATCGTAGGTATGCCCAAAGTGCGCACTTTGCCATCCCCTTTGGGTATCTCGTGCCGTTTTACGGCAGGAGGAAAGTAACTGCCGCTTGCTAATCGGTTATACACAGGATACAAGTGCTTATTAAGGTTATCGCCTATATCTTCGATGCTTATGCCATCGATTCCTGGCGATTCGCCTTTTCCTTTTACAAGTCGGTACGCTTCCATTACCTGTGGGTAGGTAATTGGATACGGTTTTGATTTCTTTTCTAAATTCATACTTTAAAATCGTTTGACTTTAAGTTGTTTTAAATAGTTTAATCTGATTGTGCCAGCCCCTTTGCTCCACTCCCATTACAGGAGTTTCATCACTAATACGGGCTGGTC
>NZ_JBNGOZ010000062.1:0-1496 GCF_050589825.1 Carboxylicivirga longa | reverse complement strand
TTCTTTTATTTTGGCGGTATCCATGGCATTTTCTCATTAAGTTACAAAATTAAAACGCTATTGTAAACTACAGCCTATTTTTTTTGTAAAAATGTCATTATCATTTTTTAAAGAAACAACAAGAATTCCTTTTTCTGGTGATCTAAAGGAATATTTACCTGAAACTATTCTTTCTTTTAAAATAACTTTTCCAGAGATATTATATACTTCAAGTTTCGAATTTGATAGAGTCTCAATACTGATAGAACTCTGCTTAACTATTACTTTTGAATTTAAGGTCAGTTCATTATTTACTGAAGTTGCTGCTGTAATATCAAATTTATTTGTCTCAAGTCTTAGTCCAATAAAACTTGCATTCCACATTTGACAATAAACTGGTGTAATCTGACTTCGCAGAAAAGTAAAGACTCCTTCATTAACTGTATAATCTAGATTTTTAATCAATTCATTTGTATAACCTTGCTTGTACCACCTAAATGTCGTTACATTATCATTAAAACTATATTCAGAGGATAAATCGACCTGCGAACCAACGGCTATAGATTCTCCCAAGTCAATTTTTTCTTGCGAATCAAAATTGTAACTGGACAGGTTTTGTTGACCTAATTTTAATGTAGAATACCTTAATTTATTACTATTGCAGTTTAAATCCGTTAAATCATTACACATACTAACATCTAAAGCACTCAATTTATTCCCCCAACAATTCAATTCCATTAAATTGGCAAGAGCACTAATATCTAATTCTGATAGTCTATTATTTGAACATTCTAACTTAGATAAGTTTACACAACCACTTAAGTCTAAACTTTCTAAATTATTGTAAGAGCAATTTAAATGGTTCAACAAGCTACAATTTTTTATATTTAGAAATGTTAACTGATTAATAGTACAATCGAGGTATTTAATATTTGATAAGTTATATAGTTCAAGATTGGTTATCCCTTGTTCTTCACAGTTAATTTGTGTAATAATCTCGGCATTGCCATAAACTTTTATTGTTTCACCTGCAACTGTATTTGAAAGATGATTGAATATTCCTGTTGACACATTAAAGTTTATTAAAGAACCATTCCCAAAATCAATATCTATATCTGAATTGTCATTTACTTCAAAAGTTATATTTATCGTTTCTCCAATTTCTTTATTAGTCTTTAGCTGAACTAGCAAGTCCTTTGCTGAAATGGAAAAGCAT
Organism: Carboxylicivirga longa; assembly: GCF_050589825.1. Taxonomy (NCBI): domain Bacteria; kingdom Pseudomonadati; phylum Bacteroidota; class Bacteroidia; order Marinilabiliales; family Marinilabiliaceae; genus Carboxylicivirga; species Carboxylicivirga longa. The sequence goes on along the minus strand of NZ_JBNGOZ010000062.1, from coordinate 301 downwards.
ATAAATGCAAATAATAGAACTGATAATTGTCTTTTCATGTTAATTAATTTGTAAGTTTCAAAATTAGCTACAACGGACGCGGCTATGAAGCGTAAGTGAATCTTAACCAGAAATCACTTCCAAACTCCACTAAGCCAAAGCGTTGTATTTGTTTTTATCTTTTCATTTTAAAGCCAAATCAGCGATTTGGCGCTGGTTGCCGAAGCTACGAACCAACCAAAACAAGTCGGCTCACTTATATACTCTATTTAAAAACAAGTTTTTAAGCCACTTTTTCCGTGGAGCCGTTAATATTTTTACC
>NZ_JBNGOZ010000061.1:0-1586 GCF_050589825.1 Carboxylicivirga longa | reverse complement strand
TTGGTTTTAACTTTTTCCTTATGTTTAGCCAAATCAACGATTTGGCGGAGTTGAACGAAGCGACAAGCCTCCGGAACCTCGCTAATCGCCTTATGCGATATGGCGGTTTGTTGGGCGCTGCAATTTAATTTACTTTTCGGTTCTGTGCATCAAAAACGGGCTGAAAATCTTTGCGTTATCAATCTTTTTCTTGTCTAAGCAGCTTTGTATTCCAGGTTTTGGCGCGCCTTAGTCCGTATGCGTTATTTTGAAGTCCGGCTACACTTAAACTACGCGGGAACCTGAGTCCGAATAGAACAGCTCCAAAGTCCCGCTGCAAGATGGAAGTCCGGCTGCGTGACTGAAAAAGTGCCGGCCGGGATTAGTCCGCCGAGTCCGTTTGGTTTGCAAGTCCTGCTACGTTTTGTTTGCGAGTCCAGAAATGCGCGCCTTTGTTTTAAATTGCTTTGACCTTAAACCACTTTGTTAGGTTTTACGCATTTGCGTCCCGTTTTTGTTTTTCATAATCGAAGCGACCCGTTCGAGTTCGTTGCGCCCAACGGCCTGCCGCATGGCGACGTAAGGCGAATGTTGACCTCACTAACCTTCCAAAAAGGAGGGAAGCCAAAGCGTTGTATTTGGTTTTAACTTTTTCTTATGTCTAGCCAAATCAACGATTTGGCGGAGCTGACCGCAGCGGTGAATCTTCTGCACCGCAGTAATCGCCTTATGCGCTATGGCGGTTTGTTGGGCGCTGCGATTTAATTTACTTTTCGGTTATATGCATCAAAAACGGGCTGAAAATCTTTGTGTTATTCAGCTTTTTCCGTCTAATAAGCATTGATTTATAGGTTTTTGCGCGCCTTTGTCCGTACGCGTTATTCAGAAGTCCGGCTGCGTGACTGAAAAAGTGCCGGTCGGGATTAGTCCACCGTGTCCGTTTTGTTTGCAAGTCCCGCTACGTTTTATTTGCGAGTCCAGAAATGCGCGCCTTGGTTTTAAATTGCTTTGACATTAAACCACTTTTCCCCATTTTACGGTTTTGCGTCCCGTTTTTGTTTTTCATAATCGAAGCGCTCCGTTCGAGTTCGTTGCGCCCAACGGCCTGCCGCATGGCGCGAAAGGCGAAATTGACCTCACCAACCTAGAAAGAGGAGGGAAGCCAAAGCGTTGCATTTGGTTTTTTCTTTCTCTATTCACAAAGCCAAATCAACGATTTGGCGCTGGTGGGCGAAGCGACAAGCCTCCGAAACCTCGCTAATCGCCTTATGCGCTATGGTGGTTTGTTGGGCGCTGCGATTTAATTTATTTTTCGGTTCTGAGCATCAAAAACGGGCTGAAAATCTTTGCGATATTCACTTTTTCTGTCTAAACAGCTTTAAGTTCTGCGTTTTGGCGCGCCCTTGTCCGTAAACGTTATTCAGAAGTCCGGCTACACTTAAACCACCCGAAAACGCGAGTCCATAAACAGCTGCCCTAAAGTCACGCTACAAATCGGAAATCCGGCTGCGTGACTGAAAAAGTGCCGGTCGGGATTAGTCCGCCGTGTCCGTTTGGGATTCCAGTCCCGCTACGTTTTGTTTGCGAGTCCGGGAATGCGCGCCTTG
>NZ_JBNGOZ010000060.1:0-1609 GCF_050589825.1 Carboxylicivirga longa | reverse complement strand
TCAGGTTTTACGGATTTGCGTCCCGTTTTTGTTTTTCATAATCGAAGCGCTCCGTTCGAGTTCGTTGCGCCCAACGGCCTGCCGCATGGCGACGTAAGGCGAATGTTGACCTCACCAACCTTCCAAAAAGGAGGGAAGCCAAAGCGTTGTATTTGGTTTTAACTTTTCAATTTGGATAGCCAAATCAACGATTTGGCGGAGCTGACCGAAGCTGCGAACCCTCCGAACAGCATTGAACGCCTTATGCGCTATGGCGGTTTGTTGTACAGCGTTTTTTTTTATTTCTTTTGATATTTCCACTCCTTTTCACAATCATAACAGATATAGTTACGCTTAAAAATTGGAAAAAATGCACCCAATATAAAGTACACTAATACCATCAAAGGATTAACCTCTTTTTTCCTGTATATGTTGTCTGATCCACAAAATGGGCATATCGATTTATTTGTGTTATTATTTAATTCAATTATTTCAATTTGTTTGCGTCTTGTTTCTGTTGATTCCTTGATATAGCCACCTTCTATAAGTATTGAAGTCGCGTTTTGCAAATCACTCTCTTTCACATCAAGTTTTACACCTCCAATCGCGTTTGAGTAGAAATTGTTTACTTGAGCTGTGAGTTCGTCACGAATTATAGTTTCAATGCCTTCTGACTCAAGTAATCCTTTTGCAAAATGGGCATCGTGTGGTTGTGTGAAAGTGATTATTGTTTTCCAATTTTCCATAATCCAGATTCAGGGTTAAATTTTAATGGCTTTATTTGCTATCTTCTATTGTATTGACTTTACAATTTCTTTTGCTTCTTCAAGCTTGTCTTCATATATCTTTACTTCAACAGATTCGTTACTTGGACTTACAATATAAGGCTCTACTGCTCTTGCATTTTCATTAACTACGATATAAGGTATTTGAGCCTGAGTTAACATATCTTTAAGTAGACTTAATCTCAAATCAAGGGTGTTATTAAACTCTGCAATAGTTACTAAACGTTTCATGTTTTGGATTTATGTTATGAATTTGTGTACCTAAACTTCGTTTTGCTGTTCAAACAAGACATTCAAATTTTATTTTTTCTAAGTCATATTCGAATCCTAACTAATGGTAAAATTTCGATATCATAATCTATACTCTCACGATACTTTCCGATTTTGCCGTTCGTTATCGAAAGCAATGTCCTCTGCGGCATAGGGTGAATGCTGTACAACGGCCTGCCGCATGGCGACGTAAGGCGAATGTTGACCTCACCAACCTTCCAAAAAGGGGGGAAGCCAAAGCGTTGTATTTGGTTTTAACTTTTCATTTTGGATAGCCAAATCAACGATTTGGCGAAGCTGACTGAAACGGTAAACCTTCGGCACCGCAGTGATCGCCTTATGCGCTATGGCGGTTTGTTGGGCGCTGCGATTTAATTTACTTTTCCGTTCTCTGAATCAAAAACGGGCTGAAAATCTTTGCGTTATTCATCTTTTTTCCGCCTAAACAGCTTTGTATTCTAGGTTTTGGCGCGCTTTAGTCCGTATGCGTTATTTTGTAGTCCGGCTACACTTAAACCGTCCCGGGAAACTGAGTCCGAATAGAGCTGCCCCAAAGTCCCGCTACAAGATGGAAG
>NZ_JBNGOZ010000059.1:0-1644 GCF_050589825.1 Carboxylicivirga longa | reverse complement strand
GGCACTTTCAGAAGTGATACTTATGAAGAACAATATATGAGGTTAATCTTTGTTGATTAGCCTTTTTGTTTTTCATAATAATTTATTGACTCAGCAACCAATGGATTTATGCTACAATTGGACATACCTAACCCATCAATTGAAGGTGTTTCCGGTAAATGGTTTATGCTGCCTGGGAGGCTTGATTCTGCATTCGTCTCCCTATCTCAAGAGCATTGCCAACATGGATTCCAATGAATATCCAAAGTATTTCCGTATTCTTTGTTCGGGCTCTAATCCGATTCAAATAATAATGTTGTTTATCCTTCCCAAAACTACCTTCAAGTCTGGTTGCCCGCTCTTTTTTAATTTGTGCGGCCATCTGCTTGCGGTGGGGCTCGTGTTTGCCTGCTCGTCCTTTTCTTACAAAATCAGTTCGGATATTATTTGAGGTAGCAAAGCGTCGGTTGGCATTGGTGGCATAAATAGCATCAGCACCGGCTATCTTTAGTTTTGTATGCGTTAATGCTTGAGCTAGATAAACCGATGACTTAAAATGAGTACCTTCATTAAATGCGTCAAAGCTAAGGTGCTCGATAAAGCTGATTCCGTTAATTTGTATTTTATTGACCTTGGCGCCGAACTCTACAGCTTTAGTTTCCTTTCCTCTGACTATGGGACGGATATAGCTTTTTGAAAGGCTGACGATTCGGTCTTTAGGAGATTTACCCGTTGCAAACTTATAGCTTTGCTGCTTCAATACTTTTTCAATGATAGCATATTGAGTATAATATCTTTCAGGCATTTGAACATCCTGCTGCTTGAGCATGACAACCAGTTCTTCCAGGAGTTTTTTGAGTAACTTCAATAATCCCCTGGTAATGGCTGTGCGTTCTTTTTTCGGCTTCCGACGTTTACGACTATGGTTCCAATAACGCTGTTTCCACTTATTATACTTGCTGCGAGGCAGGGCTTGTTTGCTATATGAACAAAGTAGTTTCAACTGGTTATGGCACCAATCAGTAGCTTCCCATAGTAACTTCTGATCGGTTGGGAAACGTAAGCTGCTTTCGTAACAGGTGGCATCTGTCACAACCTGATCTAACTCTTCCATATAAGGCAGCCAATGCTTGGCTAAACATTTTTGCACTTTGTCAATATCCAACTTGGCTGCAAGCTCGCAGCGTATTTGGCTAATGATTTTAAAATTATTGATCTGTTCTCCAATGCCTAACAGTATGCGACAAAATAGTTGGTAATGGATATTGGAATTTAACTGCTCCATTAACCGTTCATCCGAACAGCAGGCATAGTTCTTTAGAAACATTAAAGCTAGTTTACCTTGGGGGCTAAATATACAGTCTGGCCCCATTTTACTTTCTGTGATGCCGAATGAGTCAACTAATTCGTCCCATGGTATGGCTTGGTAAATTTTACCTAATGAAGTGGCAAGAAACTGATTGTATACAACCTTGAAATTATCTTCAATAGAAAAAAGTGGAAGATGAGCCTGAAATTCTGGAATACTTTGTAATTTTATCACTACGAGAAAAAAAGTAAACCCCGATTTATGGCAAAAGTGCCTATTTTCGGGGTTTTGTTATACTTTTAAGATAGTAATAATTATCTAGATATCAAAGATATAAGTCAACTTATGAATATCCC
>NZ_JBNGOZ010000058.1:0-1665 GCF_050589825.1 Carboxylicivirga longa | reverse complement strand
AACGGCAGTCTGTCTAAAAACTTAACAAGCCACCGTGTTTATGTTTAAAACTAGGTTTATTTTTCGTGAACAGAAAAAATCGGTTACGATTCTGTGCAAAAAACGGTTATCAGTTTCAGGGAGCAGGTAGTGTTTGTGAGTGCATTTTTGCCTTTTAAAAGCGACATAAGGCGCATTAATGAGCCCATTAAGCTATCTATCCCCAGAATATTAATTAAGCGACGTAGGTTATAGGCAGTCATGATGAAGCCCACATCAGCGCTGGCTCTGCTGATAGATTTCTTTGTCATGATATGATCAAAGCCCCATTGACGTTTGATGGTACCATAAGGATGCTCCACAATGGCCTGCCGGCGTTTGTAGAGTTTAGGATTGGCTTCCATTCGTACTTTATTGGCTACTACATGCACATTCTCGGCAGTATGCCGGATAATACGTCCATTGACTTTGGCGCTGGTACACTTAGCTCTGCTTGCACATCCTTTACAGGCCGGTGTTCTGAATAGCTGGAAATCGCCACCGCGATTGGCTTTGTGCCATCGGCCATTGGTGGTTAAAACCTGTCCTGCAGGGCAAGTATAGGTATGCTGCTCTGGATCATATTTAAAATGCTCAACATTAAAAGCCGGGTCAGGCGCCTGTGAGTTCTTAGGCGTTGCCGGAATAGCCACCAGCACATCTACTCCCAAATTAGCAGCAACCGCAAACTCACTGCCGGTGTGATAGCCTTTGTCGTAAAGAGCGGTAAAGTTGTTATGCCCGATCATATCCACCGCTCTTGTTAGCATGTTACCCATAGCTTTACTGTCGTTGGCATTGGTCACATCGTAATCGATAGGTAGGTTGTGTCTGGCATCCACCGTGGTTTGCACATTGTAGGCTACTTCAGTAATGTTATTACGAATAATCATCTGACGACTCTCCGGGTCTGATGTTGAAATCTGTTTTTCTCCTGTTTCCTTTAGTTCGGCTTCCAGTCTATGGTACTTCTCTTTTCGTTGTTCTTGCTTTGTAATCTCATCCTTGAGTTCCTTTTTCTTTGCTGAGTCACCGTCTTCTTTAGCCAATGCCTGGTTGTACTCTTCCAGCTTGTTTTCGATGTATTGCAAGTGACGGTCAATTTTCTTTTGGTTGAAGTTGTTCTTCTTGCTGTTTTGAGCCCTTAGCTTGGTTCCGTCTCCGGCCAGGAGCTGACCGCCTATCAGGTCAAAATACTTGGCAATCCGCACCGTTTCCTTAAACACACGTTTAATAGCTTTGGGGTTATCGCGCCTGAAATTGGCAATGGTATTGTGGTCGGGCTTCAACTGTTTGAGCAGCCACATCAGTTCAATGTTGCGTTTGCATTCTTTCTCCAATGAACGGGACGAACGGATACGGTTGAGATACCCATAAATAAACAAGCGTAACAAATCGCCCGGGTGGTAGCAAGGGCGTCCATTTTCACCAGCCTGCATATCAAATCCCAACTCGTCAAGTTTAAGATGTGACACAAAGGCGTCTATCAGCCGGACTTCATTATCTGGCTCAATAGCATCATCAAGTGTAAGAGTGAATAACTGGATTTGGGAACGGTGTTGGCCTTGGATGTATTTCATACCTGAAGATACAAAATATCTGATCTCGTGATTCTATAAATAGGAGGTTTTTAGACAGTCTGACGGC
>NZ_JBNGOZ010000057.1:0-1731 GCF_050589825.1 Carboxylicivirga longa | reverse complement strand
CAACAATTTGGCACTGCTCGATTTGGAAAGGTCTGTGAGGCTAAAATTCCCCTTACGCGTCATGCAGCAAAACGTTGTGCCCAATTAAAAATCAAGAAACTACATAATATGAAAAAATCAATCTTTTTAATACTCTTCTCTATAATTATAACATCCTGTCATCAAAAACCCTCTTTGGAAGGTTACAATGGTGCTGATATGGAAATAGAAGAGGAAATGATACCAATAACACGTCAAGAAGAAATAGCACCACCTCCACCACCAATGCCTCCGCTTAAAAACAAAGAAATTATAAAAAAGAAAATAATCAAGGACGGTAGAATTGGTTTAAAAGTTTCTGATTTGGAATTAACTAAAGCAAGAGTTGATTCATTAGTTAATAAACATGATGCATACTATTCTAATGAAAAATTGAACAATACAGATTGGGAATCATCATATAATTTAACAGTTAGAATACCTTCTTCAAACTTCGAAAGTTTTGTACATGCAATTCAACTGGGCAATGGAGAATTACTGTATAAAGAAATTGATGCAAGAGATGTTACCGACCAATTTATTGACTTAGGAATAAGGTTAGAAAATAAGCGAGCTTATCTTAAACGTTATCAAGAACTACTAAAGAAGGCAACCAACATCAAAGAAATCTTGCAAGTTGAAGAAAAAATACGTCGATTAGAAGAAGAAATTGAAAGTACTACTGGAACATTGAAATACTTAAGTGATTTAGTTGACTATAGTACACTCAGGCTAAACATTGTAAAGCAAAAAGACTTTAAATACAATCCCAAAAAAAGAGACAAATTCTCAGAAAGAATAAAACAATCATTTTCTAAAGGTTGGTTTGGGTTTGTAGACTTCGCATTACTTCTGATAAAGATCTGGCCATTCTGCATTGCAGTTATATTTATCATTTATTTCATACGGAAAATAAAAAAGAAGAAAAAACAAAAATAAATAACTGGGCACAACAATGGGTCATAAAGCATCAGGGGCGCAGGTGCTGTTCGAAAGCTCTGCGGCTAAACAACACGCCAAAGCTTTGATTTGGTTAGGGTTGATTAGCAAATTAAAAACCAAATCAAAGATTTGGCTACGTGCAAACTAAAAATGGAAAATTGGCCTACCCACCCCTAACGCTTCATACCCGCGTCCGTTGTGCCCTATTAATGCCAGCGTGACGGACTAATGACAAAAATAAATTTAGATTGCGCTTAAGAATGACAAAACACATCTACAAAATCATTTCATAATCATTTCATAATCATTGACCAACGCGCATTAAGACAATTTTACATGGCGCATAAACGGACTGAATTTTCAGTTTTGAAGTAAAACTTCTAAAAAACTGCAAACTTGGCGAACAAAAAACAGATTAAGATTCTGAAAACAAGCGGTACTATTTGGACTGCATTAATAAGTCACAATATGAAAAAAAAGACAAAGGACTTCATTTTTACTTCATTAATAACAGCTTTATTAATGTTATTGTGTTTTGCGTTAATTGACCTATATGTACCAATAAAACAGGTGATTTTAGGAGATTTCGACTCGAATATGAATTTTATTTCTTATATAAATTTGGAAAGAGAATTGCCAATAATTATTGCTGTATCAATTGCAATCGCCTATAATAAAAGTCGTGAAAAAGTTAAAACGTCGAGTAGGTAAAGGGGAATCTCACCCCTAAACCTCTCACAGAACCGTACGTGAACCTCTCGATTCATACGG
>NZ_JBNGOZ010000056.1:0-1731 GCF_050589825.1 Carboxylicivirga longa | reverse complement strand
CCATGCGGCAGGCCGTTATGGCCAATTAAAAAACAAGACAGAATATGACAGATGAATTAAAGTATAAGTTTGAGGTTATTAATATAAAACTTCAAACAGAAAAAGAAGGTGATGACAAAAAAGAAGCTTACATCAAGCTAATTACTGACTTAGTAGATAATAAAGTCCACTCTGCTGTAGCGGAAAATAAACACATAATGCTTTATAGTTATTTTCGAAAAAAGACAGAAGTTACAGGTGTAGACTATCTATATGGGAGAATAGGTAAAGGATTTTATTTCGATAAGAAAAGTGGACAAGCAATTGATATTGAGAATTTAAAAAGTGAAACCATTGAAAATGATACATCTAAAATTTTCGATGCATCAATAGCTGAATTTATCTTTATCCCTGAAGCTCATCGATTTTGTATTCAGTTAGGAGCTAAAATTTCTGGTAATGACGTCCGTAAGTTTTTTATGAATTCTTTGCTTGAGGTTAAAGAACAAAATGACATTATTCGGATTGAATTAGAAAATGAACCAAAAGCAATTGATGAAATTTTAACGGCAAAGCGAATACATAAAATTGACTATGTTGTTACATATACAAATGACGATGTATTAAGTGCGTCAGCTGATTTATTTGATAAAAGACTCAAGAAAAGTCAAATTGGGAAAATTGAGATAAAAGCAGAATCTGACCACAATGATTTCATGAATATTAAAGGGGAAGAATTATTAGAAGGGGGAATTGAATTGGCTAGAAGTAATGGTGCAATTAAATCAGCTACAATTACAACAAGTGAAAATACAAGAAAGACAGTGAAATCAGCTGATACTCCTTTACGCATTGAAATAAAATCTACAGCTGAGAAATTTAGAGGCTATATGGCAAATTTGATAATGAAAACCTTTAGGACAGAAAGTAACGATGCCTAATATTATTGACCCAGAAGAGTATAAGAAGGAGCATAAAGGTAATTTAAAGACCTTGCTCAAAATCTATTGGAATAATAAACCTATTTGGAAAAGTTATTTCTTCTGGACAGCCATTGTATTAACACTTATAAGCCAAGTTGTTATTGTCTTAACAAGTGCATCATTTTATGATTCTATTAACTATGTAGCAAATCAAATGATGAGTATAATGCCTAATATTCTAGGGTTCAATTTAGGAGGCTATGTTTTATTGATTGGACTTAATTCTCAAAATATTTTGGATGAGATTACTGAACCTGTGAAACCTTCAAAATATAGCCTTTTTCAAATGCAGAGTAGTGTTTTTGCTTTTAGTATTTTAGTACAAGCAAGTTCTATACTAATTGGATATATGATTATGGGTATTATGAATCTTGGAGCTAATATTTTTTTGCCAGTAGAATTGGCGAGGACTATTAATTTCATTGGATTTATATTGTTGAATTTCATTAGTTTGTATTCTTTGATACTAATAGGACAGATTGTAATTAACATATTTAATTTTGGACAAATATTACATTTCTTTGTCCGTTTAGAACGGCTAGAAAAGGAATTTGAAGAAGATGAAAAACAAAAGAATAAAAGGCCATAACACATGGTATAGTGCATGCGGGTTTCAGAGGTTTGCGAGCGTTTGTGGCTCGTAAAAAAAGTCGTTGTAAACTGATAGGAAATCGCCTCGTAATCCCGCACGACACCATACCATCAACCGTTGGGCGCAACGAACTCGAACGGAGCGCTTCGATTATGAAAAACAAAAACGGGACGCAAA
>NZ_JBNGOZ010000055.1:0-1758 GCF_050589825.1 Carboxylicivirga longa | reverse complement strand
CTCCGCCAAATCGTTGATTTGGCTATCCAAAATGAAAAGTTAAAACCAAATACAACGCTTTGGCTTCCCTCCTTTTTAGAAGGTTGGTGTGGTCAACATTCGCCTTACGCCGCCATGCGGCAGGCCGTTGGGCGCAACGAGCTCGAACGGAGCGCTTCGATTATGACAAACAAAAACGGGACGCAAAACCGTAAAATCGGGAAAAGTGGTTTAATGTCAAAGCAATTTAAAACTAAGGCGCGCATTTTCGGACTCGCAAACAAAACGTAGCGGGACTGGGACTTCCAAACGGACACGGCGGACTAATCCCGGCCGGCATTTTTTTAGCCAGGCAGCCGGATTTCCGATTTGCAGCGCGACTTTTGGGCAGCTCTATTCGGACTCAGTTTCCCGCGTGGTTTAAGTGTAACCGGACTTCAAAATTACGCATACGGACTAGAGCGCGCCAAGACCTAGAATACAAAGCTGTTTAGACGGAAAAAAGATGAATAACGTAAAGATTTTCAGCCCGTTTTTGATGCACATAACCGAAAAGTAAATTAAATCGCAGCGCCCAACAAACCGCCATAGCGCATAAGGCGATTACTGCGGTTCCGAAGGTTCACCACTTCGTTCAGCTCCGCCAAATCGTTGATTTGGCTAAACACAAGGAAAAAGATAAAACCAAATACAACGCTTTGGCTTCCCTCCTATTTGAAAGGTTGGTGAGGTCAACATTCGCCTTACGTCGCCATGCGGCAGGCCGTTGGCATTCATTAAACCACATACCCTAACGAATTTGATTTTCAATAACCAATATGATTAGCGAATTAAAAATTAAACTTCAAAGCAAGTCAGATAAAGAAATCGAACAGTTATCCAAGGAACTTAACTATTACTTTGGGGAAGAGAAACAATTAATTATAGAAGAAGTAAATCGTCGAAATTCATTAAAGACAAGCGAAATAAAGAAAGAGAAAAAAGAGAAGTCTATTTATAATTCGAAGTTAGAATTAATAATTGTTTTAATGCTAGGATTTGGATTTTTAGCGTATAATTCGACACTTAGCTTTTTATACGGGTATACTTCCAAAGAAATTCAAGTTACAGATTACGGAACGTATTATAATACTCTGTATCAAATCATAATATTGACCATCATTGGAGTTTTCTTAAAATACCGTGGCTGGAAATTATCCGACTTTAATCTAAACTTTAAATTTCGAATGATTTTCATTGCAGTATTGCTTTTCTACATCACTAACTTCTTAATCAATATTACTTTTGGAATTTCAACAATTCTAGGCTCAGATGTAATAAATTCAGGGAATAAGCCAAACCTTACAATAAATGCCGATTGGCTGAGTTTGACAATGATTATTGTAATAAATTCAATCTATGAAGAATTATTACTTATTGGGTATCTATTTAAACGTTTAGAAAGGCTAAACCCTGTATTAGTGATTATTTTTAGTATGCTTGTTAGGCTCTCTTTCCATACATATCAAGGTTGGTATTTATTAATTAGTATACCTGCAATAGCTTTAGTATTTGGAATATATTACATCAATTTTAAGAAGCTATGGCCATTAATAATTGCTCATGGAATTAATAATCTGTTAGCTTTTTTGAGTATTCATTACCAATGGCAAGAAAAGCTTCAAAATATAAAAGACGCTCTCTAGAAAAAATAACGAAATGCCAACAATGGCTAATAAAGCATCGTTAGTTTGTGGTTTACTAAATACGTATCAAAGTAAATAGTTAAACATGATTATT
>NZ_JBNGOZ010000054.1:0-1774 GCF_050589825.1 Carboxylicivirga longa | reverse complement strand
TCAGTAATTCCGCTCATAAAAAAGCACCCATGATAATCAGTTGTTTATAACAGTTAGGGAAATTATTTTTTCGGGAAGAAATGAGAAATGTGTAAATTACCCAAATTAATGGGTAATAAGTCATTTACTCATAAATATTATATTAATAGTAAATAAAAGATCAGTTATTTATTTAACTGATCTTTTGTGTTTTAAAGATACTTAAATTTAACAGAATTCACTAATTTTTAGTGAGCAAATGTGGATTTCACTTCAGTATCGGTAAACAGGTATGTTTTCAAATTGGCAAAGTGCTCCAGTGTCATTTTCCTGATCTTGAACAGCGGATTTTAGAGTTTTCCGATCCACGCAAGCGTAAGGAATATCAAATATCCGAATTGGTTCTTGGTGGTATTATGATGTTTGTTTTTAAAGAAGGGTCACGTAATGCTTTTGATCTGGATCGAAAGGATGCCCTTTTTCGAAAGAACTACGAACGTACTTTTAAAATGCAGTTACCTAGCTGTGATGCTATTGATGACCTCCTGCGGGCTTTAAAAACAGAGGAGCTGGAACAGCTTAAGAATCACATCATCCATTCTTTAATTCAAAAAAAGGTATTTCATAAGTTTCGATTCAAGAGTAAATATTTCATGGTATCCGTTGATGGTACAGGAATAGCATCTTATTCACATGATTATTGTGGAGAATGCACCAGTAAAACCTCCAAAAATGGCAAGACGACCTATTATCATCATGTTTTAGAAGCTAAACTAATCACCACTAATGACATGGCCTTCTCAATTGGAACCGAATGGATCAGAAACGAAAGTCAGGGGGAATACGATAAACAAGATTGCGAAACAAAGGCTTTTAAGCGTCTGGCAGCAAGAATCAAACAAGAATTTCCCCGGTTGCCTATTATTATCGTTGTTGATGCACTATATGCCAACGAACCCTTTTTTAAGATTTGCCGTGAACATGGCTGGGTATTTATTGTCACCTTCAAGGATGGTAATCTTCCTTCGGTACATCAGGAAATCGCTCTTTTACCCCAATCAGCTAAAAAACAAACAGAAAGAATAATTCCTCAAAAGAACGGAAGTTTTAAAAAACAGTACTACACCTACGTTAATGGAATTGACTACAAGGGTTTTACTCTTTCTTATGTAAAGTGCATTGAGCAAATTCAGACTCGACAATTTGACGATGACCCGGATGAAGAGATTAAAACATTTGTACACCTGAGTAGCTTAGTAGCTGATATTGACAATTATTGGCATATATCGTATTCAGGTCGTTTACGATGGGCTATTGAAAACTCTTTTGATTATCTTAAAAATCACGGCTATAACATGAAGCACAAGTATTCAAGAGTATCGTTTGTGGCCTTGCGCAATTATTACCAGTGTATGATGATAGCACATATGATTAACCAATTTGTTGAAAAAAGTTGTGACCTGAAACATATCTTTGAGAATGACACTAAAATGACCATACAATATCTTTGGAAGCGATTGTTGTCCTTTGTTTTAGAAAATTGCGTTGATCCCATTGAGTATGATCAACTTGTTAGAAAACGAGGCCAAATAAGACTGGTTTAAGCCAGTGTGGAGAAAACCTGCTCCGTAATTCAGGTCATCACCCATTAATAACGCAACACGCCTATCGAATAAAAATAATTTCTGAATCGTTCTATATGAGATGGTGCCTGCACTGTTAATGGAAAACTTACATCCTAATGCGAAATAGCTATTGGATCAATTGATATTGATTTATACTTACCGAATAAATG
>NZ_JBNGOZ010000053.1:0-1905 GCF_050589825.1 Carboxylicivirga longa | reverse complement strand
CCATAGCGCATAAGGCGATCACTGCGGTTCCGAAGGTTCACCGCTTCGGTCAGCTCCGCCAAATCGTTGATTTGGCTCTCCAAAATGAAAAGTTAAAACCAAATACAACGCTTTGGCTTCCCTCCTTTTTGGAAGGTTGCTGAGGTCAATATTCGCCTTACGTCGCCATGCGGCAGGCCGTTACAAACCATTTAGGACATTCCCAGAAATATGATTCATAGCAGGCATGCAGAATAATAGCTTAAATTTGAATAATTAAAGTTTATGTTTAAAACCTTAAATCTATATTATAATGAAAAATAAACTGTCACTATTAATTGTAATCATTATTACAAGTCTTGGCTGTACACAAAATACAACTCAAGAACAGTCGTCTACAGAAAATGTAAAACAAGTTGAAAAAAGCTCTTCTGAATTATTACCTGTTTCGGTATATAAAAATGGAGTAACAGCAAAACAAGTTCAGGAATACAGAAACGAATATAGGAGCAGCAGCTTTATAACGGCTGATAATGCAGGAGCATATGGATTCCTAAATCTTCCTGAAGTAGCAAATACGGGAACAATTTATCGTGATGGTCAGGTTGCAATGCTTGAAGAAGAAATTAATTTAGACATTCTCAATACAATGACTCAAACCGATGCAGGAAATAAAACCTTTGGGGAATTGTTAAATGATAATCAGACCAGAATGCAAGGTGTTCTAATAATTCATGATGGTAAAGTAGAATTCGAAAAATACATGGGAATGAGGAGGCTTGATAAGCATGTTTGGTTCTCAGCATCAAAAACACTTACCGGATTGTTAGTTCATATATTAGAGGAAGAAGGATTAATTGACTTAACTAAAAATGTATCACATTATATTCCTGAATTTTCAAGTGAAGATTGGCAGAAGGTAAAAGTTGAACATCTTCTTCATCATGTATCAGGTATGGATTATGTAGAGACCAATAAAAATTTTAAAACTCCTGGACATCCATTAGCGGTCGGATTTGCATATGCAATTGCAACCCGTTCTGAACCTTCTGAAAAATCACTTTTCGAGATTATGAAAGATGTAAAGCTTTATATTGAACCGGGTATTCAATTTGATTATTCAACTATGAATACACAAATCCTGGGAATCATAGTGGAACGGGTAACCAATATGAAATTTGAAGATGTTTTAAGTGACAAAATCTGGACAAAAGTTGGAATGGAAAGCGAAGGGCATTATGCTATAACTCCACAAGGAGAAGTTTTAAATGGTGCTATTTTTGCTTCGCGATTAAGAGATATGGGACGATTCGGGATGTTGTTTACTCCTAGTTGGAATAAAGTTGCGGAAAAACAAATTGTAAGTGATTCCTATTTCACAAAAGCATACAACAATAAATATTCCGATGCTTACCTAAAAGGTGAGCAAGGTTCAAATAATGCAAAGTACTTTAATGAAATACCTTCGCATGCTAGTTACCAATGGGATTGTGTTTTTAATGACGGTGATATGTACAAAGCTGGTCGGTACGGACAAGGAATTTATGTATCTCCAGAAACAAATACAGTGATTGTTTGGTTCTCGTCTGTTTATGAGAATTTACTCTATTTTCCAGGATTTTCAAGACAAATTATCAAAGAACATTATAGCAAATAAAAACGGTTTGTAACAATGGGTCATAAAGCATTAGGGGCATAGTTGCTGTTCGAAGGCTCTGCGGCCAAACAACACGCCAAATCTTTGATTTGGTTGGGGTGCATACCAAGTTATAACCAAATCAAAGATTTGGCTCCGTGCAAACTAACAATGAAAATTGGCCTACTCTCCCCTAACGCTTCATACCCGCGTCCGTTGGGCAACATTCCCCACATCCCTTAGAAAATATGGATTTATTTTTAACACTGATGGTCAAATCAGCAAAAAGG
>NZ_JBNGOZ010000052.1:0-2023 GCF_050589825.1 Carboxylicivirga longa | reverse complement strand
AATATGCGCTTTGGCTCCGCTCATTTTGGAAAGTTTGTAAGGTTAATTCGCCTTACGCACCATGCGGCAGGCCGTTGTACCCCATTAAAAAAATAGATAAGCATGATTAATAAATACGTTGGAATAATTTTATGTATGACATTATTTTATTCTTGTGGGAATGCCGACAGGAATGAGGCAGAAAGCAAGCTAAAAGTAAAAATAGAAAATCTCAAAGAGGAAAATACAAAGCTAAATGACCGCTTAAAGGAAGCTGTTATCCAACAACAAGTTTTTGAAGAGGAGATTAATAATCTTCAAAATGAATTAAAGAAACTCAAGCTAAAAGAAAGCCCTTTAGGAGTATATTTAGAAACTAACTTTGCTAGTGAAAGTGAGTATTATAAGTTCGGTAAAGACTCCTTAGTTTGGCATTCTTGGGGTAATCAAGACAATTGTTTAGTTGGGAAATGGAAATTAGAAGATAATTGGGTTCAAATAAAATTTTACAAGCAAATAGGAAAACGAGGTATTGGAGAACCTTTGCCACCCCCAGAAGCTATTCCTGGAAATTATGTTGACCGATTTGATGAGTATGAAGATTATATCGAAGAGGTAACTGACAGTACCTATAAAACATGGGAATCCCATTTAGACTGGAGAGAAGTTTATGATTATATCAACTCTAATGATGAAATGAATTTATATGTCATTAAGAATTATACAAACAACCTAGATATATCTGAAATTGATGTAGAACCAAAAGGAAAATATCCACAAGCTTCCTACAGATTATTAGACATTGCAGACCTAAAAAATATTTCCTCAAAAGAATTGCGAATTATGCGAAATGAAGTATTTGCAAGACACCACTATGAGTTTAAATCAGAGGAATTAAAAGACTATTTTTCTAAACAAAGTTGGTATTCGGCAGAAAGAAATAATGTAGACCAGTACTTGTCGCGCATTGAAGAAGAAAATATAAAATTGATAAAACTTGTTGAAGCTGAAAAATAACGGGGTACAACACGCTAGTATAAAGCATATGGCGTTCGTAAATACTTGGAAGTTAAGTTCGGTAAATGAACACCGCCAAATCTTTGATTTGGCTTTAGAAATGAAAAGATAAAAACAAATAAAAGATTTGGCTCAGTGGAGATTTAGAAGGTTTTGTTCGTTAAATCGCCATACGCTTCATCTAGCCAACCGTTGTACCTCATTCCCCGCATCTCGCAAAAGGAAAGATTAAATTCTCCAGCTAACGTAAATTGGCTATCAAGATTTGGCTGGAAAATGATAATAGCGAGCAAAATATAAACTGCTGAATATCTGTGACTGAATTTTATATTAGTCAGAATTAAAAAAACACATTATCCAAAAGATAAAACTTGAAATTAGACATGAAGAAACATTTGACTTATTTAATTCTTGGATTGGGATTTATTATTGTTAGCTGTAATAATAATGAAAGTTCAATATTAGGAAAGTGGCAAAAGGTAAATCAGGAAAACACCAATGAAGAAGAAATAATCTCAATAGGAACTAATAGCAATACGTCCTCGAATATTGAAACTGTATTGACATTTAATTCCGATAATACTGTGGACGTGAAACAAGGTGACAATGAATATAACGCTAAATTTATGCTTCAGCCTGACTTGTTAACCTTAGGCAATCGCAAATATGAGCTGATAAAGTTAGATTCAGACAGTTTAATTTTTAAAGCGAAAAGTGATTTTAGCTTTGGAGGTAAGATTGAGAAGTATTATCGAATAAAATAATAAAAACGAGGTACAACAAACCGCCATAGCGCATAAGGCGATCACTGCGGTTCAGGAGGCGTGCCACTTCGTTCAGCTCCGCCAAATCGTTGATTTGGCTCACCAAAATGAAAAGTTAACACCAAATACAACGCTTTGGCTTCCCTCCTTTTTGGAAGGTTGGTGAGGTCAATTTCGCCTTACGCACCATGCGGCAGGCCGTTATGGCCAATTAAAAAACAAGACAGAATATGACAGATGAATTAAAGTATAAGTTTGAGGTT
>NZ_JBNGOZ010000051.1:0-2253 GCF_050589825.1 Carboxylicivirga longa | reverse complement strand
AAGCCAAAGCGTTGTATTTGGTTTTAACTTTTCAATTTGGATAGCCAAATCAACGATTTGGCGGAGCTGACCGAAGCGGTGAACCTCCGGAACCGCAGTGATCGCCTTATGCGCTATGGCGGTTTGTTGGGCGCTGCGGTTTAATTTACTTTTCGGTTCTGAGCATCAAAAACGGGCTGAAAATCTTTACATTAGTCATCTTTTTTCCGTCTAAAACAACTTTCTATTCTAGGTCTTGGCGCGCCTTAGTCCGTATGCGTTATTCAGAAGTCCGGCTACACTTAAACAACGCGGGAAACTGAGTCCCGATTGAGCTGCTCCAAAGTCCCGCTGCAAATCTGAAGTCCGGCTGCGTGACTGAAAAAGTGCCGGCCGGGATTAGTCCGCCGTGTCCGTTTGGTTTGTAAGTCCAGCTACGTTTTGTTTGCGAGTCCGGGAATGCGCGCCTTGGTTTTAAAGTTTTTACCTTAAACCACTTTTTCCGTTTTTAGGATTTGTGTCCCGTTTTTGTTTTTCATAATCGAAGCGCTCCTTCGAGTTCGTTGCGCCCAACGGCCTGCCGCATGGCGACGTAAG
This sequence comes from Carboxylicivirga longa, assembly GCF_050589825.1. NCBI lineage: Bacteria > Pseudomonadati > Bacteroidota > Bacteroidia > Marinilabiliales > Marinilabiliaceae > Carboxylicivirga > Carboxylicivirga longa. The sequence goes on along the minus strand of NZ_JBNGOZ010000051.1, from coordinate 1,677 downwards.
GCGAATGTTGACCTCACCAACCTTCGAAAAAGGAGGGAAGCCAAAGCGTTGTATTTGGTTTTAACTTTTCAATTTGGATAGCCAAATCAACGATTTGGCGGAGCTGACCGAAGCTGTGAACCTTCGGAACCGCAGCAATCGCCTTATGCGCTATGGCGGTTTGTTGGGCGCTGCGATTTATAATTTCTTCCAAGCTGCACTTCAAAAACGGGCTGAAAATCTTTGTGTTATTCAGCTTTTTCCGTCTAATAAGCTTTGCATTCTAGGTTTTGGCGCGCCTTTGTCCGTATGCGTTATTTTGAAGTCCGGTTACACTTAAACCACGCGGAAACTAAGTCCGTGAACAGCTGCCCGAAAGTCCTGCTGCAAATCGGAAGTCCGGCTGCGTGACTGAAAAATGCCGGCCGGGATTAGTCCGCCGTGTCCGTTTGGAAGTCCCAGTCCCGCTACGTTTTGTTTGAGAGTCCAGAAATGCGCGCCTTGGTTTTATAAATCACTTGTTTTAAACCACTTTGTCAGGTTTTACGGATTTGCGTCCCGTTTTTGTTTTTCATAATCGAAGCGTTACGTTCGAGTTCGTTGCGCCCAACGGTCAGGCTATGAAGCGTTGGGGAAATTTTGCCAGATGTCCCTTCCAAAATGCTAAGTAGCCAGAGCGTTGTATTTTGTTTTAATTTTTCAATTTTAAAGCCAAATCAACGATTTGGCGGTGGTCGGTTTTGCAGAAACTTTTCAAATTACTGTGAACCCCCAATGCTTTATTAGCCATTGTTAGGCCACGTAATTCTTTTTTGTTTTTTTCCCTTTAAATTCGATTAGTTTTTCACTAAGCTCTTTTTTAGTTGCAGTTAGCACCTTTTTATTTAATTCAATAAAAGTCGCGTGGTTTTCCCTTAAAAACTTTATCTGAAGAAATTCGATTTTAGCTTTGTCACAAATCGTCATTAATTCCTGAGCTGTTTTATCTTTCGAGTATTTCTTACAAAGTTCAATTATTGGTCTAATTTGAAAATTATATGTGGCTTTTATGTTTGATGAGTTTTTGTATTTTCTTTCAAATTCTTTAAGTATTGTATTTAATTCACCAACAAATGAATTGTCAATGAGATTATCAGTTATTGAAGTGTTATGAATCTTGGATATAGAAATTAAATAGCTATTCCAGTTGTCATAGCAGCTGTTCAATTCGTTATTTGCTTTCTTATTAGCGTCAAGAACATGAGGTAAAACTCTTGATATGTGGTCTAAAGACCCAATCATATTATTATAACATTCAGTATTTTCAGTTATATCACCTTTTTTGCGATGTATAAATATTGTAAATAAATCTTCTTGAGTTATATCCAGGAGCCTTTTACTGATTCTATTTGAAGTCTGATTTAGTATAATATCATTCGTATCCCAATTATTTAGTTTTTGCAAACATAAATCCAATTGTTCAATCTCAGCTGAAAGCTGCCTGTCTAAAAATGATAGCTGACTAACGAAATATGATTCAACTTTTTTTAACCTCCTATTTTCTCTTATTCGTTCAGAGATTTTATTAAAATAAAGTCCCAAAAAAAAACAACGCAACAGGAGTTGCCCATTTTACAATTTCAAAAGGCTATAGTTTAATAATGCGTTGTAAAACCGATTAGTTGTTGATAACATAGGTCTATTTTCAAAAACCTTTCC
>NZ_JBNGOZ010000050.1:0-2266 GCF_050589825.1 Carboxylicivirga longa | reverse complement strand
AAGGAAAGGTTTTTGAAAATAGACCTATGTTATCAACAACTAATCGGTTTTACAACGCATTATTAAACTATAGCCAAGATTATTGAAAGGAAAAGCGGTGATAGTTGGTTAAACAAGCAGCACGACATTATCTACAGGAATGCGAGACGCTTGATGACGCTTATTGACCAATTAATGGACTTTAGAAAGTCGGAGTTGGGTGAGTTGAAATTAAATGTTGCCCGCAATGAATTTGTAGGTTTTATTAACGAAATCTATTTATCGTTTGCTTTGGCAGCATCGCAGAACAATATCATTTTTACTTTTGACTCCAAGGAAGAAAAGCTAAATTGTTTATTCGATAAGAGCTACATCGAAAAAATAACTTTTAACCTCTTGTCGAATGCTTTTAAGTATACACCGGCTGGCGGTACTATTGGTATAAGCCTGTATTGCGAAGATAACTGGGTAGTAATTCAAGTAAAAGACTCCGGGAAGGGCATCCCTCCTGAAAAGATATCTTTAATATTTGAACGCTTTTATCGGGTCGATGAGAGCAGCTCTAAACTAGGGTCAGGTATTGGTTTAGCCCTTACTAAGCGTTTAGTTGAGCTCCATCATGGGAATATCTCGGCCACCGGTGAGGAAGGAAAAGGTTCAGTATTCACGGTTCGTTTACCATTAGATGACTCTTACTATCTGGAGGAAGAAATAAATACTGAAGATGAGGGAAAGCTAGACAATAACGCACTGCCACAGGTTGCCCTGGAGGATGAAGAAGCTTTTTCAATGACAGAAGAAGAAAAAAAGGCGGAAACAATTTTATTAGTTGAAGATAACAAAGATATTATCAATTATTTAGAGGATAATCTAAAAACAAACTACAATGTTCAGACCGCTGGTAATGGCAAGGAGGCCCTGGAACTTATTTATAAGCAGGAGCCTAACTTAATTATTTCAGACATTATGATGCCCGAAATGGATGGGTTGAGTTTTTGTAAAATCCTTAAGCAGAATGTAAAAACATGCCATATTCCATTGATATTGGTGACGGCAAAAAATTCAGTGGATGATCAAATCAAAGGACATGAGCTGGGAGCAGACGATTATGTGGTGAAGCCTTTTGAGATGAACCTGCTGGAGGCTAAGGTGAAGAACTTAATAAAAACTCGGGTGCGTTTAAAGGAGTTATATTCGCAGTCAACTTCCATTAAACCCGAGGCTATTGCCTTCAATAACCTCGATAAGGAATTAATGCATAAAGCACTTGGCATTGTAGAAAAGCATCTGCAGGATGCAGAATTCTCAGTTAACTTATTTGCTCGAGAGATGGGGATGAGTCGCTCAAACCTGCACTTAAAGATGAAAGCTATCACAGGGGCATCTGCCACTGATTTTGTTAAAAAGGTGCGTTTTAATAAGGCTATACAGTTGTTGGAAGAAAATCGTTATTCGGTAGCGGAGGTTAGCTATATGGTGGGTTTTAATTCACCGTCTTACTTTTCAACCAGCTTTAAAAAACATTTTGACTACCTACCCACAGAGCATTTAGAGAAGTCGGGGAAGGGTAGGTAAAGAAAAAGCCGTTATCAGATATAATCGATAACGGCTTTTTTTTTAGTGCAAATAATTCCTCAATCAATTTTTTATTGAAAGGAGCTTATTTAAGCCACTCTGGCATGTTATTTTGTGTTTTCCATTCTTCGATTCTAGCATCAATTTCATCACCGTTCCATTCACTTACGCCAACAGGCAGGGCAGTTGCTTGTGGAATGTGTTGGCGATGCCATTCAACCTGTGTGCTATAAGCAGCATCATGTGCCACATTATTAAATTCATCAGGGTCTTTTGTATGGTCATACAACTCTTCACTGCCATCGCGATATTGGATGTAGCGGAAGTTGTTGCTTCTAACAGCATAGTTTTGGTATCGCCACGAAATGAGTGTAGGGTAATCCCATTCCTGGCTAGGGTTGTCAAGCAATGGCTTCAGACTCCGACCATCAAGATGTTCAGCAAGCGGCAACTGGCATAGGTCAAGCAGTGTCGGGTAAATATCCAGCAGGCTAACTGCTTGTTTACAGTTTGTACCTCCTTTGCTTTCGGGAGTCACAATATATAATGGTACACGGGTTGATTCTTCCCACAGGCTCATTTTTCTATATGTTCTTTTTTCGCCAAAGCTTTGGCCATGGTCTGACCATAATACAATAAGGCTGTAGTTTACAATAGCGTTTTAATTTTGTAACTTAATGAGAAAATGCCATGGATACCGCCAAAATAAAAG
>NZ_JBNGOZ010000049.1:0-1294 GCF_050589825.1 Carboxylicivirga longa | reverse complement strand
AAAGTGGAGCGCCCCTTCTCCCGAAGTTACGGGGCTAATTTGCCTAGTTCCTTAGCCATGAATCACTCGAGCGCCTTAGTATACTCAACCCAACTACGTGTGTCCGTTTACGGTACGAGCCGCTATACTCGCTTTTCTCGGCACAAGCTGCTTATGCTCGCTTCGTCCGAAGACTAGGCTCAACGTACTATTCCGTCAGTACGTGCATACCTCACTCATGCGTCACTTTTATTGTATAGCAGGTGCAGGAATATTAACCTGCTTGCCATCCACTACCCCTTTCGGGTTCGCGTTAGGTCCCGACTAACCCTGATCCGATTAGCGTTGATCAGGAAACCTTGGTCTTTCGGCGTGGAGGTTTCTCACCCCCATTATCGTTACTTATGCCTACATTTGCTTTTCCAGTCAGTCCACTGTGACTCACGCCTTCAGCTTCAACCCAGACTGGAATGCTCCCCTACCACTGTACAATGTACAATCCATAGCTTCGGTAGTATGTTTATGCCCGATTATTATCCATGCATCGTCGCTCGACTAGTGAGCTGTTACGCACTCTTTAAATGAATGGCTGCTTCCAAGCCAACATCCTAGCTGTCTAAGCAACAACACCGCGTTTGGTCAACTTAACATACATTTGGGGACCTTAGCTGATGGTCCGGGTTCTTTCCCTTTCGGACATGGACCTTAGCACCCATGCCCTCACTCCATGACATCATCTTACAGCATTCGGAGTTTATCAGGAGTTGATAGGCGATGAAACCCTCGCGTCCTATCAGTAGCTCTACCTCTGTAAGATTAATCATAGGCTGCACCTAAATGCATTTCGGGGAGTACGAGCTATTTCCGAGTTTGATTGGCCTTTCACCCCTACCCTCAGTTCATCCAAAGACTTTTCAACGTCAACTGGTTCGGTCCTCCACTGTGTGTTACCACAGCTTCAACCTGACCAAGGGTAGATCACACGGTTTCGCGTCTACTCCCACTGACTATAGCGCCCTATTAAGACTCGCTTTCGCTTCGGCTCCGACCCTTAAAGTCTTAACCTTGCCAGTGAGAAGTAACTCGTAGGCTCATTATGCAAAAGGCACGCTGTCACCGATTAAATCGGCTCCAACCGCTTGTAGGCGCACGGTTTCAGGTACTGTTTCACTCCTCTGTTCGAGGTGCTTTTCACCTTTCCCTCACGGTACTGGTTCTCTATCGGTCTCTCAGGAGTATTTAGCCTTAGCGGATGGTCCCGCCAGATTCACACAGGATTTCTCGTGTCCCGCGCTACTCAGGATACTCGCCTCGC
>NZ_JBNGOZ010000048.1:0-2538 GCF_050589825.1 Carboxylicivirga longa | reverse complement strand
ATCTCTCAAAGATCGTGTTTCCTGATAATCAGGAATCTTTATTAAATTGTACCCTTGATGGACATTCAGGGCACACAACAGGGCACAACAAACCGCAATAGCGCATAAGGCGTTCGTAGCATTTAGGTAGGTCGGCAACTTCGGCAAACAACGCCAAATCGCTGATTTGGCTTTAAAAAAGAAAAGTTAAAAACAAATACAGCGCTTTGGCTTTGCTCTACTTGGAAAGTTCGTAAGGTTAATAACGCCTTACAGCGCCATGCGGCAGGCCGTTGGGGGCAAGCGAAAAAACCTAAAACCCTTAAGTATGAAAGACGATTATGATATTGAATATTGGGAACAGGATTCAAGCCTTTATGAAAAAGAAGATTGGAAAGGTTTATTAAAACTTCGCAAAGAATTTGTAATCAAACATCCGAATGATTTAAATAATCAAGAGCGATATATTGAAGCATTAATATTAAACAAAAAATATAATGAAGCAATTAATTGTGTAACCCCACTGTATGACAAATATTATGAGAAGGGATTTGGAGTTGGTCAAATTGTCGAAGCATTAGCAGGACTTGGAAAGACTGAAAATGATTTTAACTGGAAAATAAAACCAAAGATTTTAAAACTGAATAAAGACATTTTAGAAATCTGCATTCAACAATTAAAGACTAAAAAAGAGCCCGTTACTATAAATGAATTGTATTGCGATATAATTATAGATTCCGATTACACTATGTTTGAAGAAGACTCCTTTTTCTACTTTTTAAAAACTAATAAGGATTTATTTGATTTCACAGGCGACATAGAATTTTGTTTGGGCACAAAAATAAAGCTGAGATAAAAATATAATACAAACAAATGCCAGCCCCCAACAAACCGCCATAGCGCATAAGGCGATCAGTGCGGTTCCGGAGGCTTGCCACTACGGTCAGCTCCGCCAAATCGTTGATTTGGCTAAATACAAGGAAAAAGTTAAAACCAAATACAACGCTTTGGCTTCCCTCCTTTTTGGAAGGTTGGTGAGGTCAACATTCGCCTTACGTCGCCATGCGGCAGGCCGTTGGGCGCAACGAACTCGAATGGGGCGCTTCGATTTAACAAAACAAAAACGGGACGCAAAACCGTAAAATCGCGAAAAGTGGTTTAAGGTCAAAGCAATTTAAAACCAAGGCGCGCATTTCTGGACTAGCAAACAAAACGTAGCGGGACCGGGACTTCCTAACGGACACGGCGGACTAATCCCGGCCGGCACTTTTTCAGTCACGCAGCCGGACTTCCGATTTGCAGTAGGACTCTCGGACAGCTGTTTACGGACTCACGTTTTAGGGTTGTTTAGGTGTAGCCGGACTTCAAAATAACGTTTATGGACAAAGGCGCGCCAAAACCTAGAATACAAAGCTGTTTAGACGGAAAAAGCAGAATAACGTAAAGATTTTCAGCCCGTTTTTGATGCACAGAACCGAAAAGTAAATTAAATCGCAGCGCCCAACAAACCGCCATAGCGCATAAGGCGATTACTGCGGTGCCGAAGGTTCACCACTTCGTTCAGCTCAGCCAAATCGTTGATTTGGCTAAACACAAGGAAAAAGATAAAACCAAATACAACGCTTTGGCTTCCCTCCTTTTTGGAAGGTTGGTGAGGTCAACATTCGCCTTACGTCGCCATGCGGCAGGCCGTTGGCAGTAATTTAAACCAATCCATCAAAATGAAAAAGGTCATTTATACAATAGCCATAATATCAATAGCTTTTAATCTATTAGGACAGAATAATGATAACATGATTGGACTATTCAAAAAAGAAAATAAGGAAGACAATGCTTTGAGAAAAAAGCGGTCAGAAAAGTTATTAAAATCAAAAGGACTGAAAATTAACTATAATCTCCCTCTTGTTGAGAGTGAATCTGAAACAACTATAAGAACTGCAAAGGAAATTGCAGAAAGAGTGACAGTACTTGCTGTGACAAACATGGTAGCTTTTGGAGGTTTTACTGGTGAGGAAGCTATTGATTATCTTAAAAAATATAACCTGTTTAATAAATTAACTCCCAAAGAGCGCGAATTCTTAAATAACCCTACAGATAAACGAAAGAATGAAGAAAGTTGGAAATGTGAATGCATCTGGACTTTGATGTGGGCTCTTAAAGTTGTTCCTGAATTAGATTTTCCTACTGAAACATGTGATTTAAACAACATTGATATTAAAAATTATCCGCTGGTTCAAGGCAAAGACCCGAATGACTATATTAACCGATTTTCTGAGACAAGGACAAAAAGTGAAATATTAGATGCCGTAGACCTCTATTATAGAATTGACTGGGCATGCGTTGACGCTAGGATAAATAATAGGGAGATGGAAATAGTGCATTCTGGGGTTGTTTATGAAAGACATTATGCTTTAAACTGGCTTGTAAATTATTCTGACCAAGAATGGGATGATATTACATGTGACACCTAATAAAAAACTACTGCCAACAATGGCTAATAAAGCATCGTTAGTTTGTGGTTTACTAAATACGTATCAAAGTAAATAGTTAAACATGATT
>NZ_JBNGOZ010000047.1:0-3021 GCF_050589825.1 Carboxylicivirga longa | reverse complement strand
ATCCATGTGATTTGCATTCACGGTTAATGCTTTATATCGATTTGCAGGTTTTGCGCATCCAAAGTTGCAGCTAACGGTTGGCTGCATGGCGTCGTGAGGGATTTTAACCTTACAATCTCTCCAAATTGAGCTGAGCCAAAGCGGTGTATTTGTTTTAACTTTTCTTTTTAAGCCAAATCAGCGATTTGGCGCTTGTTGCCGAAGCTACAGACTTTCCAAAATACTACGAATCCCGAAATGCGCTATAGCAGCGTGTTAGGGGGCGATTTTTATTTTTGATTAGAGTCTTCTCCAGATATAAAACTAAAAACTAAGGTACTCTGGTCTATGAACACATAATAAGAGATATCTCTTTCAATCCATATTAGAGCATAGTCGTCACTATTTTCTGTAATTGCATTAAATAACTCTTCATAATTTGAATAGGTAACCTTTTCCCCTCCTAATCCACCATATCCGTTATTTTTTGTTATTTCGTCAGGGTAGTTAGGAAAATTGTTTTTTATAAGGTTCTTTAGGACCCTAATTGAATTACTACTTGATTCCGATATCAATTTCCCATGAATTCGTTCAACTACATATTCACTATTATTCTCATCCTGTTCATTACCAATCTTATAATAAATATCAAGAATGTAATTTCCTGTTTTAGTTTTAATTAAGAATTCATCCTTTGAAGAAAAGTCATTATAATCATCAATCGACAAACCTTGATACATATTGCGAACTTCTTCACGAGAATTGCCAAATAGATTCGCTATTTCATGTAGGTCAATGTACTCATATTGGTAGGCATCCTCTTCCTTGTCGCAACTTGCAAAGAAAAAGGACATAATTAATGTCCAGTAGACAGCTTTGAAATTCATTTTTTTTGTAAGTTTTGTTTTATTGAATAAGTTTTGTGTTAATTGCCCCCTAACGGCCTGCCGCATGGTGCGTAAGGGAAATTTGACCTTACTAACCTTTCAAATTGCGGGGAGCCGAAGCGTTGGGTTGAGTTTTATTTTTTCATTTGTTTTAAAGTCAAATCAACGATTTGGCGTTGTTCGCCGAAGCTACAAACCTTCCAAATTTCTCTGAATCCCTTATGCACTATTGCGGTTTGTTGGGCTTTCGTACTTTTTTCTTTCTAATTAATTTTAAGTCAATGTACAGGTAAAAAATCGATATGCTAATTGCTCCTAATGCAGCGCCTTGACTTTTCCAATTAGTCGGATTCGTAAACATATAAAGTCCTAAAATAATAAATCCAATACAAAGAGGATACATTACGAATCGAGTAGCAACTCTCTTTAACGACCATTCTCGTTCTTGAATTTCTACTCTTTCTTCATGGTTAATTCCTTGTTTTGTTTCTGATAAAATTTTAAGAAAGGTGTTAATATTCTTTCTATTCCAACCAAATGATGCAATTGAAGGTCGACAGGATGGATCACAAATACTATTAACTAATAATCCATCTTTAACTTTAATAATAGTTATCATTTCTCCCCAACTTCCTGTCCAGTTCCAAGCGCGATGAGCACGAAGAAATGAATGGTTGTTTTTCACAGTAGTCCATTCTAATTTCTTTGCTGTAATTTCAACTGCTTGCTTGAATTCATCTTCCGTATATTCAAATTGAAATTTTTTCAGTCTTAATCTACGATATTGAATAATAACGAATAAGACCGCAACAACAACAAAGGGTATAGTTGTTTCAATTAATTCTTCACCACTTCTTACTCCATTGTAAGTTTTTGTGACATGTATCTCAAATAGATTGGCTAAAGTGAAGATTGTCGGAATCAAAACGAATGCAGCTACAGAATAATGTGTTGCAAGCTGCCAGAAACTCAATTTGAGTCTCTTTGTTTCTTTCATTTCTTTAATCCATCCTGTTTGCATTCTACTCATTGTTGTATGAAGCCCAACGGATCGGCCATATGAAGTGGCCCGAGGTGCGTGTGGTATATTATCTTTCTTGTTTATGCTATTGCTGGCGCGGGAGCCAAACTCCCAAAGCTCACAAAGGCCAGGGCTACTTTATGATGGCTTGTTGGGCCGTCGTACATTTTTTATTCATCATGGTTTATTTTATCCATTTCTTCATGTGTTATACCATAAGCAAATCCACCGCTTGTATATCCCATTATCATTGCGAAATGCTCATCACTTTCAAATTCTAACAAATCTTCTATTTCATTTTCGTGCTTCTGCTTATTCGAAAGTTTATGTTGTTTATCTGCTTTTAATGATTGACGTAATTGTTTTTCATATTCTTTCGATATTTCAACGTCTAACATTCTTAACTCTTTAATAGCACACAACTTATCGACAGAATATTTTTTTGAGTACCCTTTGACAATGCTTTTACCAGAATAACTTTTAATCCAGACTTTTGCAGATCGAAGTCTATAATCTCTTTTGGGTGTTTTTTTCATTTGTTATTCTATATGTCAGTATATGCAACATCAATTGCAAACAAAACTATAGAAAAGATTTTAATTGCTTTTCTATTGGAACCTAATCAAACGGCTCTTTAGGCAGTTGAAGTAAATTCTTAATATACCGCTCATTATTATATGGCTTCCTAAATTTGATAACCTCAAACAATTCAATTGCTAAACATTGGCCAATCATTTGTTTAGTTTGAAAGTCATCAAATCCTTGTGACCTCAATCTATCATAGGTAGTCTTTGTTTCAGGAGGACTATTTGTACTAATTTGATTACTAATTATTTCAAATATTTGCTCTCTTAGTTTTTCATTAGTTTCCATTAGGTGTAAGGTTTAGGTAGTATGCGGCCCAACGGTCAGGCTATGAAGCGTAAGTGAACATTAACCACATTTCACTTCCAAACTTCACCGAGCCAAAACGTTGTATTTGTTTTTATCTTTTTTATTTCAAAAGCCAAATCAACGATTTGGCGCTTATGACCGAAGCTGCGGACTAACCAAAACGAGTCGGCTCACTTATATACTCTATTTAAAAACAAGTTTTTAAGCCACTTTTTCCGTGGAGCCGTTAATATTTTTACC
>NZ_JBNGOZ010000046.1:0-3427 GCF_050589825.1 Carboxylicivirga longa | reverse complement strand
TTGGTTTTATCTTTTTCCTTATATCTAGCCAAATCAACGATTTGGCGGAGCTGACCGAAGCGGCAAGCCTCCGGAACCGCAGTGATCGCCTTATGCGCTATGGCGGTTTGTTGGGCGCTGCGATTTAATTTACTTTTCGGTTCTTTAAATCAAAAACGGGCTGAAAATCTTTATGTTATTCATCTTTTTCCGCCTAAACAGCTTTGTATTCTGCGTTTTGGCGCGCCCTTGTCCGTATGCGTTATTCAGAAGTCCGGCTACATTTTAAACCACGCGGGAACCTAAGTCCGAATAGAGCTGCTTGAAAATCCCGCTGCAAATCGGAAATCCGGCTGCGTGACTGAAAAAGTGCCGGCCGGGATAAGTCCACCGTGTCCGTTTGGTTTGTAAGTCCCGCTACGTTTTGTTTGAGAGTCCAGAAGTGCGCGCCTTGGTTTTAAATTGCTTTGACATTAAACCACTTTTCCCCATTTTACGGTTTTGCGTCCCGTTTTTGTTTTTCATAATCGAAGCGTCACGTTCGAGTTCGTTGCGCCCAACGGCCTGCCGCATGGCGACGTAAGGCGAATATTGACCTCACTAACCTTGAAAAGAGGAGGGAAGCCAAAGCGTTGTATTTGGTTTTAACTTTTTCCTTGTGTTTAGCCAAATCAACGATTTGGCGGAGCTGACCGAAGCGGTGAACCTTCGGCACCGCAGTAATCGCCTTATGCGCTATGGCGGTTTGTTGGGCGCTGCGATTTAATTTACTTTTCGGTTCTGTGCATCAAAAACGGGCTGAAAATCTTTGCGTTATTCGGCTTTTTCCCGTCTAATAAGCATTGATTTATAGGTCTTGGCGCGCCTTAGTCCGTATGCGTTATTCAGAAGTCCAGCTACACTTAAACCACGCGGGAACCTGAGTCCGAATAGAGTTGCCCAAAAATCCCGCTGCAAATCGGAAGTCCGGCTGCTTGGCTGAAAAATGCCGGCCGGGATTAGTCCACCGTGTCTGTTTGGTTTGCAAGTCCCGCTACGTTTTGACTGAGAGTCCAGAAATGCGCGCCCAGGTTATTAAGTTTTTACCATAAACCACTTTATCGGATTTTTAAGTTTTGCGTCCCGTTTTTGTTTTGTCAAATCGAAGCGCTCCGTTCGAGTTCGTTGCGCCCAACGGCCTGCCGCATGGCGACGTAAGGCGAATATTGACCTTACAAACCTTGAAAGAGGAGGGAAGCCAAAGCGTTGTATTTGGTTTTAACTTTTTCCTTGTGTTTAGCCAAATCAACGATTTGGCGGAGCTGACCGAAGCGGTGAACCTTCGGAACCGCAGTGATCGCCTTATGCGCTATGGCGGTTTGTTGGGCGCTGCGATTTAATTTACTTTTCGGTTCTGTAAATCAAAAACGGGCTGAGAATCTTTATGTTATTCATCTTTTTTCCGTCTAAACAGCTTTGTATTCTATGTTTTGGCGCGCCTTAGTCCGTATGCGTTATTTTGAAGTCCGGCTACACTTAAACCGTCCTGGGAAACTGAGTCCGAATAGAGCTGCCCCAAAGTCCCGCTACAAGATGGAAGTCCGGCTGCCTGGCTGAAAAAGTGCCGGCCGGGATAAGTCCGCCGTGTCCGTTTGGTTTGCAAGTCCTGCTACGTTTTGTTTGGGAGTCCGGAAATGCGCGCCTTGGTTTTAAAATGCTTTGACCTTAAACCACTTTGTCAGCTTTTACGGATTTGCGTCCCGTTTTTGTTTTTCATAATCGAAGCGCTCTGTTCGAGTTCGTTCTGACTAACGTAAAAATAAATGTCAGTCTTTCAGTGATTTATGATTTTATGCTTTTCTTCAAATTTAATCTGCATTGATGTCCCCTTTTTACGTTAGCTTAAGAAATCAATAAACCTGAAAGGTATTGATTAACTTTATTTTAAATCAATACCATAGGTTTATAGGGGGAATTGCGCCCAACGGCCTGCCGCATGGCGACGTAAGGCGAATGTTGACCTCACCAACCTTCCAAAAAGGAGGGAAGCCAAAGCGTTGTATTTGGTTTTAACTTTTTCCTTGTGTTTAGCCAAATCAACGATTTGGCGGAGCTGAACGAAGCGGTGAACCTTCGGAACCGCAGTAATCGCCTTATGCGCTATGGCGGTTTGTTGGGCGCTGCGATTTAATTTATTTTTCGGTTCTTTAAATCAAAAACGGGCTGAAAATCTTTACGTTATTCATCTTTTTTCCTTCTAAACAGCTTTGTATTCTAAGTTTTGGCGCGCCTTAGTCCGTATGTGTTATTCTGAAGTCCGGCTGCACTTAAACCGCCCCGGGAACCAGAGTCCGAATAGAGCTGCCCCAAAGTCCCGCTGCAAACCGGAAATCCGGCTGCATGGCTGAAAATGTTCCGGCCGGGATAAGTCCCGCGTGTCCGTTTGGTTTGCAAGTCCCGCTACGTTTTGTTTACGAGTCCAGAAATGCGCGCCTTGGTTTTAAATTGCTTGTGAACTTAAACCACTTTGTCAGGTTTTACGGATTTGCGTCCCGTTTTTGCTTTTTCATAATCGAAGCGCTCCGTTCAAGTTCGTTGCGCCCAACGGTTTCGGGTATGATGCGCAGCCTGTGTTGCGCCTGCGGCAGGTTGTGCATTATGACCCATTGTTAGCCCTCGTCATTCCTTTTTTCTTTGCTGTAATCTACGGGCTTCGCCTGCTAAGTCCCATTTTTCTGAACCTTTGGGATAGCTTACACAGGGCATGACTCAAAGTTAACATATTTGTCCTACGATGAGTCTGGTACTGTTAATTTAAAGGAATTCAAAATAAGCCGTCTGCCCAGGGTGTCCTATGCTTCTTGGGTCTGAATGGCTTTGGTCAATGGGGTGGGGCAGTAGCTTTGCCACTTTTTGATGCTTGTCCAAAGGGATCCGCTGATCCCACTGGTGGACTGCTTAATAACAGCTTAAAAAACTGGATTTTGTCGGTTTTTAAGGCGAACTTGAAAAAGCCGTTCCGCTAATTCCAATAAAGCCCTCCGCTTCCAGCGTCTTGCATTATCCCCTTATCGTTCCGGCTTTTTCAGTGGCGCTTGAGAAAATCGACGCTTTTCTGATTTTGTTAAGGTGCTCATTGAGGTCCTCCAGCCGGACAGGCTCCTACTTTTTCCAACCATGAAAAAGTAGGCAAAAAATCTCCGCTGCAGTCCCCTTTGGCTAAAAGCCTGTCGGCTTCGCTAAAAACAAAGAACTCACCCGTTTGCAACGGGCTCAGACAGCTTTGTTTTCTTGACGCTTCACCGTCTGGCTTTCTTAACGCCAGGGTACTGAGGCGGTGTCCCCAAGTAACTCTTACATAGCCTTTTTTGTCGTTATTGCGTTTGATGAGGGCTAACGGTTTCGGGTATGATGCGCAGCCTGTGTTGCGCCTGCGGCAGGTTGTGCATTATGACCCATTGTTAGCCCT
>NZ_JBNGOZ010000045.1:0-3547 GCF_050589825.1 Carboxylicivirga longa | reverse complement strand
TCCACGGAAAAAGTGGCTTAAAAACTTGTTTTTAAATAGAGTATATAAGTGAGCCGACTGGTTTTGGTTGGTTCGTATCTTCGGCAACCAGCGCCAAATCACTGATTTGGCTTTTAAAATGAAAAAATAAATACAAATACAGCGCTTTGGCTCAGTGAAGTTTGGAAGTGAGTGCGGTTAAAATTCACTTACGCTTCATAGCCGCGTCCGTTAGGCTTTATTAAATAAACCAAATCCGACAACATGAAAACGATATTTACAAAGACAATTTTAATAATATTCATAGGGCTTATTTGTCACAAAACCTTCTCTCAAACAGATGCAAAACCAGAAGTTAATGTTGTTTATGGTGACAAACATATATTCACATTAGAAACACCAGCGGACTGGATAAATGACAAAAAATCAGCTCAAAAAATTGGACTTGTTTGTTTCTTTTATCCTAAAGCGGAAATAGGAAAATCAAAAGTGAACTATTGTTATGCACATGGTATTGACAAAAAAAGTTCAGAAGAAAACCTAGAAGACTTTATAAAAGGTGACTTAGAAAAATTTAAAATGAAATATCCTGAATGTTCATTTGAAAAAATCCCAATTGATGTAACAGGTGGACTTAAAAGTGGTGTTTTATATTCATTTTCAAATCTAACAGACAGATTTAAAGAGGAAGTAATGTACTCCGAAACCGAAGATTCATTTATAATTTTCTCATTTGCTGCTATGACTGAAGAAGATTACAATAAATATCTACCTGCATTTGATGGAATAATTGGTTCATTTAACTATCGAGGAAATAATCCTCAGCCATTTTTGGAATATATGAAAAGTAAGGAACAGAATAAATAACAAAGCCTAACAATGGCTAATAAAGCATTGGGGGACAGTGCAATTTTGAAAGCTTCTACAAAATGCGACCACCGCCAAATCGTTGATTTGGCTTTGTGAAGCGAAAAGGTAAAAGCAAAATACAACGTTTTGGCTACTTAGCATTCTGAATGGTAAATCTGGTATCACTCCCCAACGCTTCATAGCCGGACCGTTAGCCACAAGCAAAAAAAGACATGAAATTAGTTTCAGTAATAGTGTTTCTTTTGTTTTTTACTGACGCATTTAGTCAAAAAACAAAAGGTTTGATAAATCAAAGTACTTATGGGCCGACAGGTACGTATACTGGTGACCTATATCGTGTTGTATATACTAAGGATATTCTAAAATTGGCATTACATAGCAGTCTTGATTCTGCTTTAAGTCTTGTAAATCGAACACCAATATACTATCTAGACAGTTTGACATCTAAAGAGCTATTTTTTCTAGCGTTAAATGAAATTCCAACTGACAGAATTGAGTATCATTTAGTAGATTATTCCTTATCAATTTGTAATTCAGAAATGCCTGAATTGGTAAATGATTTTTTCGAAAAAAGAATTAATTATCTAACATCATGTAAATCGCCAACTATTCCTATAATTTCTGATGAATCACTAAATGCCATTATTAAAAATCGAAATGAGCAAACAGATTCAATTTTAATAAGATACTATAATACACTACAAAAACTAAAGAAAAAATATCGACAGAATTATGAGATGCACTCATTTCATATGAAATGCAATCAGATACTTTTATTATTAAGCCAGACGAATAATGCTTTTGCGACACACAAAAAAATTAGGAAACACCGTAATCACATTCATCAAAATCTAGTAGATTATTTACCTGCACCTATTGAACGTTTTTTAGAATATAATAATGAAGAGGTTGATGGGGTAATCAATGGCATAAATGATTTAAAGTCATTTAGTGATATTGATATCACTAGCAACTCTGTTCTTTTAGAATTAATAGAACCATTTGTAAAAGAGTACTCTTGGGTTTATTTTATGTATAATGATAATGTTGCCTATTTAGATTTAGGCTATAGGCCTACCGATGTTGAAGGGCATGGGAAGATATACCGTTTAGAGTTATTAAATGATAAAGTAATAATTCATCTTATTAGCGATTGGAAAACTTATTTGCTAGAATAAAGGCCAGTGGCTAACAAGCCATCATAAAGTAGCCCTGACTTTGGCGGGATTTGGAAGTTTCGCACCCGCGCCAGCTTAAGCACAATTAAGAAAGCGAATATAACACACGCAACTCGGGCCACTTCATATGGCCGAACCGTTGTAGGTAATTCAAAAAACGCATAACACTAATATATCATGGATGTAAATATTTGGAATCCCATTTTTGGTGCAATCGTAGCAGTTTCAACATGCGTATATGTGTTTTTCACATGGAAATTACTCCAAGAAAATAAGCAAATGCGCGAAGCACTAAGCGAACCCCAGTTGATATTTTATTTAGAGACAACTGAAGTACATGCTGATATGTTTTATATCAAAATTGAAAATATTGGTTCTGGAATAGCTAAACAAGTAAAGTTTCACATTGATAAGGATTTAGAATTGAACGGAATAAGACAGAAATTAAATGATATACCTTTATTCAATGGTGGTTTTAATGTTTTTCCTCCTGGTTATAAAGATGAATATCTTCTCCTGAGTTCAATGAATGTAAACATTGATGAACTGCAAAAAGCCCAGTTATGCTTTAAAGTCACGTACAAGACTGTTTATAATAAACTGATTGAAGAATGGTATACATTGAAGTTTGGAGATATAATTACAAGAGGTCGTTTGAAGCCACCAGGAAGCTATATTGGTAATATCTCATATCGATTGGAAAATATTGATAAGCACATGAATAAAATTTCGAGTTACATGAAAGAAATTGATTTTCAGCAAAAGGAAGAAGCCAATTAAGCTCTCAATTGTAGATTATCACAAGAAAAAATATAACCAAATTGAAACATTTAAATAGCAAGTATGAAATATCTTTATCTAACTAGAAATATTGTTTTTTCGCTAATGATATCAATATTGTTTTTTAGATATTTCTTCCTAAATGAATTTGACCCTTCATATGATGTAAAGAGTCACTTTCTTTTAGGCATTACGCTAATAAGTTTACTTATATGCCAACTTTCTATTTTTCTAGTTAAAAGAAGATTATGAGAAAAGTATTGTACTTCATTTATACAAATTATTATCAAATTGCATCTTACTTGCTTTTATTTAATGTAATCTTAGTATTTGTTTGTAGGAATTTCATTTACAATAATGAGATACCCTCATTTCTAGCTTATTCTTTTTGGTTCTTCCTTGGAGCTTTTCTCTGTTTATCATTATTGAAATACCTTGAAAAGAAAATTGGTGTAGAACGGATTCATAAAAGAACTACCTACAACAAACCGCTATAAAGCATATGGGGTTTAGCTCATTTTGGAAGTTTTGTAGCTTCGGCAACCAGCGCCAAATCGTTGATTTGGCTTTATAAATGAAAAGTTAAAAACAAATACAACGCTTTGGCTTCGCTCAATATGGAAGGTTCGTAAGGATAAAACTCCATACGCTTCATGCGGCAGGCCGTTGGGCAACATTCCCCACATCCCTTAGAAAATATGGATTTATTTTTAACACTGATGGTCAAATCAGCAAAAAGG
>NZ_JBNGOZ010000044.1:0-3709 GCF_050589825.1 Carboxylicivirga longa | reverse complement strand
ACGCTTTGGCTTCCCTCCTTTTTGGAAGGTTGGTGAGGTCAGCATTCGCCTTACGTCGCCATGCGGCAGGCCGTTGGCAACAAGTTTAAGTGAACACAGCCTAAAAAATAGTTAGAATTAACATGGATTTGATTTTTAAGCATTTAAACAATAGAGACCTGGCTATATTGACTTGGATTGCTTTTGTATTGATTGCAAGTTTCTCATTTAAATTTTTAAGAAAACATGTCTTAGATATATTAAAAACTCTCTTTTCATCAACGTTTATTATTTTATTCCAAATTCTAGTATGCTGTACACTCCTGATTATTTGGGCACTAATTGAAGCTGACTTTTGGGACATAAAACTATTGAAGAGCACTTTGTTTTGGTTTTTTGGTGTTGGCATTTTTGTAACTTTTAAAGCCATAGGTAAGGATTCACTATATTTTAAAAACACGATAAAGAATTCTATAAAACTTACAATTGTCATTGCTTTTATATCAAATCTGCATGTATTCAATTATTGGTTAGAACTAATATCCATCCCGATTTTGGCATTTACAGGAATAATGCTGAGTTATAATGACTATAAAACCAAAGATAAAAGAGTTAATACTGCATTAAATTTCATTATTAACAGTTACAGTATTGCAGTACTTATCTTCTCATTTTATAAAACAATAGTTAATTATAAGACTGACTTCACATTTGAAAGTTTACAGAATTTGATTTTACCTTCTATGCTGACTTTAAGTATTTTACCATTGGCCTATTTAGTAAGTGTATTTACGGCCTATGAAATGCTGTTTGCAAGATTGTATAATGTGAAAAATGAGAAATATAGTTGCTTCTATATAAAATTCAAAATAATCTTACGAGGGCATTTGAATCTATCAAAAATTAGAAACATCAGCCTCAATCTCAGTCCTTACTATGTGAATGAAACGAGAGATATTAACCAATATCTAAGAAAAATAGAAAAACCAGTTGCCAACAAACCGCAATAGAGCATAAAGGATGTAGTGCTTTTTGGTTGGTTCGTAGCTTCGGCAAACAACGCCAAATCACTGATTTGGCTTTACAAATGAAAAGTTAAAAACAAATACAGCGCTTTGGCTCAGCTCGATTTGGAAAATTCGTAAGGTTAAATTCCTTTACGCTCCATGCGGCAGGCCGTTGTCTTTCATAGAAAACAGCATAACTATTATTAACTATAAAAATTTGAATTATGAAAACACATTTGATTTTTACCTTTTTGATTTCTATCATGGCTTTTAGTTGTTGTGATAAAGACGAAGAAAATTCCGATGATTTTGGAAACGTTGTTTTTTATTCTAATGCTCAAGCTCTACTAAACTGTGGGCCATTCGACATTCAAATTATGATTGGTAATGATTCTATTGGAGTGATAAGTGAAGCTTATGTTGAGGAAACTCAACCAAATTGTTTAAATTCCAATTCAACATTAATGATTGAGAGAAAAGTTGGAACGTATAATTATTCCGCCTATGCTGATTGTGGTCAATATGGTAGTTGGAGTGGAGAATTAAAAGTGGAGAAAGATGGGTGTGTCAAGATATTTCTAGACTTAAATGAGTCTAATCAAAAAAATGACTAAATCCCAATTATTATGAAAAAAATTTGCTTTATAACAATCTTTCTTTTTGCTTTTGTATATCACTCAATTGGTCAAGTAACAAAAGCCCAGTCAACCAAATTAATAAATGAATATATTGAAAAGTTACATATTAGTGAATATCTTTTGTATAGTAACCCTGTCGAGTTTTCAACCAAATCGAGAATTAGTACCTATGATAAAAAATTGGTTGTACCAGAATCGGATGCATGATTATATTTTCTTGATAAAAAACCTTTAGCTGGTTGGTCTCATCCTTGTTCATACTTATATGTTGATAGCAAAACAGGGGTGATTACTGAAAAAGATTCCAAACTTCCACCCAAAGAGCTTAATGAGTGGGACTTATTGACAGAAATAAAGGACGTTTCAGAAATAAAATCGTTTGACTTTAAAAGCAGTAGCATTCCAACATTAAAATCAGGTTTATCACCGAACAATTGTTATGCGGTAATCATTAGTGGTGGCTTTGATATGGCTAATAATTGGCAGAGATACTGGAATGATTGCTCTGCAATATATTCTACTCTTGTAGATGTTTATAATTATGAGGATGACCATATTTATACGATAATGTCGGATGGTACCGATACAGCTAATGATAGGCGAGTTAGTGGGGGATATGACTCCTCGCCTTTGGATTTAGATGGTGATGGCGATAACGATATACAGTTTTCTGCGACAAGAGCTAATATTACTTCTGTGTTTAATACTTTATCTGAGTTACTAGACAGCGATGATTATTTATTCATATTCGTAACCGATCATGGAGACCAAGAAAGTGGTCAAGATGCTTTGATTTACTTATGGGGAGAAACAATCCGAGATGACCAATTTGCAACTGAGGTGGACAAAGTTAATGCTGGTGAAATAAGCATTGTAATGGAGCAATGCTATAGTGGTGGTTTTGTTGATGATTTATCAGGCTTAAATCGTGTCATTGCAACGGCTTGTGATTTCGATGAGACTTCATGCGGTATGGGCTACTACACATATGACGAATTTGTTTTTGATTGGATTGCTGCTGTCGCAGGAGAAGACCCTAATGGAAATTCTGTTGATGCAGATGTTAATAATGATGGATTTGTTTGTATGCAAGAAGCATTCGGTTATGCAAAAAACAATAATGCTTGTTCTGAAACTCCACAATATTCATCAATACCCATTAATCTAGGAGATAATTTGAGTTTATTTGGTAAAATTCCTTCCATTTTAGGTTCATCTTCGCTTTGTTACTCCAATAGTTCATACTCGATAAATAACCTACCTTCAGGCGCAACTGTTATTTGGTCAACAAGTAATGATATCAGTAGAGTCTCACCTCAAGGTTCTAATCCATGCGTTTTTAAAGGTGTTTCAGGTGTGTTAGCTTTTAATAGCAACATAAGTGCAGTCATATCCTATAATGGCAACTCCTTTACAATTGAGAAAGAGATTCAGGTAGGTACAAAAACTCCTTCTTTTCATGTTTTGGATGCAACAAACCATCAAGTTATGTCTGCTGGATATGTAGGTAGTTCTTATTACTTAAATGCATTTGGTAATAATTTATCTAACAATAGTAGTGATTATCGTTGGGAAATTATCTTTCCTGCCGACCCAATTAATGGAAGAATTATTACCATTCTTGGAAAAGACTTTACTCCTACTCATTCAGGATATTACGTTATAAAACTTCAATATAACGGAGAGTGTGGATGGAGTAATACAGCTACTAAAAGGTTTGCAATTACAGATCAAAGTTATTTCCGTTTATATCCTAACCCATCTTCCAATAATATTGTTACAATAGAACAAACAGATAATAGTAACGCTAGCCTTAACAGTTTAGCCAATATTGAACTTACACTTTACGACAATATGATGAATCTTAGACTTAAAAAGAAAGTAGAAGGAAAGGTGTATCGTTTGAACACAGCATCATTAAAGAAAGGTGTTTACTATGTGCATATTAAGATGAACAATGCGAATGAAGTTCATAAGCTGATCATTAAATAGAGCATTAGCTAGAAAGAAACGTCGAGTAGGTAAAGGGGAATCTCACCCCTAAACCTCTCACAGAACCGTACGTGAACCTCTCGATTCATACGG
>NZ_JBNGOZ010000043.1:0-4104 GCF_050589825.1 Carboxylicivirga longa | reverse complement strand
AACGCTTTGGCTTCCCTCCTCTTTTCAAGGTTAGTGAGGTCAATTTCGCCTTACGCCGCCATGCGGCAGGCCGTTGGCGGTAATTTTAATGAAAAAGAATCAACGTTGACTCAATAATCAAGAATGGAAAAAATAAAAAACATATTACAGGAAATAATTGATTTAGAAGGTTCGGCAATGGACTTCTTTTTCACAAATAATCCTGAATGTTTTGATAAATCTAAACCCGATTGGCTATATCCTAGACTTGTAGCTTTTTTTCAGAGCAGACCACACAATGACAAAATTGATGAATTACTCAACGAAATGTCGATTGAATTATCTGCGGTAATTGGTGATAACATCTTCTCCGAATTAACCATTATTGATAAAAGTAAAAGCATTGATGATGCTTTTGTTGAAGCATTCATTTTAAAGTTGACTAAAAACGAATCTAAAGAATATAAATTCCAACAATTAAAATCTCCATATAAAACAAAAGGATATTCTCTCGCATTAAAATCCGTTGATAAATGGGTTTTGCAAAACTTGACAATGGAATTTGGAGAAACTGAACATCCATATATTTTGGCTGAATTGACAAATTGCTATATGTTGAGTAGTAGCTTTCTTGATGCTTTCCAATATTTGTATCGTGCAGCTAAACAACTTACAACTTATCCACATAAATATTGGAATAGTGAATATGGTATGATGGGTGCTGCTAATGTTTATAGGCATTTGTTTATTCTTGTTACAGATGTTGAAATGAAATTAAGAATATTCAAATTGTATTACCTGCATTTGACCCGACTAATCAATATTACAAAAGACAAATTAATCCTTTCAAACAGCTATAGCAACAGAGCCTTTATGTGTCGTGATTCTCTAAGTTTATATGCACTTCCATTTATCGGGATTAATCCGGATTTACTTTACATTTCTGACTTATGGTATGCACATAATTGTGGACAACCTGAAGTACCAGCAGTAATGACAATGGATTTTTATAAGATGTCCTTAACCATGTATCAAAATGCAAGCATTTATGTAAATAATACTGGGGGTTATAAAGAAATTGAAGACCGCACTTATGGTGAGATAGTTGAAGCTAAAAATTTTCAATCAATCGAAATTGCAATTGAATATTTAAAGCAATTCAAGGATTCAAACTGTAGTATTAATAGAAAAGAATTAAATAAAATCTTCCAAGATTTCGAAAAGGAATGTCGATTTGATTTTGTTAAATTTAAAAATAGAGTACTAAAATTTAAAAACTAAATAAGATGGGACTATCAGATTTTTTTAGAAGCTCAAGCAAATATGCTGACTCTGTGGAACAATTGGTTATTGAAAGTGTAGAAAATTTAAAAAAATACAATCCAAATTTCCAAACTAAAGACCTGGAAGCAGAAGCTATATATTTAGCTGCTTTCATTTATCTAAAAGACGATTATAGGATTGATTTTGAAGTAGATTATTTTACTAAAGGATTATTGGATAAAATTCCTAGTGACGATTATAAAACAGCCGACAAAGTTTTTCAATATATGTCCAAAAATTATCCAAACAAATATGGTGCAGCCGAATATAATCATGGGATAAATGGATATAAGATGAACATTCAGTTAGCAGCAGATTATGGGTCATACATTAAGAATTATTTTATTCGAGCGCATAAAATTGGAGAAGGTTCGGATTACTCATTATTTAGTTCACCAAGAAATTGTTTATGGCGTGATGGAGTTAAAAATGTAGATAGTCCCACTCAAAGAGATGTTTACTATAAAATTGAAGGTACTTCGTTTGAATTGATGATTCCACCATATAATCCTCTGGTTACCGGAAAAGTATTGAGCAAGAATGAAAACAAAATAAAATGTCAATCAAGTGACAATAAAAGAACATTTGTATTTCATTATAAAGGAGAAAACATTCCTAGCAATCTTGAAATGATTGAAATGTATAGAAATGACAAAGGAGATATGGTTTCATACCACAAAAAATAAAAAACTACCGCCAACAAAGTACATATTGCAGGGCGGGGTTCGGTGGTACGCCAACTGCGGATTCTCGCATCGCAGTTCCGTGTCCTTCGGACAGGAATGCTCTTCGAAATCCGCCCCGACAACATGTACCAACCGTTGGCAACTATAAAAATAAACACTAAAATTATCTACTATGGAAAATGTATCTATTGTTCTGAATCGCCTAAAAGGTGAATGTGAACCATGGACTATTCTATTGAGTGACAGCAAGCACAACAGCTTGTTTAATCGCATAAGAGAACAGCTTGAAAGAATAGACAACCCCAAGGCAAAAGACCTAATCAAAAGCCTTGAAAACAAAAGGTCTGAATATCCAGATGCTTTTGTTGGGAATTTTGAATCTAATGACCAGAAGGAGCAATTTTCCAAAGATATTGGTGCCTTTGCTAAAGATATAGTGATACAGGCTCTCCATCTAGTCTGAACCTATGCTCTGCACTAGGCGGTATCTTCTCATCATTAGTTAAATGCTCATGATTGTCAAGTATAGCTCTAAGGGACTCTGCATCTTTAAATTCGTGCCACTTTGATTCTGATTGATACTTGTTATCTGCATCTCTATATTGACGCTCTATATTGAAATAGAAGCTACCTTTTGGATAGGGTTTAAGCAAAAATATGTGAAAATTTTCATATTCCTTGTCCCCATACTGCTTTATAGCTAGACTTGATTGACCGTCATCTATAACAATTCCACTGCCAGTTTGAACTTTTTGGTTTCTATGGTCTCTTAATGTTTCGAAATAGAAACCATACTCGCAAAATATTTCTTCAATCCACGTGTCTCTTGGGACACCTTGTAAAACCCTGTAGGTTGTTGTTTTAATTTCTCTCATGTTATTTTTAATTTAATTAATTACAGTTGCCAACCCTATGCATAAGGCATTGGAAACGCCTCATGCAATTGCCGTTGGGCGCAACGAGGTCGAACGGGGCGCTTCGATTTGACAAAACAAAAACGGGACGCAAATCCGTAAAATCCGACAAAGTGGTTTAAAACAAGTGATTTATAAAACCAAGGCGCGCATTTCTGGACTCGTAAACAAAACGTAGCGGGACTGGAACTTCCAAACGGACACGGCGGATTAATCCCGGCCGGCACTTTTTCAGCCAGGCAGCCGACTTCCGATTTGCAGCGGGACTTTGGAGCATCTGTATACGGACTCAGGTTCCCGCGTTGTTTAAGTGCAGCCGGACTTCAGAATAACGCATACGGACTAAGGCGCGCCAAAACATAGAATACAAAGCTGTTTAGACGGAAAAAGATGAATAACATAAAGATTTTCAGCCCGTTTTTGATTTACAGAACCGAAAAGTAAATTAAATCGCAGCGCCCAACAAACCGCCATAGCGCATAAGGCGACCACTGCAGGTCAAAAGGCTCACCGCTTCGGTCAGCTCCGCCAAATCGTTGATTTGGCTATCCAAAATGAAAAGTTAAAACCAAATACAACGCTTTGGCTTCCCTCCTTTTTCAAGGTTGGTGAGGTCAATATTCGCCTTACGCCGCCATGCGGCAGGCCGTTGGGCGCAACGAACTCGAACGGGGCGCTTCGATTATGAAAAACAAAAACGGGACGTAAATCCATAAAAACCTGACAAAGTGGTTTAAGGTCAAAGCAATTTAAAACAAAGGCGCGCATTTCTGGACTCTCAAACAAAACGTTGCGGGACTTGCAAACCAAACGGACACGTTGGACTAATCCCGACCGGCACTTTTTCAGTCACGCAGCCGGACTTCCAATTTGCAGCGGGACTTTGGAGCAGCTCTATTCGGACTCAGTTTCCCGCGTGGTTTAAGTGCAGTTGGACTTCTAAATAACGCATACGGACAAAGGCGCGCCAAAACCTAGAATACAAAGCTGTTTAGACGGAAAAAAGATGAATAACGCAAAGATTTTCAGCCCGTTTTTGAAGTGCATCTTAGAAGAAATTATAAACCGCAGCGCCCAACAAACCGCCATAGCGCATAAGGCGATTAGCGAGGTTTCGGAGGCTTGCCGCTTCGGTCAGCTCCGCCAAATCGTTGATTTGGCTATCCAAAATGAAAAGTTAAAACCAAATACAACGCTTTGGC
>NZ_JBNGOZ010000042.1:0-4392 GCF_050589825.1 Carboxylicivirga longa | reverse complement strand
TCTTTTATTTTGGCGGTATCCATGGCATTTTCTCATTAAGTTACAAAATTAAAACGCTATTGTAAACTACAGCCAATCAGAATTGTAAGTCTTAGTTTTACAAGCTATTGCAATAAGGCAAATGCTTACGAATGTTAAAATTCTTGCTTTCATATAGATTTGGTTTTAAATCTGACTAAATTAGAAATTAATCTCTGATATTCAGTAACTTATAATCTTCTCCATTTGTCATTTTTCAACTAATTAGTATTAACTAATTTACGTTAGCTCCAGAAATCACTAAACCGTTAAAAGAATTGATTATCGTGTTTTTAAATCAACGCTATAGGTCTATAGAGGGAACTCCACATAACTCCTTATTAACTATACTGTCTGTTGGTAATAGTTTTCACCCTTTCTTCCAGAAATATTTTAATATATCTATTACTCCTTCCACTCTACTATTTTATTCATTTTAAAATTTCCTTTCAAATCAACATAAACAATAGTATTCCAAACTTCTCCATTATCGAGTTTAAACTTAATGTCGTAATTCTTCCCCTTCACAATTTGAGTTTTTACTACTAGTATTTTGTCAAGTTTTGCCATAGTATTCATCTCTTTCAAAACATAGTCTATTACCTTTTCAACTTCTGGTGTAACTTCACTTTCACTCCATCCTCCAACTATATTTCTTTCCGGTTCTTCTTTATTTACCGCTGAATTCACAGATTTTTCTTTTTGTGTAGTGTTGACGCAACTACATACTACCACTACAAACACTGTTAAGATTGCTATTCTGATTTTCATGATTATGTTGTTTATATTGATTTTACAGATGATTTGACTCATTACCAGAGTATTGGCAATAGGCTTTTATTTGGGTACCTACTGTTAAGAAGCTTCAATTCTCGATTTACTATTGTTCCAACTTTTTAGCAAGAACAAGCGAGAAGATGCGGTTCAGTGTGCATACACAATTATCACCACCGTGTTCATGACCATGGCCATGAGTCTCTTCTATTTCCTTTGCAGCCAAATATGAATTTTCATTTAATACTGGACCAACTGAACCAGTATGGTTATTTTCATTATTAACAGGTAATAACCTTCCCTCGTGTATAGTACCCCAAATAGAAATATTCTTAATTTCAGATGCTTTGCAGGTAACAGGATTTTCGTCCAGAATAGTAAAATTAGCCAACTTGCCTGCCTCAATACTGCCTACCTGTTTTTCCAGTCCAAGAGAATAAGCTGCTTCGATGGTAACTGCCTTTAAAGCTCCTTCGCGACTCACTCGTTGATCCTTACCGGCCACCCTACCTGACTTTGTGATGCGATTCACCCCGCAATCCATCAAGAACAAAGGCTGCCCCGGTGCCATCGGCATGTCGGAATGATAAGAAAAAGGAATGTTGGCTTTTTCAACATCCGCCATTCTTACCATATTGTCAGCTCTTTCAGGACCTAATCCATCTTTGCTATACATGTCGGCAAGCGCTGTAACATAGTATGGATTGCCGCTAACAATAGCTCCTAATCTTTTAATACGGTCTACCTGATCTTTTCCAGCTACTGCAAAATGAACGACTACCATACGATGGTCGTAACGGGGATTTCGTCTCATATTGGCTTCAAGATTATTCAGAAGCATATCTAATGCAGCATCACCATTTACATGAATATGAATTTGGTAGCCGTTGTCCCAATACACACGAAAAGCCTTTGCAAATACTGCAGGATCCATAATCCATTCCCCTTTAAAATCGCCATTAATGAAAGGCTCACGAAGCTGTATGGCTAAAGAGTAAATGGCGCCATCGGCAAATAATTTAATTCCATTCGGCAACATCGTAGTCATTCCGTGACACCAATCCAGCGTTTTTTCTGCTTCAAGAATTGCATTTTCGGGATAAAGGCTGTAAATAGATTTTCCATCAGGAATAAAATAAAATCGAAAAGGACTTGAAGATTTTGATAGCACTTCATTTTCTGCTTCCTGAAGCTTTCTGGAGTATAATCCTCCCGGCTCACAGGCCAGTGTAACACCATTGGTGTGATAAAATTCCTGCATCAGTTTCAGCCCTTTTTGAAGTCTTTCAGGAGTTGCTAAGTAAGGTACAATCTTGGGCACCACTCCAAACATCCCTTGTTCCCAAAAGTGGCCTTCCTGAAAATTAGATTGTTCTTTAGCAGATGCCGTAAATTTACTAATATAGTCTTCGTCAATGCCCAATGTATTAAGAGCAACTGTATTTAAGGTAAATGCGTGACACGAGCGATGCCAGACGATAATTGGTCGCGTAGTGCTTAACTTATCGAGATCGGCACGAGTAAGCCTACCATGAAATGAAGGATGATACCCCCAAGTAAAAAGTAACTCATCTTTCGCTTTCAATTGCTTATTTGCTTCTGTTATCCGTTGTTGGTATTCTTCCTGATTATTAGCAGCAAGTGCAGTTTTGTTAGGCAAATTCCAATCTTCAATAGCTATTATCTCCGACATCATAGCTAAACTGGTTAACAAAGGGTGGTCGTGTTGTGCAATTAAACCAGGTACAATCACTTTATCAGCAAAGGTATTATCCACCGTATATTGCTGATCGCCAGCGGCAGCTTTTAGTTCATTCAGCGATCCAACCGCAAGAATTTTGTCACCCACAACGGCTACCGCAGAAGCTTTGGGCCTGTCAGGATTTAAGGTAATGATTTCCTTTGCCGTGTAAATAGTAACTTTAGGCAATGGAGCTGTTTCATTGATAATATCCTGAAGAGTAATACCTTGACTCCATGCATTGAGTGAAATAAAAATACAAACAATTACAACATTCAGGATTTTTGGTTTTGATTTCATAATAAAGTAGTTAGGTGTTATCAATTACTTCTTCGTTTCATATTCTGACTAATTCAGAAATAGACATCAGTATTTCAGGTATTTACGATTTTTTACTATCCTTCAAATTCCACCCTTATTGATGCCCCCCTTTTACGTTAGCTTAAGAAATCCATAAAACCTTAAAAGGGTTGATTACCTTGATTTTAAATCAATACTACCCGTAATTAGGGGAATTACTGGCAACTCTCCCATATAAATCATATTATATACATTCACCCTAAAGCTACATAATATATTTAACAGATGGGTCACTTAGCGTAATTATTTATCAGCCAAGGATATAAATTCATCGGATCATCGCAATACAAAGAACTCTGCATCGCACTTTAAGTAAAATTTAGCTCCGGATCAAATCCCAAATAAGAAGTCATCAAAACATCTTTCCCTGGAAAAGTCCTTTTTGCCGCCCCTGCCGTCGGCCAAAGTAGAAGGTAAGATCAACATAAGGCAGAAAGCCAATGTCATTGCTTGCAGTATAGTTGGCCACCGACAGCGCGTAAGCCACTGATGCCGAAAGGCGGGGAAATAACATCAACTGCAACTCAGCACTTTGCTCCACGGCATCCTTCCCGGTAAAATCACCTCGATAATAAGCGATGGAACCGCCCAGCATCAGGCTGCTTGTCATTTGCCAATCGGCTCTTGCTTTCAGGTAAGCCGTATAGCCCGATCCGGTAATGGCCGGACTGCGGTTCGTTAAAAAATGTCCTTCCATCTCCTTCAGATCGGAATCGCCAAAGGGGATACCAAAATCTACTCCCACAATACCGGTGAGGATGATATAGGGTTTATCGCGCCCGCAACGATCATTGTTCATAATCAGTCGCGAAACACTCAGCTCATTCTTCATAGACAGGATAAAAGGAATTTGCTCGGCTCCCTCCACAATCTCAGGATTATCGCGTTTATTAAACCACTTAAGCCCGGGCCTACCCGAGTAAAAACCATGCCGCGAAGCCACATACCAGCTTTCGTTGCGCCAGCGTTTTTTCAAATAGATATTGGGCATCCAATAATTAAGAGGTAAAACAGAAGACACTTCAAGGCCATCACTAAGGCCATAACGAGAAGGTTTCACAAGGCTGATATTACCCGACCCGGCATACACGGTATTGGCACTTTCGCTGTGCCACAACAAGTCATCGCGTTGGTCGTTTTGCCGGGCACCCATTGGCTGAGCAGGATTAAAAGCGTTGGTATTATCACGTCGGTTAGCCTCCTCTTGCCGCTTCCTCATCTCACGCTTCGAAGTGCGCTTTTTACTTTTATACTTTTTGTTGCTTTGTCCGGCCACGCCAATGCTAAGGCTTAAAAACAAAGGAAGAAATAGATGAACAAGCTTAGGCATACAACGTTTTTAATAGTACAAAACGCGAAATAATCATTTTTAGTTTATCGACATCATATAAATCGATGAGCGGCAGCTATTTCTTGATAAAATAGGCTATAGTTTAATAATGCGTTGTAAAACCGATTAGTTGTTGATAACATAGGTCTATTTTCAAAAACCTTTCCTT
>NZ_JBNGOZ010000041.1:0-4824 GCF_050589825.1 Carboxylicivirga longa | reverse complement strand
GATCGCCTTATGCGCTATGGCGGTTTGTTGGGCGCTGCGATTTAATTTACTTTTCCGTTCTCTGAATCAAAAACGGGTTGAAAATATTTACGTTATTCATCTTTTTTCCGTCTAAACAGCTTTGCATTCTAGGTTTTGGCGCGCCTTAGTCCGTATGCGTTATTCCGAAATCCGGCTGCTTGGCTGAAAAAGTGTCGGCCGGGATAAGTCCGCCGTGTCCGTTTGGTTTGCAAGTCCTGCTACGTTTTGTTTGCTAGTCCGGGAATGCGCGCCTTGGTTTTAAATTGCTTTGACATTAAACCACTTTTCCCGATTTTACGGTCTTGCGTCCCGTTTTTGTTTTTCATAATCGAAGCGCTCCGTTCGAGTTCGTTGCGCCCAACGGCCTGCCGCATGGCGTCGTAAGGCGAATGTTGACCTCACCAACCTTCCAAAAAGGAGGGAAGCCAAAGCGTTGTATTTGGTTTTAACTTTTTCCTTATGTCTAGCCAAATCAACGATTTGGCGGAGTTGAACGAAGCGACAAGCCTCCGGAACTTCACTAATCGCCTTATGCGCTATGGCGGTTTGTTGGGCGCTGCGATTTAATTTACTTTTCGGTTCTGAGAATCAAAAACGGGCTGAAAATCTTTGTGTTATTAATCTTTTTTTCCGTCTAAACAGCTTTGTATTCTGGGTTTTGGCGCGCCTTAGTCCGTATGCGTTATTCTGAAGTCCGGCTGCACTTAAACAACGCGGGAAACAGAGTCCGAATAGAGCTGCCCCAAAGTCCCGCTGCAAACCGGAAATCCGGCTGCGTGACTGAAAAAGTGCCGGTCGGGATTAGTCTGCCGTGTCCGTTTGGTTTGCAAGTCCCGCTACGTTTTAATTGAGAGTCCAGAAATGCGCGCCTTGGTTTTAAATTGCTTTGACATTAAACCACTTTTCCCGATTTTACGGTTTTGCGTCCCGTTTTTGTTTTTCATAATCGAAGCGCTCCGTTCGAGTTCGTTGCGCCCAACGGCCTGCCGCATGGTGCGTAAGGCGAATGTTGACCTCACCAACCTTCCAAAAAGGAGGGAAGCCAAAGCGTTGTATTTGGGTTTAACTTTTTAACTTGGATAGCCAAATCAACGATTTGGCGGAGCTGACCGAAGCGATGAACCTTCAAGACCGCAGACATCGCCTTATGCGCTATGGCGGTTTGTTGTACGCCGTAATTTCTATCTTAAAAGCTGATAGTCATTAATTAATACCTTTGCTGACAAGTTTAATCTTTTTGTCAATTTTCTAATCATATCAACTGTTAACTTTCTCTTCTTGTTCAAAACTTCAGAAACCCGACTTCTACCTCCAATTTCTGGAACTAAATCAATCTGCCTAATATGCATTTCTTCCATTCTAATCTTTATAGCTTCTATTGGGTCTGGAGCTTCTATTGCATAATGTTCATTTTCATAGTTATCTACTAACAATGCTAATACATCTGCTTCATCACTTTCTGGCGTTCCAATCTCAGCATCAAATAGTTCATCTAATCTTTGCAATGCCTCTTGATAATCAGTTTCTGTTTTTATTGGTCTTATATTCATAACTTCTTGTTTTTAAATTGTATCTGCATCAATTTTATCATACTCTGGATGAGTTCCAATAAACCGTACAAAAATCCACTGTTTCTCATAATTTATCTTCACAACCAATCGGTATGAATTTCCTTTAATATTAAAAACAATTCTTCCACTTTTTAAGACACTTGCTGATGCATAAGATTCTTTAATATCATTCGGACTTCTCCAATCTGCATTCATTGCAGTATCATACCATGTTTTCAAATATTGCTCACTATCAGCGTGTTTCTCCCAATAATCTCTTAATGTACCTTTTGAAAATATTCGCTTCATTTTTAAAAATTATCTAGACAAAGATAATCATTAATTCCCAATCTGAGAACAATTAATTCTATTTTTGGGAACTTTTATGGCGTACAACGGTTCGGCCATATGAAGTGGCCCGGTTTGCGTGTGATATATTCACTTTCTTAATTTTGCCCTAGTTGGCGCGGGAGCCAAACTCCTAAATTACACCAAGGTCAGGGCTACTTTATGATGGCTTGTTGGGCTTTCGTTATTGTTGTAATATTTTTATTAGCTGTTCATTCCATGAACTTAAACTTTTATTCTCAAGTTTCAAGCTCAAAATAGAATTTGTAACTACTGATAAGTGAATATCGCTTTGTAAAAGCCTTGAAACAACTTTGTCATATGTGTTAATATGAAAGTCAAACATATAACTTATACCTTCAATAGTTGTTTTGTATCCTCTCTTATTTTGAAATGTGAAGTCAAATTCTGTTACTCCTTCATAAGTTCTACGTGTCAAAAATCCTTCTTCTACAGACTTAGGCAATAAAATGCCATCTTCAATATCCGCTTTACATGTCCATACCTCAAAAGGCTTACTATTTAGATAACCAACTATAACAACCCATGAATCTCCATTTAAATTCATTCTATGAGTTCTTGCTTTAAGAGATTCTGGGCGATTTATGAGTTGTCCAGGTTTATGCAATATCGATTCAAGTCGGTTGTATATTTTGGTTCCTAAGTCTGTTTCATTTTGAAAAAAATCAACTGTATGATTCTTTTTCAGAATATTCTTAAAGCTATTTAATCTTAAATATTTATCGCCAAAATCAATATTTCCAGTTTTTACCTCACCTTTGTTTTCATCAATAAGGTATATTAATGTCTCAAGTCCTAATTCCTTTGCTTTTTCATATTCTAGTTGAGTATATGACTTACCTGTTAATTCATCAATACTACCATAGCACATCGAAATAACACCAAGATAAATATCACTAACTTCAACTTCTTCAAAACATGTTTCTAGAGGATTGCTTCTTCTTGCACCAAAAGCCTCCATTCCAGTTATCTTAACATCAAAATTTTGAAGAACTTTCCATATTACGTCCCTATGCGGAACTAAGTCTCGATATGTTGATGATATAAAAATTGTTTTTGCCATTATTAGTATTTATCTCTTTTATAATGAAGCCCAACGGCCTGCCGCATGGTGCGTAAGGCGAATAAACCTTACTATTTTTCCAAATTGAGCCGAGCCAAAGCACATATTTTGTTTTAAGTTTTCTTTAAAAAGCCAAATCTGTGATTTGGCGTTGGTAGCCGAAGTTACAAACCTTCCAAACGCGCAATACGCCTTATGCACTATGCGGTTTGTTGGGTGGCGTTATTTCTTAATTATTTCTCCAATTTGGTTAATAGCATATTCCGTCTTTATGACTTTAGATTCTTTAATACCAATCGTTTCATCATTTTCGTCCATGTCAAACGTGGTAGTAGAATCAATTCTTGAAATTTGTAATGTCTCGCTGATTTTGCAATATGAAGATGAATAAAAATCATAGTCTCTTCCGCAATAGCCGTCGAAAAACCCAAAATCTGAAATTTTGGTTGCATTTGAGCCATAAGTCACAATGAATGGATATATATAATCAGCTGGATATAAATAAATGACAGCAATGATATTTTCATTGATTGGAAATTTACCATATATGCTTGCACCCTCTGGTCTAAATTTATTGATAACAGGATTATCGAGGTCTAGGGTTGGACTTGCAAAATCGTCATAACACATTTTCTCGATTGGTAGTCCAAGCATTGGAATTGGTTCAAGATAAGATGCAAATTCAACATTTTCAGTCTTGAAGTCTTGCCGATTAATTGATACTTCCTTTTTAATGTCTGATTGTTCTGTCTTTTTCTGATTTTTATTAGTCCTATTTGAACAGGATAATAAAGCAAAAAGAAAAACAAAGATTATGAGTTTATCCATCTGTATCTGTTTGTTTTAATGCCACCCAACGTTGGTGCTATGAATAGTTGCCGATTGCGGGTTACTTCTCTGTCCAGTTAAACTGAACTTAATGCGGGCTACAAACCTTAAATAACTAACTAAACGGCAATTATTTATGAGCACGTGTTGTGGTGTGTTATTGATTTATTTTCCAGATTATTCCTAAAGTCTTTTTGATTTCCATTTTCTGAGGATTCAAGTTCAACGCTTGTTCTACTTCCTCTTCTTCATCTAACACAAAAAAAACATCAGTCTCACTCGTTAATAAATCGTTTTGGTAACTGGTATAGCCAAAATTTACGTCTTTAATTTCACCAAGTGTCACGTTTAAAGAATTAGCAATATATTTCGCTTTTATTTTTGCGTCCTCAATAGCTAATTCTATAGACTTTTGAAGCAATTTTTCTTTTTGGTCTTTACTAAGCTTAAATGATAAATTATATGATACTGGAAATTCATTTCCTTTTAATGTATTCATTACAATATTTAATGATTTTGGATTATAAGGAAGTTCTAATTCTACGGAAATATTACCACTATAACCATCCTTCTTTCTTTCTCGCCCAGACCACGAATAGCTTTCATTTATATTTAATCCACCAGATTTGAGGTCTTTTTTAGAAATCCCATTATTCATAAATGCTTTTTCTATTAGATTGTAATTTATAACCAATTTATCTGAGCATTCCGAATAAATTGAATCCTTAGCACTTACGGAAATATTCACAATCATTAATTCAGGTGTCTCATAAATGATTGCTTTTCCTTGTACCTTTATTTCATTATTGTCGGTTTGACAAAAAGCATTCATACTGAATAAACTTATTAAAGCAAAAACTATTCTAATTTTCATATTCTCTATTTTTATCTTGGTAAGTCATTTTTTAATACACCACAACGGCCTGCCGCATGGCGACGTAAGGCGAATATTGACCTCACCAACCTTCCAAAAAGGAGGGAAGCCAAAGCGTT
>NZ_JBNGOZ010000040.1:0-9521 GCF_050589825.1 Carboxylicivirga longa | reverse complement strand
AAGGAAAGGTTTTTGAAAATAGACCTATGTTATCAACAACTAATCGGTTTTACAACGCATTATTAAACTATAGCCATCATATTTGATAGGCAGTTAATTATCAAAGGATTAGGCGCGTCGGACGTCCGAACAGAACTTTAATATGGGCATTGTTTACTTTCTTTTCATCTTACCACTGCTTTGGTATTGCCAAAAGCTGATACATTGGCGCCGCACCTGGCTTTGGAGTGCTGTTTTTACTAGTGGTAGTGGAAAGCAAGGTGTCCCCCTCTCTCTGATCATTCCCTTTAAAGATGAGGCTGCTAACTTGGCAAGCTTGATTCATTCGCTTAATAAACAATCATGGGATTGTTGGGAGCTTATATTGGTAAATGATCATTCTATAGACAACAGTTTAGAGGTCCTGCGCAGCGCCCTCACAAGTTTTAAGTATCCTGTCAGGGTGATTGAGGCCACAGCATCGGGTAAAAAGGCGGCTTTGTTGCAGGGAGTGCAGGCAGCGCGTTATCAGTATATTGTTACCAGTGATGCAGATTGTACCTTTCATGCCGATTGGCTGGCCTCCATCGCGGCTTACTTTGCACTCAATAAGGCCGATCTTATTATTGGCCCGGTAAGTCTAACGATAAGTGCTGGTTGGCTGCAGCGCTTCCAGCAGCTTGATTTTGCGGCTTTGCAGCTCAGTGGTGGGGCGGCGGCTTTGGACGGTAAGCCCATTATGTGTAACGGGGCCAATCTGGCTTGCCGCAAAGAACTTTACCTGCGAGCACAGATACAACCTGTTATAGCATCTGGCGATGATATGTTTCTGTTAGAATGGATGAAAAAAGAGGGATGTAGCATCCATTATTTAAAAACACCCAGGGCCTTAGTACAGACCCATGCATTGGATAGTTTTGCCAGTTTTATGCAGCAGAGAGCGCGCTGGGCGGCCAAAGCACGAAACTACAGAGATAGGCATATCATAGGCACGGGTATTCTGGTCAGTGTTACTAATTTTATTCTTTTTCTTTCTCTTGTGCTGGTTTTATGGCAGCCCTACTTCCTGATTTTCTTTTGTACATCTTTATTCTTAAAGAGCCTGTTTGATTACCGGCTGCTTAAGCTTGGCGAAAGTGATTTAGGGCTTAAGCTATCTTTTATGGAAGTGTTGGTATGGCAGCTGCTCTATCCCTTGTATGTGCTTATTACGCTGCTTTATCCGTTATTTGTTACTGTGCGATGGAAATCGCGGCATATCTGATCTGATACAAAAAAAGCAGCCATCAGGCTGCTCTATTCATATATCCTTAAATGAATGCTTATCAGCTGGCCTTAAGACGAGCCATGTTGGCATGTTCCATTTTTTTCTTTGCAAAATCAAGTGTGATTACCAGCTCTTTGGCATCTTCAGAGGGAGCGTTAAACATGGCATCCATCATTATGGTTTCGCAGATGGAGCGTAAGCCACGGGCACCCAGTTTAAACTCAACGGCTGTATCTACCACGTAATCCAGCACATCATCTTCGAACTTAAGGGTGATGCCATCTATCTCAAATAGTTTCTCATACTGCTTGATGATGGAGTTCTTTGGTTCGTTAAGAATGCGACGCAGTATCTCACGATCAAGAGGTTGCAGGTAGGTAAGTACCGGCAGGCGGCCGATGATCTCAGGTATCAGGCCAAATGATTTTAAATCCTGAGGCGCAATGTATTGTAATAGGTTCTGACTATCAATCTTCTCGTTGGACTTACTGGCCATATAGCCCACTACCTTAGTGTTTAGGCGCTGTGCAATTTTACGTTCAATACCATCGAAGGCACCACCACAAACAAAAAGAATATTCTTGGTATTTACAGGTATCATTTTCTGCTCGGGGTGCTTACGACCGCCTTGCGGGGGTACATTCACAACTGATCCTTCCAGCAATTTAAGTAGTCCCTGTTGAACCCCCTCACCGGATACATCGCGTGTAATGGAGGGGTTATCGCTTTTGCGAGCGATCTTATCAATCTCATCGATAAAGACAATGCCTTTTTCAGCAGCTTCCACATTATAATCGGCAGCTTGCAGCAGACGTGTTAGAATACTTTCGATATCTTCACCCACATAACCTGCTTCGGTTAAAACCGTGGCATCTACAATGGTAAAAGGCACGTGTAGCATACGCGCAATGGTGCGCGCCAGCAGTGTTTTGCCCGTACCTGTTTCGCCCACCAGTATGATGTTTGACTTTTCAATCTCCACTTCATCAGCACTGCTTTTCTGCATCAAGCGCTTGTAGTGGTTATAAACGGCAACTGATAAGTATTTTTTAGCAGCCTCCTGTCCGATCACATACTGATCTAAGAAGCCTTTAATTTCCAGTGGCTTAAGCAGCTTAATCGCATCAACGTCAAAAGAGTTTTTCTTCTTTACCTCTTCGTCCAGGATGGAATGTGCCTGTTCAATACAGCTATCGCAAATATGCCCCGAAACACCGGCTATCAGTAAGTTGGTGTCCTTTCTCTCTCTACCGCAAAATGAACATTTATCCATATTTCTTTCTCTCGTATAGAAAACGAATGCAGAGCCAACCCAGCAGTTGAATCTGCATCGCTAATCGTATTTAAAATATCTTATTTACTTGAATTTCGAACGAGCACTTCATCGATCATTCCGTATTCTTTAGCTTCCTCTGCTGTCATCCAATAATCGCGATCCGAATCTTTCTCTACCTTCTTATAGGTGTTGCCCGAATGATCAGCAATAATGGTGTACAGCTCCTTTTTTAACTTTCCTATTTCGCGTGCTGTAATCTCAATATCAGAGGCTTGTCCCTGTGCGCCACCCATGGGTTGGTGAATCATAATGCGTGAGTGCTTTAAAGCGGTGCGCTTACCCTTGGTTCCGGCAGTAAGCAGTACGGCACCCATTGAGGCGGCCATACCTGTACAGATGGTAGCTATGTCGGATGA
This sequence comes from Carboxylicivirga longa, assembly GCF_050589825.1. Classification (NCBI taxonomy): domain Bacteria; kingdom Pseudomonadati; phylum Bacteroidota; class Bacteroidia; order Marinilabiliales; family Marinilabiliaceae; genus Carboxylicivirga; species Carboxylicivirga longa. Next base: position 6,583 of record NZ_JBNGOZ010000040.1, on the reverse strand, counting down.
GATGTATTGCATGGTGTCGTAAATACCTAATCCGGCATATACTGATCCCCCTGGTGTGTTAAAATAGATGGAAATATCTTTTGACGGATCGGCCGACTCTAAATACAGCAGCTGCGCCTGAATAACGTTGGCTACATAATCATCAATGGGCAGTCCCAAAAAGATGATACGGTCCATCATCAGACGTGAGAAAACGTCCATGCTTGCTACGTTCAGCTGACGCTCTTCGATAATGGTGGGTGAAATATAACTGTTGGTTACCGAGGTGTATTGATCCAAAGCCAGGCTGTTAATGCCCAGGTGCTTTGTTGCGTATTTTTTAAAATCTTTAGGATCTATCATTTTCAAATAGTTTTGTTTGAAAGTGCTAATTTAACAAATTAAGCCGAACTTATTGATATTGAACTGCGATATGCGCTAAAGTTAACACTTATTGTACTTTAATTGTTGGCTGCTCTTACGCAGAAACAAGAATAGCCCTGCAGGGCAGAGCTATTCTTGTTGTATTCTTATTGCTTAATGCTTCGTGTCATTAAGCTTATTTTGTCTCAAAAAGCTTGTTGAAGTCATCGCGTGCAATTTCTTTCTCTTCTACCTTAACGGCTTCTTTAATGAAAGCGATTACTTTCTCCTGCATTGCTCCTTCAGCCATCTGACGACGTTGCTCTTCCTGCTTAATCATTTCCTGTGCGTAGTTCTCAAGGTGCTCCTCAGGTACACTAGCCAGTCCGTACTGCATAAATTGCATCTTGGCCGATTTTTTGGCAAACTCAATTACGTCAGCTTCTTCGATTTTAATCTCGTTGTTCTTCACCAGTGTGTTGCGAATAAGCTGCCATTTAAGGTCTTCAAGGAAACGTGGCATCTCAGCTTCTAAAGTTGCCTCATCCAGTTTTTCATTATCGCGATTTGTAGCCAGTAGCCAACGCTTAAGGAAGGCTTCAGGGAAATCAACTTTCACTTTGCCCATTAATTTTTCCTTGGCATCCATTGAGAAACGGTATTCTGTTTCCATGGCCAGATTCTTCTCTATATCTTCCTTGATACGGGCATTGAACTCTTCTTCTGAGTTAACCACACCTTCGCCAAATGCTTTGTCGAAAAGTTCCTGGTTCAGCTCTGCTTCTACAAACTCAGTTATTTCCGTTACAGTGAACTGGAAGTCACCACTTAGGGCTTCAGCTTCTTCCTTGGTGATTTTCAGCATGTGCGAAATCTCCGTGTCATTGGGGAATGCTTTCTTAGGATCGAAAACAATCACGTCACCGGCTTTAGCACCCATCAGTTTTGCTTTCTCATCCTCATCCTTCACAATGGCCATTGACATTACCACATCTTGTGGAGCAATACCGTCTTCTTTTACTTCACCATTCTCCAGCTGTGCGAAATTACCTTTTACCAGTGATTTTTCAGTGGCAGCCTCTACTTTTTCGTGCGTACCAAAACGACCGGTTACGGAATCTTTCTGCTGCTTAAACATCTCGTCTGAGATGGTTACTTTGTAATATGGAAGTTTGATGCGTTTGCTCAGGTTCAGCTCAATTTCGGGAGCCAGGGCAATGTCGAAAGCAAAATCAAATTTATCGGCATTGTCAAAGTCGATCAGTTCTTGCGACTCTGATGGAAGGGGCTCTCCCAGGAGGTCAAGCTTCTCTTCAACAATGTAGTTGTGAATTTTTTCAGAAACCAGCTTGTTCACTTCATCAGCAATAACTGCTTTTCCATACATTTTCTTAACCACTCCCATCGGTACTTTACCAGCGCGGAATCCCGGCATGTTAACACGCTTACGGTAGTCTTTAAGAACATTATCCACTCGGCCTGCGTAGTCCTCTTTCTCAACAGTTAATTTGATAACCGCGTTTAATGCGTCAATGTTTTCCTTTGAAATATTCATTTCCTAAAGATTTAAAGTGAACCGTTCCCCCCTATCACTTTTACATTCAAAGGAGGTTGGAATCTATTTTTATTTCACAATTTGTCCAAACTTAAAAACCGCCTCACCACGGAATTACTTCGTAAGTGAGGCGGTTTTGTGCGGATGAAGGGACTCGAACCCCCACGCCCGAAGGCACTAGATCCTAAGTCTAGCGCGGCTACCAATTACGCCACATCCGCATTTCTTAGTTTCGCGGTGCAAAGATATAGCCTTTTTCTTTGCCACCAAATTTTTATTAAGAATTTTTCAAATTAATTTTCTGGTGTAAACTCTCGCCGCCTCAGCTCAAAGTCATCACCCAAATATAAACGTTTCACATCCTCATCAAGTGCAAGTTCCTCAGCAGTACCTGCTTTCAGTATTTTCCCTTCGAACAGCAGGTAGGCACGGTCGCATATTGCCAATGTCTCGTGCACGTTGTGGTCGGTAATGAGAATACCGATGTTTTTAAATTTCAGCTTGGCTACAATTTCCTGTATGTCGCGCACGGCAATGGGGTCTACCCCGGCAAAGGGCTCATCCAGTAAGATGAATTTGGGATTAATGGCCAGTGCTCTCGCTATCTCGGTGCGTCGGCGTTCGCCCCCCGACAGTTGTATACCCAGGCTCTTGCGTATGTGTGTCAGGCTAAATTCCTCCAGTAGTTCTTCCAGTCTTTGATCCTGATACTCTTTTGAGAATTTGGTCATCTGCAATACGGCCTTGATGTTATCCTCCACGCTCAGTTGACGAAACACACTGGCCTCCTGCGCTAGGTAACCAATTCCTTTTTGTGCCCTTTTGTAAACCGGAGCATCGGTTATCTCTTCATCATTTAAAAATATGCGGCCACTGTTGGGGGTAATCAGCCCCACCATCATATAGAATGAGGTAGTTTTTCCCGCTCCGTTGGGTCCCAGCAAACCTACAACTTCACCTTGCTGCACATTTACAGACACACCTTTTACAACGGTGCGGTTTTTATATTTTTTAATGAGGGTGTCGGTATGTAATTTTAAGGGTTGTTCATCCATAAGGCTATGCTTTAGCGGGCGTAAATACGTCGTTCTTTCTTTCAAGTCGTTTAGCTATGATAATGCCCGACTCATATAATATAATAAGGGGAAAGCAAACAAGCAACTGACTGATGACATCGGGCGGTGTAATTATGGCCGCCAGTAATAAGGCAACAACAATGGAGTGTTTGCGGTATTTAATCAGGAAATGTGAAGTGACCAATCCCACCTTGGCCAGGAAATAAATGAATATAGGCAGCTCAAATATGATACCGCCTGCCAGTACGATGGAGGTGATGGTGCTGATGTAGGAGCCCAAATTCACGATATTTTCTACCTTATCGCTGACCTGATAGGTACCTAAAAAATGCACAGATAAGGGGCATATAATGTAGTAGGCGAATAGGATGCCGATGGAGAATAGCGTGGAGGCAAAAAAGATGGCGCCGCGCGAATTGCGTATCTCATTTTGATATAATGCCGGCTTCACAAAGCGCCAGAACTCAAAAAAGATGTAGGGGAAGGCCACTACGATGCCAGCTACAAACGACACCCAAATATGGGTGGTAAACTGGCCTGACATACTTATATTCTGAAAGCTAAGGGGTATCTGGTTAATACATAAAAGCGGCATATCCAACAGCTGTGCGGCTTCGCAAAGGAGGCGGTTGGTGAAGAAGTCAGGGTTGGAGGGTGCCAGAATAACCGTGTCGAATACAAAGCTTTTGAAGATGAAGGCCAGAATGGCAAACACAAAAACACTCCCGAAAGCGCGCACCAGATGCCACCTTAATACTTCAAGGTGTTCCAAAAACGACATTTCCTTATTGTTTTCTTCAGTCATGCACTTATTTTTTTAATAAAATCTTGAATTAACAAAAGTAGATGATCGCCTGTAATTCAAATGTTAAAAAAATTTAAAGCTAAATACCTTAATAAACAGTTAGTGATGATTGCGAAGATAACATAGCTATTCCTAAACACAAACAATTTTGCTTATGCCAAAGATATTATCTAACTTCATTCAACATTGTAACATAGTGGGCAAGGATCTGTATAAAGAATACATTTTGGTTTTCAAGGCTTAAAACCTACAAAAGTTAAAAGGTTATTTTATTTTTGTTGCAATCTATAATCGAGGATAACAACAACTGTTGACCCATGGGGGACAACGGTCTGAAATAGGGATATTGTTATGACAAAGCAGTTGGATCTAAATGCTGGTCTTAAAAAGCATTTTGGGTTTGATACCTTCAAGGGGAATCAAGAGGAGGTCATCAACAACGTATTACAAGGCAACGACACCTTTGTGTTAATGCCCACCGGGGGTGGAAAGTCATTGTGCTACCAGCTTCCGGCTTTGCTATTGGAAGGAACCGCCATTGTGATTTCGCCGTTAATAGCGCTTATGAAAAACCAGGTGGATGCCATGCGTAACTTCAGTGAAGACGATGGTATCGCCCATTTTCTGAACTCATCGCTAACAAAAACGGCCATTAACAAGGTGAAGGAAGATATTCTGGCCGGTAAGACTAAGTTGCTTTATGTGGCGCCCGAGTCACTTACCAAGGAAGAGAATATTGAGTTTCTGAAGCAGGTAAAAATATCATTCTATGCTGTTGATGAGGCGCACTGTATATCGGAGTGGGGACACGATTTCAGGCCTGAGTATCGTCGCATACGACCCATCATTAGTGAGATTGGTGAGTCGCCCGTAATTGCCTTAACGGCAACGGCTACCCCCAAGGTACAGCACGACATTCAGAAAAACCTGGGTATGCTTAATGCCATGGTCTTTAAATCATCATTTAACCGACCCAACCTCTTTTACGAAGTAAGGCCAAAGATGCATGCTTCCAAAGAAATTATTAAGATACTTAAAAATTACACCGGTAAATCGGCCATTATCTACTGTTTGAGCCGTAAGAAGGTAGAAGAATTGGCGGAGACGCTGGTAGTTAATGGAATTAAAGCGCTGCCTTATCATGCTGGGATGGATGCTTCTACCCGGGCTAAGAATCAGGATCAGTTCCTGATGGAGGAGACCGATGTGATTGTGGCAACCATTGCCTTTGGTATGGGCATTGACAAGCCGGATGTGCGCCTGGTGATTCACTACGATATCCCCAAGAGCCTGGAAGGTTATTACCAGGAAACCGGCCGGGCAGGACGCGATGGTGGCGAAGGACGATGCATCGCCTTCTATAGTTATAAAGATATTCAGAAGCTCGAAAAGTTTATGCAGGGTAAGCCGCTGGCTGAGCAGGAGATTGGTAAGCAGCTGTTGCTGGAGACCGTATCCTATGCCGAATCATCGGTGTGTCGACGTAAAACCCTATTGCATTACTTTGGTGAGAAGTATACAGTAAAGGATTGTGAGACCTGCGACAACTGCGTGAATCCGAAAGAGGAGTTTGAAGGACAGACTGATGTGGAAAAGTTGTTGAAGATGATCCTTCAGCTTAAGGAGCGTTTTAAATCCGACCATATTATTAATGTACTTACGGGGAATGCCAATACTGCCATTAAATCCTACAAACACCACGAACTGGATGAGTTCGGTTCGGGCGATGAGCACGATGAGAAGCATTGGAATGCTGTTGTGCGTCAGTCGCTGGTCAGAGGATTGATTATCAAGGATATTGAGTCCTACGGCTTATTGCATCTTAGCAAGGCTGGGCATGCTTTTCTAAAAGCCCCCTACTCTATTGTGATGACCAAAGATCATGATTTTGATACGGTGGAGGAAGAAACGAATACAGGCGGAACGGCTGCGGTTGATACGGTGTTGTTTAATATGTTGAAGGACTTGCGTAAGGATCTTTCCAAGCGGCTTAATCTTCCGCCCTTTGTGATCTTTCAGGATCCATCGCTGGAGGCTATGTCTACCTATTATCCGATCACTATCGAGGAGCTTCAGAATATACCGGGCGTGGGAACCGGTAAAGCAAAACGCTTTGGAAAAGAGTTCATCAAGCTGATTGGTCGTCATGTGGAGGAGAATGAGATTGAGCGCCCCATAGATCTGGTGGTTAAGTCTATCGCCAATAAATCAAAAAATAAAATTGCGATTATACAAAGTATCGACCGTCAGATGCCATTGGATGACATTGCGGCCTCCAAAGGAATGGAGATGGTTGAGCTGATCAAAGAGCTTGAGTCTATTGTGTATTCCGGTACCCGCGTTAATATCGATTATTACATCGATCAGGTGATGGATGAGGATCATCGCGATGATATCTTCTACTATTTCAAGGAAGACGCAGAGACGGATGATATTCAGGCAGCACTTGACGAGCTGGGAGAAGATCAGTACTCCGAGGAAGATGTGCGTATCGTGCGCATTAAATTTATTTCGGAAGTAGGAAATTAATAGGTCAGGGCGGAGCTCTGTTGATAGGGGTTCCGCAGCTACCTGTTGTTATTTTGACTTCGTTTTTGTTGATTATTTGATATTTTTAATTTTAGTATGATTAAAAAACCCAAGTAAAATCAATAAACTGAAAGCGCTGTTCTGCGGCAATTTTTATTAGCTACTGCTATTATTTCGCTGAAGGCTTCTTTATTTTATTTGGCTATAGTTTAATAATGCGTTGTAAAACCGATTAGTTGTTGATAACATAGGTCTATTTTCAAAAACCTTTCCTTA
>NZ_JBNGOZ010000039.1:0-9590 GCF_050589825.1 Carboxylicivirga longa | reverse complement strand
AAGGAAAGGTTTTTGAAAATAGACCTATGTTATCAACAACTAATCGGTTTTACAACGCATTATTAAACTATAGCCTACAATAATTGTATTATCGGCATAGTCACTGTTTTGAAGTGCTGTTAGGACTCGCCCCAATTGATCGTCAGCAAAGGATACACAGGCCAGGTAGGAATGAAGTAGATGGGTATAAAATTCATCACCCATACCTTCAACGGTGGCATAATCTCCTAGGTTAGTACCATAATTATAAGCAATAGATTTGCCCATAATTGGAATGTCCTTCATATCATCTTCTGGGCATTTGGGTTTTTTGATACTTGCTTTATCGTACAGGTCAAAATACTTGCGGGGCGCTGTGTAGGGTACATGGGGTCTGACGAAACCAACGGATAAAAAGAATGGATCGGCATGTTGCTCCTGCAGTTTATCAATGGCGTAATCGGCAATTAGTTCATCATACATTTTACCTTCCGGTATGTCGGCCTCATCCAGAGGTCCACCGCACAGTGAATGCCCTTTGCTTATTTCATTGCCATAATGCGTCTTTATTTGACTGCCTCCTTTAGGAAAGGGGTAAAACTTATAGCCCTTATAGCCGGCGCCACGTTCAAGGTCAATAGGGCGCAGTTTCTCTTTATATTCGGGTAGACAATCATCCCAGAGTTCATCTTTCAGAAATTGAAAATCAGTAGCTCCTTTATGAAATATTTTACCGGCGCACCAGGTTTTATAGCCATGATTTTTAAATACAGCAGGTAGCATTTGTTTGTCGCCCATTACCTCGTGGTAGGAGGCTTCCATGGCTTCGTGATCTTCTACCAGCGTATACCAACCAGTGGAGGTCGGATGTAAGCCGCTCAATAAAGCATTTCGTGACGCAACACAGACTGCCATAGGGGTATGTGCGTTACTAAATGATGTGCCAGATTTTGCCAGTCGATCAAGATTTGGCGTGATGGCTTGTGGATGCCCCTCAAGATGACCTGTCCAGTCGTTAAGATCGTCAATGGCAATAAACAGAACGTTGGGCTGTTGCGAGCTTTGCTTTTTTTGGCACGCCATGCAGACGATAACAATGGCCGTGATTAGAATTATTCTTAAGATTTTCATTGTGTATTTGTTTTAATAGCGATAAAGAAAACAAACATTATGGACTGAAGCATTCATTATTTAGCAATTAATTTTAACAATTCGCCGGATTGATTTAATCTTGTTTAAAAGAGGAATGCTCATTGATATTGTGTTAGCGTTATCACTGTAGCATGCTTTTAAAAGTCACTAATGACATGGGAAAAAAGATAGGCTAACAGGACTCAGAGGTAATTGATGGCATTCATTTCCATATTTGTCCAGTTCAGTGCGATCTGTATATAGACTTTCAGCATCAATAGCAGGATTTTAAACCAATAAAAAGTTTGTGCACCCAAACTATTTCTGGTTGCTATTTCCGACATTTCAACATGTGTTATAGGTTTTTCAACCAATTTAAAAGAGCCTAAACTCCATTAGTTCAGTGTAAACACCTGTCCATGTACCTTTGTCTTGTTCTTTATGCTATCTGGAGAACCTTTCATCAAATAGTAGAAGAAGCCAAATAGGAATAAGTAAAGCGTCCGTGATTATAGCAACCTGCTATTGGCGGAGGAATCTAAAAAAGAAAGTGATATGAGCTATGCAATTGGAATAGATTTAGGAGGTACAAATATTAAGTACGCAATTGTATCTGACGATGGTACCATTGTAATTGAATCCATTAAGCCAACACAGGCCAATGAAGGCCGAGATGTAGTTGTTCAGAACATTCTGAACTGTTGTAACGAGTTGTTAGAATATGCTGCAGCTCATCAGATGGAGGTTAGTGGAGTAGGGGTTGGTTCGCCGGGTATAATCGATAATGGCTTGGTTTTAGGTGGAGCTGAAAACTTGCCTGAATGGGAAAGCTTACCACTGGGAGGTATTTTAAGTCGTCGATTGAATCTTCCAGTTTTTGTTGAGAATGATGCCAATATGATGGGCTTGGCAGAGGTGCGTTTTGGTGCTGCCGATAACGTGGATGACGCAATTTTTCTAACCATAGGAACAGGTGTTGGCGGGGCAATGGTGCTTAATGGTGAGCTGTACGGCGGCCACCGAAACAGAGGTGCCGAATTGGGGCATATCGTAATTAATCCTGATGGTGCTATCTGCGATTGTGGAACAAAAGGATGCCTTGAAGCGCACGCTTCGGTAACTTCATTAATAAGAGATTATAAAGATGCACTGGCAGAGGCAGGCCATACTCTGCCTGATAAAATTGATGGCGTTCACATCATGCAGAATTTTAGAAGTGGAGAAGCTTGTGCACAAAAAGCATTGAATCAGCACATGGATTACCTCGCTATGGGCATTGCGAGTTTTATTAACATATTTAGTCCCCAGAAAGTCATTATTGGAGGTGGATTATCGGAAGCCGGCGATTTCTATATCGATGAAGTGCAAAAACGAACAATGAAATTGGCTATGAAAGAAACCAGCGTGTTTACGCAAATTGTACAAGCCAGGTTGGGTAACAAGGCGGGCTTTATTGGGGCGGCAGCACTGGTGTTTGATCGTACAAAACAGACAGTTGCCGTATTACACTAATGGAACAAGTAAATTTTAATTAAATTATATATTGATGAAACGTAAATATAATCTGGTTTCTGGCATCTGTACCTTGCTGATTTTGGCATCTGCATTATATAGCTGTCAGCCGAAGCAGGAGAAAAAGCAGCGTCCTAACTTCCTGATTTTAATGTCTGATAACCACAGTTGGAACCATCTTGGCTGCTATGGTGATGAGGTGGTTAAAACTCCTGTTATTGATGATGTAGCAACGAAGGGTATTTTATTTAATAATGCATTTTGTTCGGCTCCTTCCTGCACGCCGGCGCGCGCGTCAATGCTGACTGGACAGGATATCTGGCGCTTAGAGGAAGGCGCTAACTTATGGGGTACTTTGCCTGCAAAGTTTGAAGTCTATCCGGATATTCTTGAGAAGGCCGGCTACCTGGTTGGAATCGAAGGTAAAGGCTGGGGCCCGGGAGGTGTTGAAGAGAGTGGACGCGAACATAACCCTGGCGGTGAGCGGTATGGCTCGTTTGAAGAGTTTTATAACGAACGTGAAAAAGGGCAACCTTTCTGTTATTGGTATAGTTCACGCGATCCACATCGTCCATTTAAGCGCAATGGAGGTAAAAAAGCAAAGATTGATTTGAATTCAATTGTAGTTCCTCCTTATTTGCCCGATACTGAAGAAGTGAGGGGAGATATCTCTGATTACTATGCTGAGGTGCAGAGTTTTGATAGGGAGGTAGGTGCTTACCTGACCTTGTTGAAAGAAATGGGACAACTAGAGAATACCGTAGTGATTGTTTGTAGCGATAATGGGTGGCAAATGCCACGGGGATTAGGTAATTTGTATGATTTTGGAACAAAAATTCCTATGATTATCTCTATGCCAGAGCGGTTTGCAGGCAACCGTACAATTGATGATTTTGTCAGCTTAAATGATCTGGCTCCAACATTGCTAGAACTGGCTGGTTTGTCAATTCCAGATTATATGAATGCCAAAAGTCTTGTGCCTATTCTGGAAGCTGATAATAGCGGTATAATTGACGGGGAAAGAGATTTTATTGTGACAGCCAGAGAGCGTCATGCTTATGTAAGGAAAAATGGGGCCGGTTATGGTTCGCGTGCTCTACGCAACAAGCAATTCTTATATATTCGAAATTACGATTATGAGGCATGGCCAGCTGGCGATCCTCCATTATATGGCGATGTGGATGCGCATATGTTGCATTACCCATGTCCAACAAAGATGGATTTGCTGCTCAAAAAAGAAGATGAAACCATTAAGCCACTATTTGACCTTGCATTTGCGAAGCGTCCAAAGGAAGAGTTGTACGATCTGGAAAAAGACCAGTACCAGATGAATAATGTAGCAAACGATCCTGCTTATCAGGAGGCGCGAGAAAAACTTGCAAAGCAATTGACAGACCACCTTAAAAAACATGGTGATCCACGTGAGTTAGGATTGGAAATGAAGTGGGTGGATGCCGAGTATTTGGCAGAAAAGGACAAATCTCCTCGTCCCGGTCAAGAGGCGATAGAATTACTGAATCTGGAGGAAGAATATTATTATGATAATGAATAATATTTATTGTCGTAAATAAATGAATCTGTAACTTTTCTAATAAAAGTTATGAGTTAAAGGCAATAGTTTGTTGAAGTATTACATAAACAGTGGATAATCAATAAGATAAGTAGGATGATGTTTGTTTAAAACCTTGATAGTCACCCTTAATGAAGCTGTCGAAACTCTCCATTAAGATGTTGTTTGTAAATGATTTAGACAAGTAAATCACTGAATTGTTTCGCTGATATTCAATAGTTTATATCATACTTTAACGAACTATTGTTATTGAAAGAACTGTTGATCGTAATGGGCATAGCATTAGCTCTTCTCTACTTTATTCTGGCTGCCCAGTTCGAGAGTTTTAGCCAACCCTTGATCGTTCTGTTCTAGGTGCTGATGGATATGGCCGGTGCCCTAGGCTTATTGTGGCTGTTTGGAGGCACCATCAACCTGATGGCCATGATCGGCATCATCGTGATGAGCGGTATCATCATCAACGATTCCATCTTAAAAATTGATACCATCAATCAGCTGCGCCGCCAAGGCATGGGGCTGATGGAAGCCATAGAAACCGGTGGCCACCGTCGATTGAAGCCCATACTAATGACCAGTTTAACCACCATATTGGCATTGCTACCCTTCTTGTTTCAAAACGATATGGGAAGCCTCTTGCAGCAGCCCCTGGCATTAACCGTTATTGGTAGTATGACACTGGGTACCTTGGTAAGCTTGTATTTTATACCACTGTGTTATTGTTTTTTGTACCGGAAATCACCCGTATCAGTAATGAGCAGGCCATGATATCGTATGAACAGGACTGATTACCAAAGTACTTGAATTTAACCTTCAGCATAATAAAGTGCAATTGGCTGCCCGATCACACACCCTGGCACAGCAAAGTTATGAGCTGAAACCACCCGCTTCAGAAAAGGTAATTTTGAGTAAATAATTAGTAGCCGAAATGGTGCCCGCTTATGTGTGTAGTGTTATTGGCTTTTAAGATGACTTGCTAAGCTGGACTCAATCGTGGATATTTTATTATTTTTGACAATGCTTTGAGTATTCCGTTTAAGCAGGCTACGATTGAGTAGATTAGGCTTAAGTGGTGTTTTGTACTTCGATAAAAGCTTTAATCCTGATATATAGCAATGGCACAGCAATTTGGTAAAACATGGTGGGGGGAGCACTTTTTACAAGCATTAACAGATATAGATTATTCCAACCGACTGCCCAGGGGCAGAAGTTATGCACGTAATGGTTATGTCGCTTCAATTGATATCACAGGAAACAGGATTGATGCCAAAGTAAAAGGAAGCCGCCGAACACCCTATAAAGTGCAAGTTACCATACCGCTCTTTACGGATGGCGAGAAGAAGAAACTTATGCAGGCCATCTCCGACGACCCATTATTGCTATCTCATTTGCTGAATCGGGAGTTGCCGGATGAGCTAAATATACTGGCTGAAAAGAATAATATTTCTGTATTTCCCAATAAATGGTCTGATTTTGATATGCAATGCTCTTGTCCTGATTGGGCGGTGCCATGCAAGCATTTGGCCTCGGTTATTTATATGCTTTCAGCTGAAATTGACAGAAACCCCTTTTTGATTTTTCAATTGCATGGCTTAGATATTTTGAGGGAACTTAGCAAAGGAGGGATGCCTCTGGCGCAAGAGATGAAAATCCCGCTTTTTCAGGATAAGATACAGGATTTGCCTTCTGAAATAGAAGATGGGGCTAGCGAGGAAGAAGCTCTTTTTGATTTGTCCGGTTTGAAGCCACAGGCCGATAAGCTCCTAACTTTGTTGGAAACAAAATGTACTTTTTACGATAAGCCTTTTATTCCCCTGCTTCGCAAAAACTACAAGGCACTGGCACGGCATTCGAAAACCCTTTCAGAAAAGGAGGTTGTAGCCTTTGAACCCAGCGTATTTGAAAATATTGAAAAGGGAGCGGTTTTTATTAATGATGATTCGACTTTTCAAAAGGCTTGCCTGAATGCTGAAAAGGGGGATTTAATTTTTGATGCAGCAGATGATGGCTTAGATGGTCTCATTAACTTTTTGGTCAGGCTGCCCAAGAAATATGAGCAACGACTATCACCCGATCTAAAAACTCTATATAAGGTTTGGCATTTAAGCATTAAGCTTGCTGAGCTTGGGGCCTTCATACCTCAAATACTAGCCGTGGGGAAAGGTGTAAATATTATCAGATGGATTCCGGCTGTGATAAACGATGAAGTTAGTACTTTGCTTAAGCTGATTGAACAAGATATCTCCTCTGAGTTGGTAAAAGTATCCAACGGAAAAGCTAAGTATAAGTATCTGTCGCCATGGGAACAGACAATAAGTCTTGTGTCTGTTTTTTTGACGCATTACATGAAGACTGCCAGCCTTGTGCAATCAGCACCAAGACATCCCTTAGAAGCCAAAATAGAACAGTTATTCTTCAAAAATCAGGGCAGCACCTTTCATCGGGTGGGAGAAAAACAGGTGCCGGAAGCCATTCATCAATACCTGCAACGATTTTTCATTAATGAAAAATCGTATGTGCCACTCATTAAAATTGACGATCACCCACTTGAAAAAAAATTTGAGTTTCAGTTGTGGGTTGAAAATTGTAAAGACTCGATGCAAGAGCCGATACCATTGGATGATTTCATCGGCGATGAGGTGAATAATAAGCATAAGACTTCGATGTTCCAATCCCTGGCAAGCTTATCCCGCGATTTTACAGCGATAAAACCGCTCATCTCATCATCGGGTAAGGAGCAGCTCTGCTTCAATGCTGATTTATTTGCCGATGTTTTATTGCATATCCTACCCTTGGTTAAGTTGATGGGTATTAGAATACTACTACCTAATTCTCTTAAAAGTCTTGCCCGCCCTAAAGCTTCGTTAAAATTAGAGGGCAATAATGCGCATTCGACGGGTAAAAGTTACCTCAATCTCAATGAGATGTTGCAGTTTGAATGGCAAATTGCCATTGGTGATAAAACCATTCCGGTGAGCGAATTTAAAAAGTTGGTACAGGGTACTTCGGGAGTGGTTAATATTAAGGGAGAGTATGTTTTAATAGACCAAAAAGAGGTGGCTACTTTGCTCGCTAACCTCGATGAAGAAAAGCAACTTAGTCATGCTGAATTGCTCCAGTCTGCGCTCACTGAAGAGTATCAGGAGGCTAAAATAACGGTAACAGATACAGCTCGGCAGATGATTCATGAATTATTGCAAAGTGATAGGATGCCAATTCCTTCTGAATTGAATGCCACCTTACGCCCCTATCAGGAGAGGGGCTACCAATGGCTTTATAACAATAGTAAAGTGGGGTTTGGTAGTATTATTGCTGACGATATGGGACTTGGGAAAACGCTCCAGGTAATTAGTCTCTTGCTGCTATTTAAACAAGAAGGGCGTTTTAAAAAGAAAAAAGCATTGGTGGTTGTTCCGACTACCTTAATCAGCAACTGGCAAAAGGAGATAGAGCGCTTTGCACCGGAATTGATTCCGCATATTTATCATGGAGCAAAGCGTGAGTTTGTTACTGAGGATTGCGATTTAGTCATTACATCCTACGGCACCTTACGAAGCGACGCATCAAAATTCCATAAAATTAAATGGGAGCTGGTGGCCATTGATGAAGCACAAAATATAAAAAATCCGGGCACTGAACAGACGAAAGCAGTTAAGAAGTTGAAAGCTGATGTAAAGATTGCCATGAGTGGTACACCTGTTGAAAATCGTTTGAGTGAGTATTGGAGCCTTTTCGATTTTGTGAATAAAGGATACCTGGGCTCGGCTAGGTATTTCAAAAAGGCCTTTGCCACACCCATTGAGCGGGATAATAATGAGGAGCAACTCAACCGGTTTAAAAGTATAACAGCACCCTTTATTTTGCGGCGCTTAAAAACAGATAAGTCTATTATTTCTGATTTACCTGAAAAGATTGAGCACGATTGCTTTGTGGAGCTTGCCAAGGAACAAACAGCGCTCTATCAGAAAGTGGTTGATAGTATGATGGAAGCGCTTATTGACACAGAAGAGAATTCTATTGAACGAAAAGGGCTCGTACTTAAGATGATGACTGCCTTGAAGCAGGTTTGTAACCACCCAGCTCAGTTCCTGAAAAAGGATGATGACCGCGCAGAGCTGTCAGGGAAAACGCAGATGTTGATTGAGTTGCTACGCACCATCTATGAAAATGACGAAAAAGTATTGGTATTTACTCAATATAAGGAGATGGGGCAAATTCTCACCCGTATTTTAGAAACTGCATTTGACAGTAAGCCCTTGTTTTTACATGGTGGCGTATCCCGCGAGAAACGAGATGAAATGGTAGATGCCTTTCAGAATAAAAGACATAAAAAAATCTTCATTCTTTCGATAAAGGCTGGTGGAACAGGGTTGAACTTAACGGCGGCCAATCATGTTATTCACTACGATCTGTGGTGGAATCCGGCTGTGGAAGCTCAGGCCACCGACCGTGCTTTTCGCATTGGTCAGCAAAATAACGTGTTGGTTCATCGTTTCATTTCCAGGGGAACCTTTGAGGAGAAAATTAACGAAATGCTCCAGGATAAAAAGCACCTGGCTGATTTGACTGTTGCAGCGGGCGAGAAGTGGATTGGCGATTTGTCGAATTCAGAGCTTAAAGCCCTTGTGAGTATGTAGCCTGTATTTTTCATGATCAGCAACTTGAATGTTTACTCCATTGTATTATCGCCCTGTTAGCAACAATACAGATCGAAACTTGCAAATGGGGCGATTTTGGTGTAGATCTACACCACATTTAAAAAATTAAAATTATGCCAAGGCAAAGTATCTCATTTTCGAAACCTAACGATGAATGGTTAAAAGCACAAGTGGACAGCGAAGAGTATTCTAGTAAAAGTGAACTTGCTAATGATTTGATTCGGCGGGCAAGAAAGCAACAAGCGCAAGTTGATTGGCTCAGAGCTAAATTAGATAAAGCTGAAGAAAGCGGTTTTACCAATGACTCCAAAGAAGAAATTTTAAGACAATCAAAGTCGTTGCTTAATGGCGAATTATAGATAAGGTAAATCGGCAAAACAAGACCTGATTCGAATTCATCAATTTGGTGTTGAAAAGTTCGGAGTCGTTCAAGCTGACAAATATTTTGAGACCTTTTTTGATTACTTCGATATAATCGCAGACAGACCATTTGCTTTTGAATCTGTTGATTACATAAACCAGGATACAGAAGGTGCGTTTGTGGCTCAGATAGTATTTACTACAAAATTTATAACGGAACAGATGATGTTATAGCGATTGTTGCAATGCAATGCAAGACTTGAATAACATTCTTTAGTTTTGAATTGATTCGACTTCACTTTAATCTAGGCACTTTCAGAAGTGATACTTATGAAGAACAATATATGAGGTTAATCTTTGTTGATTAGCCTTTTTGTTTTTCA
>NZ_JBNGOZ010000038.1:0-12345 GCF_050589825.1 Carboxylicivirga longa | reverse complement strand
TTCTTTTATTTTGGCGGTATCCATGGCATTTTCTCATTAAGTTACAAAATTAAAACGCTATTGTAAACTACAGCCAACATAGAAATAATAAAAAAAAGATATGCATTTAGCTTTTCCTTGAGAAAAGCCATGCTTTTATGCATTTGTACGTTCACAGTATTTTCACTAATACCCAAGGACTGGGCAATCTCTTTGTATTTTTTTTCCTTCGAAGCGGTGCATAACAAAAATACGACGACGCTTCTCGGGCATCTGCAACACGGCTGCCTCAACTTTGCTTTTTAACTCGTCGTATTCGATCACTTCGGAGGCACTCTGCTCCATACTCTGGGGCGAGGCCATGGCATCCTGAATGAAGCGTCTCTTATGAACCAGCTTACGCAGATGGTCGATAACAATATGCTTGGCCACCGTAAACAGGTAGGCTTCAAAAGGCCTTCCTTTATCCAGTGTGGCTCTATTGAGCCACACTTTCAAAAAGACTTCCTGCACCAGGCTCTCAACATCTTCTTCCTGTGGTAAGCTTCGCATCATAAAGGCTCTGAGTCGCCCACGGTAGGCGTCCATCAATGCACTTAATGCCCGCTCCTGCCCGGCAACAAGTTGTTCTACCAGCGCTATATCGCTACTTTGCTTCATATTCTCTTTTCGGGGAGATTAAGAATATAATAATTTAATTGAGTACTTCGTCAGGCCAGCTAACCGGCTGACCACTCGCCTTTATTGTAGGGCGATCGGCATTTACGCTGCGCAGGTAATCACCCAGCCTTCCTGCCAATTCTTTTACTTTTTCAGGACAGTCGGCGGCCAGGTTATGGGTTTCACCAATATCGTCCTTAACATTAAACAATTCAAAAGTTTGTGTTTTATACCAATAAATCAGCTTCCAATCGCCACTGCGTATGGTACTGGTGGTACCAATGCCCGGGCCATGTCCACCCCATTTATTAGGAAAATGCCAGAACAAATCGCGCTCATCGGCCGATGTACCGGTTTGCATCAGCATCGGCACAAAACTACGACCATCTACCAATTGCTTCGTCTCGGCATTTTTTAAACCTGCCATCTCTAATATTGAGGGATAAAAATCCTCAACAATAAGATAATCGTCACATTGCGAGGCAGGCTTCACCTTACCCGGCCATTTAACCAACATGGGTTCGCGGATACCTCCCTCATAAGCCGAACCCTTTCCACTATTTAAAGGAGCATTGTGCACATGGCGCTCTCCGCCTCTATTATGGGCACTCAATCCGCCGTTGTCCGACATAAACAGCACAATGGTATTATCATCCAGCTGATGCTCCTCCAGGTAGTCCATCAAGTCACCCAAACTCTTGTCCATGCCTTCTACCATGGAGGCGTACTTCGCCTCTGTTTCATTCATCCCCTTATCAAGGTATTTCTGTACAAAACGCTTATCAGCTTCGATGGGTACATGCACGGTATAGTGTGCCATATACAGAAAAAAGGGCTTACCACTGGCACGGGCACTATCGAGTGCGTGTTCTGCCTCAATCGTAAGCGCCTCGGTAAGGTTAATATCCTTTCCGTGGTATTTTTCCAGCCCCGGTATAGCCCACTGATTTAATGGCAAACCATTTTCATCGTGACCATAATTGCGCAGTCCCTGATAGGTAGCCGGTCCTCCGGCAGCATGTCCGGCAATATTAATATCGAAACCCAGGTTACGCGGGTCGGCCGCAGGGGTGCCAATGGCGCCAAAATGCGCCTTGCCACTATGGATGGTAAAATAGCCCTTTTCCTTCAGCAAGAGGGGAAGCGGCGTGGCTACCGCTGCATTCTCAATGCTATCATTGGTTTGAAGTCCATTCATATTCCATTTTGGAAAATCCAGTACCTCATCAGCAGCATCCTGCGAAACATTGCGGCGAAGCGTCCAGTTGGTTACGCGATGACGAGCAGCATTCATACCGCTCATAAGGCTCACCCGGGTGGGCGAACAGACCGAACTGGCATAGGCCTGGGTAAATTTCATACCCTGACTGGCCAGGCGCTCCATATTTGGGGTGTGATATTTTTTATTTAATGGTGTTACTTCTTTATGAAAAGGAACCGAAGTATCCTGCCAACCCATATCATCCACCAGGAATAAAATAATGTTTGGCGACTTCACGTCATTTTCGCCGGTGCAAGCTCCCAGCAGCATGAACATGAACATGCTACAAAAAAGTACCAGCTTATTATTTTTATATATTTTTTTCATTAAACTACATTTATTGACGATAACATTCTGTTATTATTTCAAAGCCGGCGTAACTACTTTGCAAGCCACCCGGGCGATTGCGCTCTAACCACAGCTCGCGGTAACGCGCCAAAAGGCGCTCCCAGTCCTTCATCATCATCTGCTTACATTTAGCACTTGCCAGGCTCATTTTATGATCGGGCAAAGATAATCGTTCTTTTGCCATTTGGGCACTATGACGAGCAAAACCGGCTGCTAAAATCAACTCATCCCTCATAAGACGCTGTTCGTCATTAAAGACAGAACATTGATGTAATCGATTTAATAAATTATCCAAAGTATTCAGTACTTCCTGCGTATTGGTAGCGTTTACATGCTTAAGCTTTGGCGTAGACAAAGAGGCATCGGGAGCTCGTAAGATATCATAAAAAACATTAACATATTTTTGAATATCACCATCGTAGAGCTTATACACCTCGCCCAATTCAACAATCAACTTACTTAACTCAGGATTGGGCTTAGCCATCATGCTATTGCTCATTAGTCGATCTGTGGGCAGCTCTTGGTTTTGATCAAGCGCCCAGCTAAGACCCGCTCCATACATTATGCCCGGGTAACTGATTAGGAATGATTGCCAGTGCCCAAAATCACCCCAATCAGTGATTAGATAGCCCTCGGCTCCGTGCTTCTTTCCTGCTTTGGCAGCCTTCAGCAGATTGATTTGTGCATTGGGCCACCGTCCAATAAACGACTGCCAGCTGGAAGTACCGGGGCACACATAAAGCGGCAGGCCGGCCTCTTTGATCTTGCGACAGTTTTTGTCAAACGGATACCAGGCACGATAGCCCCAAACAAGGCAGGTAAGATCCTTGGGCAGGCGATGCAACTGATCGGGATGATGAAGAATAATATCGGCCCACATTTGTGTACGATAACCCTTTTTACTCAGTCCCCGGGTTAAATCCGACATATAATCCACATAAACCTGCCCCTTTCCTTTGGCATCACAAACCGCTTTGGAACGACCGTATCCCAGCTCCCAGGGCTCATCACCACCAATATTAACAGTGGCAGAACTAAAGTTGGGCAGTAACTCGTCGAACATGCCGTTCACCAGCTCCATGGAAAGCGGATCAATGGGATTCAGTGTTGTGCGACGCTGCAGCTGACTGGGTCCCTCAGGCTGTATAGTTTCCAGCTCTGCCAAGTGCTGATAGTCTTCATGTTCCAGCCAACGTTCCATATGACCCAAGGCATTCTGATTGGGCACCAGATCGATAAAACGCTCTTTGCAATAGCGATCTATACGAATAATGTCCTCAGCCGTGTAAGGTGAATAGGCCTGCCACACCTGAGGGTGGTTCTGATAGGCAAAAGTATGCTCGGTATATAATTGCAGCTGATTTATTTTCCAGGCTGCTAAATGATCAATGATTTGAAAGAGCGTTGCCAGACGAGGCACCCGGTCGCGACTCACATCCAACATAAAACCCCTGTGCTCAAAATCCGGATAATCCTCAATACTAAGACAAGGTAGCCCTTCGGCCCGGCCTGCATAGTCAATTAACTGACGCAGTGTTTGCAGCCCATTAAATACACCTTGCGCATCGGCACCCGTTAATTCAATTTGTTCTTTCTTAATATGCAAGTGGTACCCCTGGGCTGGCAGGTCTTTGCTGCCATCAATGTGAATGTGCAAATTGGGCTGCTCGCCAGCTGCACACTGCCGTGTAAGCTCCCAATGCCAGCCCAGATCCTTAAATTGCTCACGCAGGCTGAGGGTGTGCTCCAACAGTCGATCATCATCAATACCCTTGCCTAACAGGATACGACCTCCCGTGGGACTCATCATTCCCTTCTCTATCTTTATGCTTTGCGGAGACGGTAACAGAAAGTCCTCCAGGGGAACTGTTGCATAGGTGCTTGCCCAACAAAAACACAGACAGAGCCATGTAGTAATTTTCGTTAGTGATTTCATATCGTTCATTCGTTTTCATTTGCCATACGAAGCTCCCAAATAAATTTGATCATTGACTTGGTCGATATTGCCATTCGCCTGTGTATTAATTTGAATAATCAAATTTGAATGATCGTTTCATAAGCTTATAATTTAACAATCCGGTATTCACTGCGTGTCACAGCCAATACCGGATTGAATTTCATTCTAATTAAGCAACTTATTTAAGTGGCTTAATGGTGTAAGAATAAGTATAGTTGCCCGGCTTAATGCGGTATTGCTCAATGGGCTTGGCCTTATAAGACCAGGTATTGGCACCACCCACACCCACCTGACGCAAATCAAGGTTAAGCGTTAAATAGTCAGCCTCTACCAGCTCATTAATGTGCTTCGCCTGCTCCAGCGTTTCGGCTGTCCAGGGCCATACTGAAGTACTCAGTGGCTGAGCACCCTCAATGCGAACACCCTTTCCTTTGGGAGTTGTCAGCTGTAACCAACGTACTTCGGTATAGTTGCTACACTCCTGCGGAGTAACATAGTGATGTACAAAATCATTAACTGTTCCTGAATAAACATCTACCTCCGCTGCGAAAGCACGGTCGATATAGTTTTCCCAGGGACCTTTACCGTACATCTTCATCTGCTGCAGGCTCTTATTAATTTGCCATTCACCACCAATACGCAAAGGCATAGGCATATCCGCTGGCATCTGCACCTCGTTGGTTACTTCAATATTGGCCTGATAATCTACCTTGTAAGTTACATTTACTTTTACTGAATCATTGAAGCTTTGCTTCACCACTACTTTTAGGTAGTCAGCCGATGACTGATCCAGCTCAACGCTTACAACGGGTGTTACTGATTGGATATCGCGCCAGTAACCCGACTCCTTATGCGATTTCCAACCACGACGATCATTATCGGTTTGCGGACGCCAGAAGTTAGCCTGCGGACCCTGCTCAATCAGCACAGTACCATTGTAACGATAGTTCTCCAGAGCACCGGTGCTTTTCGACCAGCTCACCTCAAAACGCTTGCCTTTGATGGTTAAGCGATCAGCCACATCATCAACAATCAGCCCTTTATTACCTTTCAGGGCAGCTGCTGAAGCTTTTTCCTGCAACATAAATTGTTGCTTGGCCACTTCATAACCTGCTTTTGCATATGCAGTGGCATCAATCTTGTGCATGCTCACGCGCAGCCAGTATTCTTTTCCGGCTTTGCGTTTTACCTTCGATACCGGAAGGGTAATGATCTGCGTTTCACCCGGTGCCACAACAATGTCATCCAACTGACCACTGCGCACCACCTTACCCTCTTCTGATATGCTCCACTTAAAGAAGTAACCCGCTGTTGAGATAAAGTTCATCTTACTGCGTACCTTTATTTCTCCCTTAGCCAAATCAAGCGCTTCGAAAGCAATGGGCTGGAAAACATACTTACACTCCTGAAGCTGAGGTTTTACCGATCGGTCGGGATTAACAATACCATTCAGACAGAAGTTACCCAGGTTAGGCTTATCACCGAAATCACCACCATATTTCCAGTAAACAGTACCGTCTTCATCTTCGGCACGGATACCCTGATCGATCCAGTCCCAGATAAAGCCACCTACCAAAATAGGGTGCTCATACACCATATCCCAATACTCTTTAAGGTTACCCAATGAATTACCCATGGCGTGGGCATATTCGCACATCACCACCGGACGCTTCAGATAACCATTGGTTCCGAGGGCTTTCAACTGCTCCAACGATGGATACATACGGCTTAACATATCCACATAAGCCGGATCGGTGGGGTTGGCCATCTTAGAATGATAGTTGGGTCCCCATTTTTTCGAGGTCAGCGGAATGTAATCGGGGTGTGTAGGCACACCCTGTGCACCTTCATAGTGTACCAGGCGCGTTGGGTCAAAATCACGTATCCAGGCCGCTGCCGATGCATGGTTGGGTCCACAACCCGACTCGTTACCCAGCGACCATGAGAAGATGGAAGCGTGGTTTTTATCGCGCTCTACCATACGGATTACACGATCCATAAAAGAAAGGTTCCATGATGGATCATTGGCCAAACGACCTCCAATACCGTGCGACTCAATATTGGCCTCATCCATTACATAGACACCGTACTGATCGCATAACTCATACACATACGAATCGTTGGGATAGTGTGCCGTACGCACTGCATTAATATTGTAAAGCTTCATCAACTCAATGTCACGCTTCATCTCTTCGCGTGTCATTGTTTTTCCTCCCACATCACTATGATCGTGACGGTTAACCCCTTTTAGCTTAACGGGCTTACCATTTACCAGGAAGACTCCCTGCTCATTGTAGCTATACTCACGGAAACCTACCTGAGTAGAACGTGCTTCAACCACTTCTTTGTCGGCATTACGAATACTTAAAACAGCGGTGTATAAATATGGGTGCTCGTCGCTCCATAGCTGCGGATTCTCAACCTGCCCTTCCATACGACCGAAATACACGTTATCGCGTGCCGGATACCACTCATGAGTAATGGCCTTAACCGGACGAACCAAGGCTTTATCAAGCACAGACTTACCGGCAGCATCGAATAAATTAATTTCCAGGGTCCAGCCTTCAATATCAATATCACCCACGGTTACTTCAGGACGCACCTGAAACAAAGCCGATGAAAAATCATCGTTCAGCGGTGTACGGATAAAAAAGTCATTGATGTGTACCTTAGGCTGAGCCATCAGAAACACTTCGCGGTGGATACCACTCATGCGCCAGTGATCCTGATCCTCCAGGTAGCTACCATCCGACCAACGTATGACCTGAACGGCCAGTTTGTTTTTACCGCTTTTCAGGTGCTTGGTCAGGTCAAATTCGGCCGGTAGACGACTGCCCTGGCTATACCCAACATACTCGCCATTCAACCAGCAATAGAAGGCCGATGACACACCACCAAAATGAATAATCACTTGCTCGTCCTGCCAGTTTTCGGGCAGTTCAAACTCTTTGATATAGGATCCCACAGGATTGGTGCGATCGATGTACGGAGCATTGGGTGTAAAAGGATATACCTCGTTGGTATAAATAGGTGTTCCATAACCGTGCATCTCCCAGCAGGAAGGCACCGGTATGTTAGCCCATGATGAGGCATCAAAATCGGCCCCGGCAAAATCTGTGGATCGGTTTTTACTATCGGGCGTGAACTGGAATTGCCAGTCGCCGTTCAAAAATTTTACTTCGGCCTTCTGCCGATCGAGCAGACGTGCCTCTTCAGCTGTCCGGTAGGAATAAGAGGTGGCGCGACCATCCATCTTATTCTCATGCACCCTATGCTGGTTCTCCCAGTCATTGCTTTGTGCCGAAGCCAACAAAGACACCGACAGCAGGGCACTTGTGAACATGGTTTTAATCATTTGTATTCAATTTTAATTCAACATCAATCTTACTAAACATACAAAACTAAGAATAAGCCATGTTAAAGAACAGTGACAAATCATTAAAAAAGGGGGATTTTTCGGTCAATTACAGGAGGTGTAAATCAATCACAGATGGGGCACCTTCAATAACCATAAAACGATTATCGACTAATTATTAATCACTTACACTTAACACAACGCGTAGTTTGAAGAGTAAGATTAATGATGGGTGTTTTTTGTATTTTTGCAGCTCAAAAACCGCACGTTATGCATAAATTTCTGCTTTGGATATTTCTTGTCTGCCTCATGACCATGGGCAGCAATGCCATGCCTTACGATATCAGTGCAGAATACCTTACGATGCAAAACGGCTTGTCGGATAACAATGTGAACTGCCTGCTCAAAGACCACAAGGGATTTATATGGCTGGGCACGGCCGATGGACTTAATCGTTATGATGGTTTTGCAGTAAAATCATTCAAGCCCTTTGATGGACCATTGGATATATACTCATTGCACCAAGCTACCACGGGACTGATTTGGGTAGGCACCAACGATGGAATGTATGCCTTCGATACTCAAACGGAGCGTTTTATCTTTCATTACAGAGCACCACACGCCGAAGCTGTAACCATCAGGGACATCGATGATCATCCATCAGGCGGTCTCCTTATTGCCTCTGAGATTGGATTGGCCCATCTTCATTTTAGTACAACACCTGTCGCCTCTGACACAACTAGCCTGAGGTGGATCACTCCACCTAAAATGAACAATACTTCTGCCATAGTCCTGCACATTGCCCACGACAAGGAAGGTATTGTTTGGCTGGGTACAAGCTCCAATGAGTTGATTCGTTTTAACTGCACTAACAACACCTTTGAACATTACCAACTACCTAAAAAAAATAAGAAAACACCGTACATGGCCATCACCAGCCTTCGTATCACGAAACAGTATGTCATGGTATCCACCATAGGAGATGGGCTACTTCTCTTTGATAAAAGTACGCATAACACGCTAAATATAACGCATCCCACACTTAGCCATAATGACACTTACGGCATTGTAAAACAAAAAGATGGCGACTATTGGATCGCCACATGGGATGGTCTCGATCAGCTATCGACATTGAGCCACGCAGCTAGCGCAACGCATTACAACTGGAGCCACCCGGCCTTGTCCGATCAGTTTGAGAATCGCATCATCTCCATTTTAAACGACGCTTCGGGGGTTTTATGGCTGGGCACTCACGGTGGTGGCGCAGTTAAGATCAACCTAAAAAAGCGGGTGGTGCACCGGATTAATTTCAACAGCTATTATGAAGTGAAGAGTTTTGCAAGCGATGAAAACAAGCACCTGTACGTGTCCATCTATCATGGTGGCATTAAAAAGAGCCTAAACCCATTTGCCGCAGGCAAAAAACTAGAATTCACAGATTATAACAGCCAACAAAAACGAAAAAAAAACCGCCTGCCAAGTGACATCATTCTCTCTTCAGTAAACGATAAAAGGGGTCATATATGGTTTGGCACCTTACAGAGCAGCCTGTTGCGCTACAACACCCGCACGGATGATTTCCGTGAAGTCAAGGTAAGAGTGAAAGATGATCCCCATTGGAGGGGACGAGTTAACTGCCTGTTTATTGACTCGCACCAACGATTCTGGCTGGGTACAAGCCGAGGGCTGTTGCTTTACGATCGCACAAGCCAACAATTTACGCGTATAAAAGGCCCAACAAACGGCCCGGGTAAACTTTCGGGGCATTACATACGAGCCATCCATGAGGATGCCCAGGGACGGCTGTGGATTGGCACCAATGAGGGACTGAATGAGATGGTTGGCATGCAGTATCCTCATTATCAATTTAGGGCCTTTAATGATGCAAATACATCGCCCCTCACCCTAGCCAATAAAGCCGTTTGGGCACTACACGAAATGGCGAACGGTGAGCTGTGGATTGCCTACCGGGGAGGGCTTGGTTACCTGAGTGCAAAAGCTGACACCATCGCTTTTCTGACCAAGAAAGATGGTCTGTGCCATAACTTTACCACCTGCCTAACAGGGCAGAACGATTCCCTGTTGTGGATCGGAACCAATTCTGGCATTTCTCGATTAAACACTAACACAAAATCGTTTAGCAATTATTATTTTGCCAACAACCTACGCGCCGTGCACCGCTTTGCCGACGGTACACTTATCTGGGGCAATAACAAAGGACTCCTCTATTTCCATCCGGATAGCCTGCGCAACGATGACTACACAGCCAAAGTTCAGATCAGCGATATTGCCGTGAATAACGAGCGAATCAAGGTGGGCGATGAAGTAAATAAACACATCGTGATGACTCAAGCTGCTCCCTACACTAAATCCCTAACCCTGCATCCTCCCATCAGCAGCTTTAGCATTCACTTTGTGGCACTGTCCTACCTCAATCAGGCCAACAATCAGTACGAATACCGCCTGAAAAACCACAACGACAGTTGGGTGCGCGTGGCGGGCCATCAGCGATCAGTAACTTACAACAACCTGGCACCGGGTCGATACACTTTTGAGGTGAGAGCGGCCAACAGCGATGGGGTATGGTCACAAGATATTACACAACTGACAATACATATTGTACCCCCCTGGCATAAAACATGGCCCGGACGCATACTTATTGCACTTAGTATTATAATGATGATTACCCTTGCCTTTGGTATACGGCTGCGCCGCATATATCGCGAGCAACAAATCAATGCTGAGAAAGAAAAACTGGAATATGCCCTTAAGCTGTCGAAGATAGAGCAAAACAAACAACAGGAGCTAAGTGAGATGAAAGCACGCTTTTTTACCAACATTTCGCATGAGTTGCGCACACCGCTTACACTTATTCTCTCGCCCCTTAAAGAGCTATTAA
The DNA here is from genome assembly GCF_050589825.1 of Carboxylicivirga longa. Lineage (NCBI taxonomy): Bacteria > Pseudomonadati > Bacteroidota > Bacteroidia > Marinilabiliales > Marinilabiliaceae > Carboxylicivirga > Carboxylicivirga longa. The sequence continues at coordinate 1,886 of NZ_JBNGOZ010000038.1, read as the reverse complement.
GCCGTGATAGCCTTGATGCTTCACTGAAAAGTAAGCTGGAGCTCATCAATCGCCATGCCGGGCTATTGCATCAGCTCATCTCGCAACTACTTGATTTCAGAAAAACGGAAAAAGGGGAAATGCCCTTAAGGGTTCAACGTACATGCCTGATCGATTTCACGAAAAATATTATTGGCAACTTTGAGTCACTGGCTCACACACGCCACATTCAAATTAAGACCCAACTACCTAATGATAAGGTAGTAATATGGTGTGATCCGGAGAAACTGCGCATAATGCTGAGCAACCTCTTGTCCAACGCCATTAAATATTCGCCTGACAGCGGAAATATCTATATCTCTATTGAAGAAACAGCTTCGTCCATTCTACTAAAGATCAGAGATGAAGGCCCAGGGGTGGATACTGCTTACCACGATGCAATATTTAAACGCTTCTACCAAACCGGGCAGGCACCGGCCGATACTGATACTGCCGGCACAGGCATTGGGCTGGCTCTGGTGCGCGAATATGCCGAGTTGCACGGTGGTAGCATTCGCATTGACAGCCGTCCGGGTCAAGGGTCTACTTTTATTCTGCAGCTACTCAAAGGACGTAAACACCTCAAAGATGCCACTTTTGACACACCAGCTTCAGAAGAAAAAGTAAGTGAAGTTAATATGAAACCCATGAAAGAGGATAGCACGTTGAATAGTGAAGAGCTTCCTCCCATCCTGATCGTAGAGGATCATAAAGAACTCAGAGAATACCTGCGCGAAATGTTCAGTGACACATATTCGGTGCATGAGGCAGGCAATGGCCACGATGCACTGGATAAGCTGCGAAAAAACAAAGATATAAGAGCAGTGATAAGCGATGTAATGATGCCCCTGATGGATGGCATGACGCTGTGTAATGCCATAAAAACAGATGTGGAGCTCTGTCATCTGCCAGTGATATTATTGACTGCCAAAAGTGAAGAAACAGATACACTTAAAGGATTGGAGACCGGCGCCGATGCCTATATCACCAAACCTTTTTCTCCCCCAATAGTGCTTACTACCCTTAGCAACCTGCTTAAAAACCGCATTGGACTAAAACAATACTACAGCAGTAAAATTACCCTTGGCCCCACAGAGGTGGAGATAGAACCGGCAGAAGAGATATTTATTCGCTCTGCCATTGAGTATGTGGAAACACACCTGACCGATCCAGGCTTTAGTGCGGAAGTACTGGCTGAACTATTAAATATCAGTCAGGCCACATTGTACAGGCGCATCAAAACCATTACCGGCGATAATATATCGGTTTTCATTCGATCAATACGTCTTAAAAGAGCCGCTCAACTGCTTAAGCAAAGCAATGATGCAGTAGCCGATATATCCATGCAAATTGGTTTTAACGATGTGGCCTATTTCAGGCGTTGTTTCACAAAACAGTTTGGTATGCCCCCATCGTCCTATCGCAAGGAGAAGAGATAATACCCCATTGGCTTAGGCGAAAAATCCTATAAGCAGACCACTAACAGCCTTCTTTCTGCTGACGACGACGTTTCAAAGGTGATTGTCCATAGGTTTGTTTAAACAGTGTACTGAAATAGCCCTGACTCTGAAAACCCAGCTGCGTTGCAATTTCTGCCACACTATCATCCGTCTGATCAATTCGTTCAAGCGCTACTTGCATGCGCCGCTTGTTGATATAAGCATTGACACCAATGCCCAGAATAGCTTTAAACTTGGCATATAGTGTGGCCCTACTCAATGAAAGGTGCTCCACTAATAAATCAACACCCAATTCGGGATTACCCATCTCGGTATCAATTACGGCATTAATATTATGGCTGTAGTTTACAATAGCGTTTTAATTTTGTAACTTAATGAGAAAATGCCATGGATACCGCCAAAATAAAA
>NZ_JBNGOZ010000037.1:0-15580 GCF_050589825.1 Carboxylicivirga longa | reverse complement strand
TTAGAAATTGTCTTTTCAAACACGATATCTTTGACAATATTGATAACAATAAACGTAATGGCAAGAATGACGTTTCACTCCTGGATGAAGCTCTTTATAAAGAACGTTTTGTCGTTGAAAGAACCAATGCATGGTTAGATGCTTTCAAGGCAATACTTGTGCGTTTTGAAACCAAAAAAATGCATTGGAAAGCGCTAAACATCATTGCTTTTTGCATTATTCTTCTTAGACAACTTTAAACAACTTCAAAGAAAAAGCCAGCAACCCGGTAGTGAAAATGAATCAAATATTAAAAAAGTAAAGAAGGAAGGCAGTTTTATAAAAAAACGAAAACAAACAGTTAAACCTGTATTTGGCATCATTAAGGAAGTTTTAGGGTTCAGGCATTTTTCCCTGAGAGGAGAGTTTTAAACGGATTGTGAATGGTCATTAGTATGTATTGGATACAATCTTAAAAGAATGCTCAAACTTGCAATGCAATAATATGTAAAATGACATAGCTAAATGACAAATAAGTGGAAATAATGATTGGATTTTATCTACACCAAAAAATATTCGTTAATAATCAAAAACTCGCAATCCTAAGATTGCCAGTCGAAGATAACACTGGAATTGATGACTTCTGATAGTTCGACAGGCTGCTAGGAATATCACCCTTGCTTTTTGGGTAAGGCTACAATGTGCTATAGAATTTTAAGAGGAGTAATAATTCCAGCAGTTATCCTGCCGTTTGAATAATCAACCAGATCAATCCTTGACTTTGCATAATCAGAATAACGGTAAATGCGGCCCACATAGGCAGTGAAAAATTTAATATTTAAATTATCCCATGGATAAAACTCAACCGTCGGAATAAATCCATATGCAGTTCGTATTCGGTTGGTGCTCTTCATAGGATCTTCTCTGCCTTCCCAGTTGGCGTAATCAATGTACCCGGTAAACGTTAAATGCCATTTATGAGTAAATTCCCAATCAATTTTTAACCAGTGACTCCAGTAACGTGTATCTCGCAAAATAAAACCAGTTTCCTCGCGAGGTATAATTTGACTGATAATACCTGTGCGATCCAGATCCTCGTTACTGTGTTTAAAATCATACGCCACTGTGATGTTGTTAAGGTTCAACTGTTGCCCGAGCGCCAAATAGCGTTTAAAAATGCCAGAAGCTTCATTAGTCATCGATGCGCTCCAAAGAGTGGAAACCATTCCATCCCACAAACTACCGCGCCAGGTTAGTACTGCACCTAAGGGTGCTTTAGAGGCAGTGATATTTTTCTGACTGATGATTGTACTGTTGCCATAAATCTCGTCAAACGTTTGAGTGCGTGAATTATATAATTGAAAACCAATGTAATTATTGGGTCTGTAAAGATATTTAATACCTACCCCGGACATAAAATTATCGGCCATCTCAATAATATCGGAATACTCATAAATTTCAATGGGATTGAGGTCAAATTCAATGCCCCCCCAATCGAGACAGAATTTGCCCACAGATAATTCCCATTGCTCTTTGTTCCCTAACTTAAAGGCCATGTAGGCCATATCCACACCTTTAATTATTTTATCCTGAGATTGTGGTTCAAAAGCACTGGTATAGCGATGGCGAAAGCGGAAAAATACCTTATCAGTAACCCAACCTCGAATCTCCAACCTGAATTGTTCCATTTTAAAATGGGCACTAAGGACATCTCCATCTCTGAAGTCGCTGCGAAAGGCATATTGCTGGTTAGCAATCAAATCAATGTTAGAAAGAAGTTTTTGCTTGTTTTCTGGAATGATTGAGCGATAACTGGTTTCTACATTGGCTTGTTTAATTTGTGCATATCCAGCAAATAATGAAGTTGTTAAGAGCAGGAATGCTGCGATAGTTTTGCATGTCATTTTAACTAATTTTAATAGTTAATAAACAGTTCTTGCAACTCCTCTCGGGTACGCTTTTTTTGGTCGGCAAGAGCAAGCATCAGCAAAATGCGCGCTTTCTGAGGATTCAGTTCATCTGAAGAAACAGTGCCGTAGTCCGTATCAATCACTTCGCCTTCAATAAGCACTGCACCAATGGGTACACGTGTAGCCCTAATAATCGGAATACCTTTTTTAGTGGCCTTTTTAGCAGCTTCAAGAGTTTCATTGGTCATGTTTCCATCCCCTACCCCCGCAACTATAATTCCTTTTGCACCAGCTTTAATCATGATTTCAATCAGGTCAGATGAAGCATCTGCACACATATAAACAATATCCACACGTGGTAACTCACTAAGACCGTCAACAGAAAACTCACTATTCAGGGTGTGCAGACCATGTGGCTTATGGAACCATAAAATTTCGCCAAAAATAACAGTTCCAATTAAACCTTCTTGTGGTGACTGGAAAGTTTGAACTGGTGTAGAATACATTTTCTTGACATTTTTGGCGGCATGAATTTCATCATTCATTACCACCATTACTCCATTCCCTTTGGCCTTGGGGCTAGCAGCAACAGCCACCGCATTGTACATATTTAATGGACCATCGGCACTTAGTGCTGTTGCTGGTCGCATTGATCCTGTAAGCACAACTGGTTTATCACTTTTTACTGTGAGATTCAAAAAATAGGCTGTTTCTTCCTGGGTATCTGTACCGTGAGTAATCACAATACCGTCCACCTCGTTACTGGCTAACAATTCATTTATCCGGTTGGTCAATTTAAGCCAAATTTTGACACTCATATCCTGCGAACCAACATTAGATATCTGCTCCCCTCTAATGTTGGCCAGTCTACGGATGTTAGGAACAGCATCGATCATTGCATCAATCTTCACTTGTCCGGAGGTGTAAGCTGATCCCGTAGAACTGTCACCGGAACCGGCAATAGTGCCTCCGGTAGCCAAGATTACTACATTGGGTAGGTTTGCATTTTGTGCTTTAACAAGCAGACCTGTGGAGATGCAAAACAGAACAAGTATTGCTTTAATGTGAATCATATTTTTCATAGCTGTCTAATTATTTGTTCTTGTATTTTGTTTTATCCAATCCAGTCATATTTTCTGGGTTAAGGATTTTTTGTATTTGCTGTTCGGTCAGTAATTTTTTTTCACGTACTAGCTCTAAAATTCCTTTTCCTGTGAGCATGGCTTCCTTTGCCAATTCGTCGCCCATGTGATGCCCGAGAATAGGATTGAGTGCAGTAACAATCCCAATAGTAGTCGATAAATTACGAGCATGGACTTTTTCATTAATTGTTATGCCATCAATACATTGTTCTCGAAATGCCTTCATGCCATTGGTCATAATTTTTTGCGATTCAAGAATCGCCAAACCGACTACAGGTTCAAACGCATTTAACTGCAAAACACCAGCCGATGAGGCCATGTTAACGGTTACATCGTTACCCATTACCCGATAACTGATCAGTGTCATTAGCTCGGGAATTACCGGATTTACTTTTCCTGGCATAATGGATGAGCCTGGTTGCCGTGCCGGCAGATTTATTTCGAAGAAGCCGGCGCGTGGTCCAGAGGATAAAAGAATCAAGTCGTTTGAAATTTTCACCAACGATACAGCTAGTGTTTTCACGGCGGAAGAATACACCACAAAACCGTGCAAACTTGAAGTGGCAGCAATCATATCATCAGCATTTGTAAATTGAAAACCCGTTATTTCACGAAAATGTCGGATATATGCTTCAGAATAACCCACTGCGGCATTAAGTCCGGTACCAATTGCTGTACCACCCATATTCAGCATCATTAAGGCCTTTTGGCTCTCTTCGATGTTGGCAATGTTCCAATCAAGCATGGCAGCAAATGAATGAAACTCCTGCCCAACGGTCATTGGCACTGCATCCTGCAATTCGGTGCGACCCATTTTCACTACTTCGAGGTGCTGGTTACCAAGTAGTCTGAAGGACTGAGCCAATTGCTTCATTTCGTTTACCAATTTTTGATGATATAACACCATTGTTAATTTCAGTGAGGTGGGGTAAGAATCATTGGTTGACTGGGCCATGTTAACATCATCAACGGACGAAATAATGTCATAACGGCCTTTTTCGTACCCACCTTTTTCAAGAGCCAGGTTAGCTATTACCTCGTTGGCATTCATGTTGGATGAGGTACCGGCACCACCTTGATACAAGTCAACCATAAATTGATCAGTGTACTTTCCTTCAATCAGTTGCTGACAGGCCCATTCGATCAGCTGTAGTTTTTTTGGCGAAAGTTCACCTATTTCTGCATTGGCCCGCGCAGCAGCCAACTTAATCATTCCCCAGGCTTTTGCATACTCGGGATAGTTGCTAAGGTTTTGTCCAGAGATCTGGAAATTTTCAAGCGCCCGGATGGTTTGTACACCGTAATAGACATCTGTTGGAACCTTGACATCACCTAAAAGGTCAGTTTCGGTTCTGAATTGCTGCGCTGAGGTAATCTCCAATGCTAGCAACATGATTATTATGAAAAAACCGGACAGTAAGAATTTCTTTTTCATTTGATTAGATATTTGGTTTAAAAGACAATCGCTGATAATAACAGGGCAATTAGTACGGCTGATAAGGTTGTAACTAACCCAGGTAGCATAAAGCTATGATTTACAAGATATTTACCAATTCTAGTTGTCCCGGTTAAGTCGAAATTGACTGCTGCAATGACGGTACCATAAGTAGGCAGGAAAAAGTATCCGTTTACCGCTGGATAAACAGCAATGAGGAGTGGCAGCGGAATGCCTAATGCTACCCCCACGGGCATAAGCGTTACAACAGTTGCAGCCTGGCTAAATAATAAGATGGAGAGTGCAAACAACCCAACTCCAAATACCCACTGATAATCAGTTATAGCGCTGGAAATCCCACCAACAATACTTTCACGGTTACCTTCGAAAAAAGAAGAGCCTAACCACGATATACCAAGAATTGAGACAATAGCAATAATACCACTTTTCATGATATCACCAGAAACCATATTGCCTGCATTAGCTTTAAAGAAGAGCATAATTACTCCGGCAATGGCCAACATCAGTAATATGATGGTGTCTCCCATGTCTATTTTACCACTTTGGGCCAGCCCATCAGACACCCATTCGTATGTTGGCCGAATGTTAGGAAACATACCGAGTAATACCACCATAATCACAGCAGTGAAAAAGGCCATTACTGAACCTTTAGCATTTCGAAGAGCTTGCCCACTCAATTCATTCATGGGTAAAGATTCGCTAATGATGCCTTTTTGAAGTTGATTCTGATAATCTGTATCTTCAGCAAGCTTTTTACCTCGCCAGGCAACAGACAGCGAACCAATTATTACAGCCAAAAAGGTAGCAGGTATTATAACCAGAAGAATTTTGGGAAGGGATACACCTAAAACAGACATTACACCAAGTAGCGCCACTGTTGCTGCTGAAATAGGGGATGCAATAAGTCCATGCATTGCAGCTATGACACTGATGGATAGTGGTCGCTCTGGTCTTATGCCAGCTTTACGCGAAATCTCACCAATAATTGGAAGGAGTGCATAAATAACATGCTGTGTACCTGAGGCCAGAATAAGAATATACGTCACCAGTGGAGCAAGAAAGGTTATGCTTTTAGGATTTTTACGTAATATTTTCTCGGCAATACCCAACAGGTAAGCAAGACCACCCGCAGATTCCATTGCTGCTAGTGCAGTTATAACGGCTAAAATCATTCCTAAAACAATAACTGGAGGACCTCCTTGAGGCATGCGAAAGAGAAAAACAAATACAATTAAACCAATACCTGCGATCGTTCCCATCCCAATGCCACCTATTCGGGCTCCAAGCACAATGCACAGAAGAAATATTAATAGTTCGAGCCACAACATATGATTAAATTATTAAATAGTCAAATCATTAAATTATACCTATGAAGATAGATGGTATTCAAATTAAAACAATTACTTTTTATAATCAACCTTTGCTTGATAAAGTGCTGATACCAGAAATTTACAAAATACACTTTATTACCATAATATGTTTCTTTAAAATTTTAACTAAATCATTTCAATGCACAATACTGTCACTATCATTCAGGTGAATCTTTAGCTAAATTTTCAGAAGTAGTTTGAAATGACCTAATATGAATATCACGCTGTGGGAAGGGAATGGAAATCCCTTCTCGGTAGAAAGTATCATGAATCATGAAGATTACTTCACTTTTAATGATAATCCAATTATCAAAATTCTCCGTCCAGAAAAGCAACCTGAAATCCAAAGAGCTTTCTCCTAAATTATTAAAGAGTACCGAAGGCTCTGGCCTTTTAAGAATTTCCACATGCTTATCAAGAATATCTAACAACAATTGCTGAACCTTATGCACATCGGAACCATATGCCACACCTGAAATGATTTCTATCCTGCGTTTCCTGTCCGATAGTGTCCAGTTAATTACCTCATTTGAAATCAAATTAGCATTGGGCACCACCACCTCGGCACCATCAAACGTACGCACATTACTTGAGCGGATACCCATCGTTTTTACGGTTCCAATCAAAGTGCCAACCTCAATTGTATCGCCAATCTGAACAGGACGCTCGAACAGCAAGATAATTCCGGAAACAAAGTTGTTTACAATGTTTTGTAAACCAAAACCAATACCAACGCCAAAGGCGCTAAAAATTATTGTGATCTGATTGACAGGCATCCCTACAGCTGACACAGCAATGATAATACCTATTGTTATTAAACTAAACCTGGCCACCACTGAAATCATACGGGGTACCCCCTTTTTAAGCCTTGCTTTTTTCAATACATCGTCTTCGAGCACCATTTTGATTACTCTGGAGATAAGAACAGATATCCAAATTATGAAGAAGAAAAGCAGCACCTTCCATAGAGTAAATGAGATACTACCTATTGAAATATTATCGGACAGCATCTTATCCATAAAAATATAGAAAGCGGTATCGACATGAAGTATCTGCAACATATAATTCATCCAAAACAATACAGCAATCACCATAATTATCACTGCTACTTTTGTTTTTAGATCTTCTTTCCGTTTTTGAATAAAATTAAAAAGGCGTTTAAAATTCATGTCGATAAACAAATGCATTAACCCAATCAGGGTTACCGAAGAAATACTCAACAAAACACCAACAAGCGTATTCGTAATTGGCAAATCAATGGCAATTTCTGCCACTCTAAGATGGCCGGTAATAACAGTAAGCACCCCAATTGCTGCACCTGCCAAATGAAACAGTATTATAAAGTTGATAAACTTATTAAAAATAGGATTGGCTGTGAATTTCAGGCTCATGCTCCTAAAAAGATGGACAAGAAAGAGTATTTCAATGATTCCTATTATCAGCAATATATATCTATTAAAGGAACTTGAGACAGGGAAAATATAATATAGGAATCGCAACAAGAATAAGCCCGAAATAACAGCCATATAACGGCGCCCTTTTCTCGAAAGGTGAATCAAAATATCAATCAGAGGTATAATAAGGATGAGAATTGACAAATCAGCAATTATCTTAGGTTGAGTTTGAAAGAATAAGTTGGAACTATAAATCCAAAAAATAAAGGCCATACTAATTGGCCGATATAAAATATTTAAAGTGGAATCTTGATAAAAGTTTAACTTAAGATTTGAAAATACTTTGCTTTTATATCGTATGGATATTAAAATGGTAATCAGTATGAATAAAAAACACAAATAATAGAAAATAGCGCTTTGATTGTGATTATAGAAATTTCCCAATATCAGCATGTTTTCAGCAAAAAACTCATGTATGTATTTTTTCATCTTTCTAAATGAGAAATCAGAAAAATTGAGTTTGTATATTGGAGGATACTTTTTACGTAACAGCTCTTCCTGCCTGCTTTTTTTAATCGCATCGATTCTGGCAAGTAACTGATCAATCTTAATTGAATATTTAGATGAATTGGCCACCATTGAAAGCACTCTGGTCATTTTTCCTTGAATTGTATGAATCGCCCTATTAACTAAAACGACTACTTCTTCAATGGTTTCATTTAGCACACTATCATTGTAATTGGAGTTATAAAAAAATCGGGAAGCCTCCCAGGCAGCATAGTCATTTTTTATTTCCGTGTTTTGTATTGTAAGCGTTTGTAGGATACTCTCTAGTCTTTCATTCTCATTTTTCAACATGTTCTGAAATTGTCGAATCTTGCCCCTTTGGTTTTCAAGATTCGTGGACGTCAGACTATCAAGTTCATTGGTCGTCAAGAACTGTAGCATTGAATCAACGACTGCAACTATAGAATCATTCCGTTGCTTTTCCAATTCCAAACTACTATCTGACAAAAGCTTATTAAGCACTTCATTAACCTCATGGGTTTTACGCACAGAAGACATTACAACTTTTTCCAACGGTATGATTATGCTTCTTGCCGAATCAGATATTATTGTATTTTCAATTTGCGCAGATAATTGAAACGGTAAAAAAAATATGAGATTTAGTAGGAATATTTTTTTAATAAATGCAATGTTATACCTCATATAACTTATTTTCAGTTCAAAGAAGGTTGAACTATTTATTAATATATTAGCTCAAGATCATCAATAGCTAATTCACTTCCAGGAGCTCCTTCAAAAAAATCGCCACGATGACTGGATGCGAACACAACTGTAATATGGGTTGGCTTTTCATCACCTGTCCCAAATACAACCGGAATCAGTCGCTCTTCACCATTGTCGAGAATGTAGACATCTTTTGGTCGTTCATAGTTAGCCGGCGAAGCGATAAGTCCATATTTGAAATCAAGATTAATAGTATTCCAGTCAGAAACATTTCCCCCGGTTCTATACCAGGCTATTGCAACTTGTTTGTATGGCTCTGCCGATCTATCGGTTATAATAATACCAATATCACACGAGTCTTTTGCATTGGGTAATTCATTGAGCTTCCCATCTTTTACAATAACTCCTGGCTTATATTTATACTTAATGCTAAAGGATTTAGGGCGTGCAGAATAAGGAACACCAAACTTTGCTGAAGCAATTGGATTAGACAGGTTGAGTTTAAAAAAACCTGTAAACATTGAGCCCGCACCAATGCCTTGTCCAAGTAGTTTTCCCAGCGGCAGCTCAACGGTTTGCAGAAGAGCGTATGCATTATCCCCGTCATAAGCTGGCACCACATTAGGACTCCCAAGTGTTACAACCCCCGGATTACCTGTCCCCCAAATTGTTTCATCTTTACTAGAACCAGGTTCGTAATATGTTTTGGAACCAGTAGCTTCATACCAATTCTGAAAATTGGAATTGTTGAGCTGAATTTCAGGCACACTCAATTTTACTTCAGCCATGTATACGTGTTTTGTGCCATCCTCGGCAGTAACAGTAAAGGCAACCGGATCAGAAAAATCAATAATATCGCCCTGCGTTGGACTTACCGTTGCAAAAGAAGACACTTCGAGTGTAAGAACTTGTAAATTGTTGATATCAGATGCTTCATCAACCTTGGCTGTTATTGTAAGGTCATCATGGTCGATATTAATTGTACCAATTTGATTTTGAATCGAGAATGTTTTGATTTTGGCTTGATCATTCTTGCCAAAATGATATTCACTAAGGCACGAAGGAAGCAAAACAGACAAAAGTATAGCAGTACTAGTATAGACGAGATGTATTAATTTATCTTTCATGTCATTAATTTTTGGGCCATAAATAAACAAATATGCCAATGTTCAGTTGAAGGATGTCAATTCTAAAATCAATGCTTCCTGTTTCTGTTATGGCATCAGGCAAATTAGTTGTTTCCATCTTTTCATAGGAATACTGAATACCTGCCACATTCAGTGTTGTTTCGAAAGCAACATTTCGTAATACAAACACACTGATGCCAGGTCTGATCCCTAATAAGCCAGTGTATTTTACTGTTCTGGTGCGTGTTATTTCTTCATTCAACACAGTTTGTTTTATTCCCTGATCGATCTGATTCATAAATTCAATTTGAGTAATGATATTGAACCGTGATTTGCGATCAATAGGGGTGAGGTTCTTTAAAAATGGGGTTATGGAGTAACGCGTTCCGAAGAAATCTTCAGTAAAAAGTTCTCCGTCCGAATTTTCAAAAACACCTGAACGATCCTCCTGTCCATATTGTAGAGCCAAACCGGCAAAATTATAATCAGCAAAAGCATAGGCTCCATCTGCGCGAATCAAAAAGTCGTATCCTTCATTTTCATCCACATAGCGAATAAGCTGGTCCTTATCTTGTGTGTTATTAAACTTTAAAGAGACAGTTCCACCAGCTAGCCAGCTTCCTTTTTTGATGTAATTGCTCATGTTACTAAATTCCTCTAAGTCAGTTTGAGAGCTTGAGTTTAATCCTATTAAAAGTAATAGAAAACAAAGTATTAATTTATTAATCATTTTAGTATTCTTTTAAAATAGATTAGTGAAATACATTTCTGAAAAATGCATTCTACCAACAAAAAGGGCTGTTATGGAGGCCTATTTTTTTTTTTTTGCTTCAATCTTAATTTTTACTCCTTGGAATAAGGTTCCAGTGTCAGATAATTGACTACCAGTGCAACCAACCCGGCAATAATGCCAACAATAAGTGTTGCTCCTGCAGGAGAAATCCAAATTGTTCCAAACCAATATTGCCATAAAACAGCCATACCTGTTACAACTCCGAACGTGAAAAACCCATGCTTAATAATAACCCATAATTTGGTTCTAATACCTGGTCTATTATCTTTTGGAATGGAAAAGAAGGCAATAAATGTTAATATCATTGCAAGAGACACAGCTAATGGAACTGCACTGCCTAAAACAGTTACCTGGTCGTTGGTTATTGAATCCATGGTGACAGCTACCTGCTCAAGTTTCTTAAATGAAAACCATTGAATACCTCCGTTAATTACTCCATTGATAATGCCATTTACAATGGCGCCTTGAATAATTTTTGACTGCATAAGATAAAATTTATAAAAACATAAATAGACTTAGTTGATAGGTCTGCCATGATTTACTATTTGGCAGGTTATCTGTGATCGCACTACCTGGATGGGCTGTAGAAACAATTCCCAGTAAAAGAAATTTTCTGCTTATAGCATATTGGGCTTCAAGCGTATATTCCTGACCATAATCTTTGGACTGAAGCTGCGCAATAGGTGCCATGCCACCCAGGTTATTTAACTGGTGAGCCCTGAGAAAAAAAGCATCCATACTTAATCTTAGCTTTTGAACAGGATATGCTTGCAGTTGAATTCGATTGGAAATAATATTACCATTACCAATTATTTTTCGGTAATTTAAACCTTGCACCCAGGTTCCTAAACCACCTGTTAACAAAGGATCAAATCGCTCGTAGGTTTCTGTATTAGGATCGTCACCTTGCATAAAAGCATACCGGTAATAGAGTGAGGGCTTCATTTTCCATGTTTGTTTTTTCAAACCGACACCAATATACCAGGCATTGGCTGACATACCACTTTTACTTTCATATACATATTCCGATTTTAGAAAGAGCCCGGTATTATTAATATTATTCATCCATAGCTTAGGATTAATTATCCAGAGTCCTTCTTTTTCAATGCTTACGCCGTCAGGCAGGGCATAACTGCCTTTTCCTCCAGTGCGATTGATGATACTGATGTTAGCATCTAATGACTTGTTATTATTGTATTCAATCGTAACACCGGTATAGTTAATATTGGTTTGTCGGTCTTTGAACAACTCCTGTGGTTCCAGAAAGAAACCCTTTACCGTCCAGAAATTATTGGTATAGGTTGCAAGTGCTGTTTTTTGGAAAGCTGTGCGCGAGCTCATATAAGTACTTCCTCTGTCACCAGCATTGGATGAACCCGAGTACCTTGAAAACAGAAAGCCATCGTTTAGTTGAAAAAAACTCCTGCCAGCTGAAACATCAAGTTTACCTCTTTTATTTTTGCCCAGGTGAGCCATTAGGAAACCAATATATCCTCGTTCGATATCGAAAAAGGCCGTTGAACCACCAGCATAAACATCATCTCCAATACGCCCCGAAAGCAGACCGGAGATAGCCCCATAAATGTATAAGTCAGAGTGTCCTATTTGAGTGATACCGCCAATGCCCGGTTCAAGAAATATTTCGGGCCAGGCGGTAATGCCTTCTCCAGCGGGTTTATCGGCTATAGGATTGCCCTGAGTAAAGGCTTCACCCTGACCAAAAAATCCGTTATTGTCAACAAACATGCCAACTCCTCCATTTAAAAATAAGGTTAATTCCGATCGATTATTTTCAAACAGCAAGGGCAAGTCACTTAGCTGACCGGTTTTGATCATGCCTTTCGCTATTTGCTCTTTTCGAACACCTGGTTTAATATACCAGCGAATAGTAACGGTGCCAGAAGTTTGCTCATTAAATACTTTGTATTCTGCACTTTCCACCTCAGGTAGGAGTTCAATTTTTTTCGTCTTAAGGTCAAATAGTGTTTTGTTGAATGCCCCTTTGTTGGCAATGTGGAAATACGACAGAAATTCTTCATATTCCTGCGCAGTTACTTGCCTTACAGAATCTCTTTCTAATACAAATACTTCCACTTTCTGTATGGGTATACCTTCTGCTGTAATAGGGGGAATCTCAATGAGTCCCCCCTGAGCGTATCCCATCATTGTTACAGTAAAAAACGGTAACAGAAAAACTAATCGTAGATACATTGTTTTCAAAACCAGATTGTTTTAGGTTGGCATTTTACTTTGATAAACTCCACCTCCATTGATGGTTATTTGCGCACCTGTCACCCAAGCTGCAGCTTTACTCATAAAATACATCATAGCATAGGCGATTTCCATCGGCTGCCCCCTACGTTTCATGACAAACATCTGATTTAGTTTTTCGAGCATTTCTTTAGTATACCCTGCTTCAAGGGTTGACTCACCATTATCCACAGAACCAATGACAATAGAATTAAAGCGAACTTTGGGTCCACCTACCACCGCCATACTCCTTACCATATGCAGAAGGCCTGCTTTTGCAGTACTGTATTCAATAAATTCAGGAGAAGGACTAGTGCCCACTAATGAACCGGAAAAAAGCACACTCGCATTTTCCTCCTTTTCAAGATGTGGCATACAGAATTTAGTAAGCATGTAAGCACCTACCGTATTCAGTTTGTAAGCATTTACCAGTTTTTCGGTGGTGGAGCCGAAGGTAGGTGTTGCTGCTCCCCAGCCCACATTGTTCAATAAACCGGTAATTTTTCCAAATTTAGCAATGGTTTTATCAACAAGATCCTGTAACTGCACTTCATCTGTAGAATCGGCTACAACCGGCAGTATTTCATTGCCTGTCTTGTCTGATATGCGCTTGGCCACTTCATGCACTTTTTCTTCATTTATATCTGATATCACCAGGTTAGCACCTAAAGTCGAAAATAACTCTACAGCGGCACTTCCTATGGCTCCTGCGCCACCGGTTATAATTATCACCTGTCCTTTGAAACTAAAAAGCTCATCTAAAATTTTCATAATAAAATATGTTTAAGTATTTGTGATTATTTTGTAGTCAAATCCCCAAGTTGAGTAATACTCCATTCTTGATGTGTATACACTAATTGTGTGTAATGACTTGTTTAATCCAGCGTCTGAACGCCTCCGCCATTAACAAAAAGTACCTGACCACTTACCCATGACGAAATAGGGGAAGCAAAATACAATACGGCACCGGCAATGTCTTCAACTTCACCAAGGCGCTTTATAGGAGTGCCGGCTAGCATCTTAGCTTCAATTTCTGGAGTTAGCACACTAGCAAGAGCAGCCGTTTTAGTAGCACCAGGTCCCACGCAATTTACTCTTATTTGATGAGGACCGTAATCGTAAGCCAGGTTAGCTGACATATGGTTTAAAGCCGCTTTAGAACCGGCGTAGGCACTCATATTGGGACTTTTATTAATGGAGCCCATTGAAGTGATGTTGACGATTGAACCATAACCACTTTTGCTCATTTCGGGAGCACAAAGTTGCGATAGTCGCCATGCACTGAAAACATTAAGCTGAAATACAAAAGCATACCTCTCAACAGTTATTTCAAATGGACTTTCGCGGCCGCCTCCGCCACCTCCCGCATTATTAACAAGGATCTCAATGCTGCCAAATTTTTCCTTTGTAACATTAACTAAGTTAACAAGGTCTTCATCTTTTGTCACATTACATGCTACTGCAATGGCATTGCCTCCATTCTTTGTAATATCATCGGCAACTTTTTGTGCATCATCAAGTTTTAAATCTGAAACAACCACATTGGCGCCATGCATTGCCAGTATTTCACATGATCCTTTACCAATGCCATTACCACCCCCGGTAACGATGGCTGTTTTGTTCTGTAATTTGAAAAAATCACTTTTTTCCATTTTATTTAACTTTAATGGTTAATAAATCAAATCGACAATCAATTTATCCAGTGTTTTTTGCAAAGTCAATCAAATTGATTTTTTTTTGTATTACATATTTTTTTTCTTATAATCCCCATTGTGAAGTTGGTTTACATATGCGTTTCTCGAATTTTACTTTTTTCTTTAACTAATTATTGACATTTACTCAAGAAAAATGAATATTACTATTCTAAAAATGTTGACATGGTTTTTTAAAAGTTATCGTCGGCTTTTGATGTCTTAATTGTTTAATAATTAAATTAATTGTTATGAAAAAATTAAAGCTTTTTTCACTCGCTGGTTTATTGTTATTGTTTAGTATAGGCCAATCAGGGTGTTATGGCTCGTTTAGATTAACTAATAATCTTTATGACTGGAACAGTACCGTTGGTAGTAAGTTTTCAAATGCATTGGTATTCTTTGCATTTGTTGTAATACCTGTTTATGAAGTAGCAGTGCTGGTTGATGGAGTAGTACTAAACACAATAGAGTTCTGGAGTGGTGGAAATCCTGTGAGTATGCACGAAGGAGATATGGAACAAAAAATTGTTAAAAAGGATGGTAATGAATATCTGATAACAGCAACTGTGAATAAATTTCACATCGAACAACTTAATGGTGATCAGAAAGGTTCTGTGGTGGAGTTAATCTTTAATCCAGATGACCAAAGCTGGAGCTTGAAAGATGGCAACAAAGAACTTCAGAAGCTTGTAGAACAGAACGGTGATATTGTGAATATTTATAAGCCCAACGGAGACTTTATTCAGGTAGAATCAACCAACCACGATGTAGCAGCTATTCGTGAACAGCTTAGGGTGGAGTCCCCTGTTTTCGCAATGGACTAAAGAAGCGCTAGGCAGGTGCGTTGCTACTGAATTGATACAATCAACAGTCTTGTTAATACCGTAATATCGTGTAATGAACTGTATATTAGGATAACTTTATTAATTATAAAATTGATTTATTATTGGAATACCAGTAAATATCTTCACGGCCTGCTTGACGCTTAATTTATGATTTAGTTGCACCCCTGATGACTTAATTAGCACAGGGGTGTATTGTTTTAGAATAGATTTATTATACAGAACGTATGTTATGAGTGTCAACTATTTAACTAAAAATCAACACACGAGACTCCTTAATAAATTGTTAAGTGTATACTTTGATTAAATAACTCCCAACGGCAGTCTGTCTAAAAACTTAACAAGCCACCGTGTTTATGTTTAAAACTAGGTTTATTTTTCGTGAACAGAAAA
>NZ_JBNGOZ010000036.1:0-23405 GCF_050589825.1 Carboxylicivirga longa | reverse complement strand
AAACAAAAAGGCTAATCAACAAAGATTAACCTCATATATTGTTCTTCATAAGTATCACTTCTGAAAGTGCCTATTTATTACCTGCTTAATGCTTAGATGTTGGTCTTTTATTTGGCTGACCATCAAATATGTGAGGTTTGTATTTTGCCATAACAAAGTATGATGCCAGGGGACATGTATAATAGTGATGCCGTCTTCTGATTTCATACCACTGGATTATAACGGTTCGATAGCCTTAATGTAAATGATGTAAATTTTTGTGCTTGAATCTGAGTGATATATAAAAAAATGTTAAAGAATGATAGGGGTAAGGTGGGTGTAATGCGTTGTATTTATAGAACTGAAAAGGATGAAGGAAGTTTTAAAGAAATATAGAAATAATACTTGTTCTGAAAAGGAATGGGATGAAGCGGTTGGCTTACTGCAGGGTGAGTATGGTGAGCAGCCACTCAATGATCAGATGCTGGCTCATTGGAATAGCGAAGCAGCGTCCCATATAAAGCAGGGTGACGAGCAGCGTTTCAAACAAATATTGGAGAATGTTTACGAGGCTACCGAAGTCGGGCATAATATGCCAATTATTAAAAAAATAGCCTTTCATCGTTTGTTGCGGGTGGCGGCTGTGTTGACTTTGCCATTGCTGATTGCATTAAGTGTTCTGTGGTTGCGTCCTGCGGAAGATAAAACAGTGTTACTGTCAGAGCTGGTGGCACCTGCCGGTGAGCAAAAGCAAATTACTTTATCTGATGGTACAAAGGTGTGGTTAAATGCTGCTAGTAAATTAACTTTCCCGATTAGCTTTAAGGGGCTAAATGAGCGCCAGGTTCATCTGATTGGAGAGGGGTATTTTGAAGTAGCTAAAAATGATAGCCAGGCTTTTATTGTTAAAACGGATGGCCAAATTGGTGTACGCGTAACCGGCACGGCTTATAATATTTCCGCCTATGCCGATGAACGCTTTGTGAAGGTGGCCTTGCGCGAAGGCAGTATCGATTTAATTGAAAATAAGCAAGGGCAATACGAAACACTGTCCGCCCTAGTGCCTGGCGATGTGGCTTGCTTTGATAAGCATACCAGTGTGCTGGATCAGTATCATCAGGATGATGTGGAACAGTTTGGTGGCTGGAAGGATGGTAAAATGGTATTTGAAGATGAACCCCTGGCGGGTGTGCTTCGCCGGATGGCCAGACGTTACGATGTGGACTATCGCATTGATGATAGCAGTCTGGTGGCTTATCGCATTTCAGGCACCTTTGTAAATAAAACATTGGAGGATTTTCTGCAAGTGCTGGCCGTATCCTCGGAGCTGTCTTATGAGATAAGTCCAGCCGATAGTTGTGCAGAAAATTTCTCAGCTAAACGTATGGTAAACTTTAAAAGCTTAAAATAAAAACAGGAAAGTGTTGCAGCACTTTCCTGTGGGTAAAGCCTGCAGGTAGCAGGCAATGTTTAATAATAAAATCAGTCAAATTTATGGAAAATTATCCTTACGGACGAAGAAACTTCAGCGCGTTTCTTCCCCGAAAATTCATGCTCATGATGAGATTTACCATTGGTTTATTTTTACTAATTAATGTGCAGGTAATGGGAGCCGGTTCTTACGCACAAGAAACCTTGATTAGCTTGCAGATGCAAAATGCTAAAGTCAAGGACGTTCTCAAGGCCATAGAGAAAGCCAGTGAGTTTTATTTTGTTTATAACACGCACCTTGTAGATGTTAATAAGACTGTTAATGTGGATGTGCGCGATAAGCAGGTAAGCGCAATATTAGAGAACCTGTTTGCCGAGGAAAATGTGCGGTATCAGCTCATTGATCGGCAGATTGTTTTGTCACCTATTTCAGTCGACCGACTAACGACCGAAGTAATGCAGGAAATTACTGTATCAGGCACGGTGCGGGATAAGGCAGGACAGCCTGTGCCGGGCGTTACGGTGTCAGTTAAGGGAACAGCGCGTGGTACCATTACTGATTTCGATGGCCGTTACACCTTGAATCTTGAGTCTACAGATGAGTTAATTATATTTTCTTCAATAGGAATGAAGACGCAGGAAATAGTAGTGGGCGATCAGAGCACCGTCGATGTGGTGATGGAAGAAGAATTGGTAGACTTGGATGAAGTAGTTGTGGTGGGCTATGGGGTACAGTCGCGCCGCCGTGTTACCTCGTCAATTTCATCGGTCGAAATGGCAGGAAGCGAAGCGGTACCTGCCTCATCGGTATCACAGGTTCTAAGTGGAAAGGCAGCCGGTTTAAATGTTAATTTCAATTCGGCTCAGCCTGGTGGCGATGTAACCTTTCAGATTCGTGGCGCCGCAACGGGTCGTGCCCCACTTATTGTGATCGATGGAATGCCGACTTCCGATTTTAATCCTTCTTCGGTGGGTTCGTTTGGAAATGGTTCTATCGATGCCACGCTTTTGACCATTAACCCGTCCGACATCGAGTCCATCGATATCCTGAAAGATGCTTCGGCAACTGCTATTTACGGTTCCAAGGCTGCGGGTGGTGTTATTTTAATTACTACCAAGCGTGGTAAAACCGGCGACCAGAGTAGTTTCTCGGTAAACTTAAATGCCTCAAGCGGGGTTCAGAAGTTTTACGAAGTGCCAGAGATGTTAAACGCCGTGGACTATATGAATGAGACCAACCGTGTGTTGAAAGAGAAGTGGCTTTACGACAGACGCGAAGGGGTTTACAGCAGTGTGGAAAAACCAGGCGGGTGGCAAAAACCAGGGGATTTTACGCCCTACTACGATGAGGCGACGATTAATGAGTTCAGAAGTGGTCAGCGTCAGGGTACTGATTTTGTTGATGCCATTACCCGTAGTGGATTGGTGCAGGATGTGGATCTGTCTATCCAGGGCAATAGCAAGGATACACGATTTTACTCGTCCTTTAATGTGTATGATCAGAAGGG
Organism: Carboxylicivirga longa; assembly: GCF_050589825.1. NCBI lineage: Bacteria > Pseudomonadati > Bacteroidota > Bacteroidia > Marinilabiliales > Marinilabiliaceae > Carboxylicivirga > Carboxylicivirga longa. Next base: position 20,487 of record NZ_JBNGOZ010000036.1, on the reverse strand, counting down.
GATTATTAAGAATAACGATTTGAGTAAATTTATTGGTCGTGTGAATGTTAATCAAGATTTTGGCGACAAGCTAACGGCCGGTTTAACCATTAACTTCAGTAGCATTAACTCAAATAATGTGCAAATCGGAAACGGTGGTTTATGGGAGAATAGCGGTATCTTGTTAAGTGCCCTGCAGTTCGACCCAACCCTGCCGATATACGACGAGGACGGCAATTATCAGGAAAATGTGCGGCAGTCAAATTTCCCCAATCCGGTTTCCTTCCTTGATATTACTAACGAAACCAAAGTGGAACGCTTTTTTAATACAGCCGATCTGAAGTATAATATTTTACCTGAACTATATGTGAAGGCCCAGGTAGGTTTCGACCGCACCCAGAGCAGAAGTTACGGATATCTGCCTACCTCTACCATTGCCGGTAAGGGTTATAACGGACGTGCCGATCGGGCCGATGATACTAATACCAACTATCAGTTTCAGTTATTGGTAAATTACATCAAAACCTTCAACGAGAAGCATAATCTAACCAGCTTGTTGGGAACGGAGTATATGAAGTATAAGTGGGAAGGTTATGGCATTACTGCCACTAATTTCCCATACGACGGGGTGTTGTGGAATAACCTGTCATTAGGTGCCAACCGTCCCAATGTTTGGTCTTACGGAGGTTCTACCGAAACAGCTTCTTATTTTGCCCAGTTGAGTTACGATTACGATTATAAGTATTTTGTGTCGGCTAACTTACGTGTTGACGGTTCGGCTAACTTTTCGCCTGACGACCAGTACGGTTTCTTCCCAGGTATTTCGGTAGGTTGGGACATTTCGCGCGAAGGTTTTATGGCTTCTACAAGCAATTGGTTAGACCAACTTAAATTACGCGCCGGATATGGCGAAACAGGTAATGATGATATTGGATCGGCTTTTACCGATTGGTATGCACCTGGAGCCAATACCATGTGGGGTAATTCAGTGGTATCGGGTGTGCGCCTGGCCGGTTTGGGTAACCCCAATTTGAAATGGGAAAAGCAGGTGGATATCAATGCCGGGTTTGACTTTTCAATATTTAATGGTAGAGTCACCGGTTCTATGGAGTATTTTAATCGGGTGATTAGTCGAATTCTGGGCGAGAAGAATTTGATCAGTTCAAATCCAGTCAACCGTATCTACCATAATTTAGATGCAGAAAAGCAAACCTACGGGGCAGAGGTGACCATTAATACACAAAATATAAAAACAAGCGATTTCTCCTGGAATTCACTTATTACCTATACCTATTATCGCGATCGCTGGCTGAAGCGTGATCCAAGTTATGTACTGGGTATTAACGAATCGGCTAAGCAATATTTTGGCGAGCTGTGGTACTATCAAACTGATGGTTTAGTAGAAGTAGGTAGTACAGATCCACTTAATCCGATACCGGGTACTGTGAAAATAAAAGATGTTGATGGCTATTTATTGGATGAAGCCGGTAACAGGGTAACCGACGAAAATGGTAAACCACTTTATGCCGGTGCACCAGATGGCCGTATTGATGCAGCTGACTTGGTAAAGGTTGGTGTGAATACACCTTATACAATCGGATTTAGTAACGTGTTACGTTATAAAAACTGGGACATGAGCATTGATGCCTATGGTGTATTTAATCGCTGGAAGATTAATCAAACAAAAATGACCCTTGGTGCTCCGGCAGCCTATGGCATTGTATCAATTGGATCAAATCTGATGGAAGAGGTAAAGGATCGTTGGAATAGCGATTACCAGGACGGTACCGAGGTGTCGGCGCTTCAAAACCTGTCGAAATATGGAACCGGTGATTATTATCTGGAAAAAGCCTGGTTCATTCGGGTGAAAAACATCACCCTGGGTTATACCTTGCCGGAACAATTATTGTCGCGAGTTAAAATGAAGAGTCTACGAGTGTATGCTAACCTGATGAATCCATTCTTATTTACACCTTATTCCGGCATGGATCCGGAAACGGATAGTTATGTAGCTGCTTATCCTAATCAGCGTACTTATTCATTGGGTCTTCAGCTTAACTTTTAAATTACTAATAATATAGCCTGATTGCCGGCGGATGACATAATCCAAAAGTTTAATTCAGGTACTAAATAGATTAGCATATGTATAAAATACATTTAATAGCCATACTCATCGTTTCCATGTTGCTACAAGCCTGTAGCCTCGAAAAGGAAGAGTTTAATAAAATAACACCCGATAATTTTTATAAAACCGAACAGGATGCACGCCTGGCCATCGCTGCTTTGTATTATAATTCCATTACTAAGGTAGGTACCTGGTCACCAGGATTTTTTGTGCAGAGTATTAACTCCTTACCTATGATTACCGATATTGCGGCTGGTGATATGGTGCGTTGTTCCTACGGCGATAACCCATGGGAATACCTGCGTAATAAAGAGTGGACGCCAAGCAATGGTTATGCTACCAATAATTTCTTTCATTACTATAATCATATTTCCAATGCGCGTATTGTGGCCAATCAAATTGCTAAAATGACCACCATATCCGAGGCATTAAAGGAGGAACTATTGGCGGAAGCGCAGGCCATTGCCGGTTGGAAAGCTGCTATTTTATACGATTTGTATGGTCCCGTCCCTTATCCAACCGATGAGATGTTGAGCAACCCGGCGGATTTAGTGTATCCGGAACGTCCTTCAAACGAAGCGTTTGTGGATATTATCGAATCGTTTTTTGAGAATAAAGATAAACTGATGGTGCCCGATTTTGGTGCGGGTTTTGGACGTATGAATCAGGGGATTGCCAATTTTGTGCTGATGCGTTTGTATATGCTGGAAGCCGGTCGCACCGGTGATAAAGCATTTTGGCAAAAGGCTAAAGTTTGCGCTGAAAACATCATAAATCTGGGTATTTACGAGTTGCAAAATAAGTATAGTGCGGTGTTTGCCAAGAGTAATCAGAAGAATAAGGAGATCGTCTTTGCTTCGCCATCTGATTATTCGTTTAACGTGAATATGTGGCATGCGGAGGCGTTGCCCAATAACTACCCCTGTGCCTTAAATCGTGGATCAGGTGCCTGGGGAGGGTATAAGATACTATGGTCTTTTTACGATACATTTGATGCCGATGATCAGCGACTGTCTGGTATTGCAGCTGAATATACCACGGATAGCGGTGTACTGATTAAGCGCGAAAATCCCAACGATGATCGTCATGGCGTTGGTCACGGGGCCATTCCGGTTAAGTACGATCCGGACGATACACAGGTGGGTTATTTCCAGGAGCACGATTTTATCGCCTATCGATATGCCGAAGTGTTATTGGCTATGGCTGAGATATTGAATGAGTTGGGTGAGGATGCTTCGGTCAATGCGCCACAGTTAACTCAGCTGGCAAATGATGGAAGTGTACTAAGCAGCGATGGGGGCACAACAGCACTGTCGTTTATCAATGCCGTAAGAGTGCGGGCTGGTTTGGCGCCATTGGAAACTTTGAGTCAGGCCGATTTACGCGATGCCATCCTGATGGAGCGCAGTCATGAGCTATACTGCGAAGGTGTGCGCCGTGCCGACCTGATTCGTTACCAACGCGTGACCAATGGTAACGGCTATGTTAAATTCGATGAGGATACAAATAAATTTCTATTCCCGATACCCATTGGTTATATCAACGAGTACAAGGGGCATCTAAATCAGAATCCTGGTTACTAGTAATTAGGATTGTCATTAACTATTTAGGGAACGGTTCTTTATAAGTACCTTATGATCGAGAGCTGTTTTATAAAATACTAGTAGTAATACTTAATAATTAAATATTGGCAGAGGGGGTGAGCGGCTAGCCACATCACTTTCTCTGCTTTTTTTTAAGGTAAAATTTCCAATTATGAAAAGGCTGTGTGTATTATGGTGTGTCTTGTGCACTTTTTTGGATGGGTTTGGGCAAATTATTGAAAACCAAACGTGGCAACGAAGTTTTAAGCCAGACACCACTACGTTATTGCGCAATCCGGCCATGGGCTGGATGCTTTACGAGGAAGGTGCTTCGTTTTTAGAAGAGGCAAAGGCTTATGATCCGAAAGTATTTTGGGAAGAAATGGATGAGGTAGATGCAGCGGCCTATGCTAATATTTTGTATATCCGTGTGCTGTGGAAAGTGATGGAGCCGGAAGAGGGCAAATATGCCTGGCAATTTAATAAAGCCTACCAGGATTATATCCGCAAGGCGGAAGCGCGTGGTTTGAAACTGGCGTTTCGTATTTTTTTCGATAATGGCACTCCCGATTGGGTCTACGAGGCAGGTTGTCAGTCAACCCTTGATCCGCCTTATAGTCTACAAAACGATAAACAACCCTATTACGACGATCCGGTGTTTTTAGCCAAGCTAGATAACTTTATCAAAGCCTTTGCACGCGAATATGACGATCCGGCCCGTGTCGATTTTGTGGATGCCTATGGGCTGGGACGCTGGGGCGAAGGACATGGTGTAACCTTAAAGAATAAAGCGAATTACCCCAGGGTGATTGAAACGGTAACCAGTGCTTACGCCCGGTATTTTAACCAGGTATTGACCGTTTATAACTTGTCGCGTAACGATTGGGCCATGAGTAAGCCTTTGGTTTTTGACAAGCTAGGTTTCCTGCCTCGCCGCGACGGTATTGGCAGTCATTGGTTTGATGATACAGAGCGTAGCTATCTGAAAGAATTGTTTCCCGAGAAAGCCTTGATTGGCGAAGGGTGCTACTGGTTTGGCTACAACAGTAAAGACACCACCATGCGCACCAAGGAGCCTTTTCTGAACGACCCGCGCTTTCCGGGTATGCGTTATTGGACCGATGCGCTTTCGGTAGCCATTGAAGATGCATTGGCATCGCATGCCAATACCTTTGATCTGCGTACGCCTTTCGAAACGAAGGTGTGGCTAGAGCGCCTGCGAAATAAGGTACAGCGTTTTATCAGCCATGGCGGGTATCGTTTATATCCCGATTCGGTGGCGGTGCAGCAACAGGGGCGTAGCTTTCGTGTCGACCATTTCTGGCGCAATGGAGGGGTGGGTGTCTTGCCCAATAATCATCCTAACTGGAATCAGAAATACAAAGTGGCCTTCGCCCTGTTAAAGCCTGGGTCCGATCGGGTACAGTGGCTGACGATTGATGAACTTGCTAATCCGGGTCAATGGCTAAAGGGCAATGTTTACAGTTATTACGGGTTCAACTTTACGGTGCCGGCAGGGCTTAAAAAGGGCGATTACGAATTGGCCGTGGGTATTATCGATACCACCAGTAATCATCACTCAGCTATTCAGCTAGCTGTTGAACAGGTGGCCGGAACCTGGGTGCGGATTGGGACTTGTACGCTGAAATAGACCGATGATTAAGCACTCGGAAGGGCAGCCGACGTGCGGTGGATCATCCGACTGCTGATCTGGCAGGATGTTGATTAAGATTAGGCCGCACAGAGTAAGAACTTAAAAACGATTATATGTATAAGATTAGTATTTTTTTATTTTTGATGTGCGCAGCCCTGGGGCAGGCGCAGACGAAAGCGAAACAGCAGGGCCTGGTACCGCGCCCACAGACGCCGATTATGGGTTGGGCCAGCTGGAACAATTACCGGGTTAATATTAGCGAAACCATTATTAAGGCGCAGGCTGATGCCATGGCAAGTAATGGCATGAAAGACGCTGGTTACACCTATATTAATATTGATGATGGCTTTTTTGGTGGTCGCGACGAAAAGGGAAATCTCTTGGTACATCCTACACGTTTTCCCAATGGCATGAAGGGGCTGGCCAAATACATCCAGCGCCAGGGCCTTAAAGCTGGTATTTACTCGGATGCCGGTATTAATACCTGTGCCAGCTATTGGGATAAAGACACCATTGGGGTTGGCATGGGACTTTACGGTCACGAGTATGCCGACCTGACCCTGATGCTAAAGGATTGGGGCTACGACTTTATAAAAATTGACTGGTGTGGTGGTGATTGGCTCGGCCTCGACGAGGAAATCCGTTATACAGAGTTAAGCCGCATGATTCGTTCCATACGGCCGGATGTGGTGTTTAATGTCTGTCGCTGGCAGTTTCCGGGTAAGTGGGTGGTACCCATCGCCGATTCGTGGCGTATCTCACCTGATATTGGCAATACTTTCGCATCGGTGATGTCCATCGTCGATCAGAATGCTGATCTGTGGCCTTATGCCGGTCCCGGGCATGTTAACGATATGGATATGCTGCAGGTAGGGCGTGGTATGAGCTACGAAGAGGATAAAACGCATTTTACCATGTGGTGTATGATGGCCTCACCCTTAATTGCCGGGAATGATTTGACCACTATCTCGGAAGAGACTCTGTCTATTTTAACCAATGCTGACTTGATTGCCATTAATCAGGATCCACTTGTTTATCAGGCGCGCAGGGTGAAGGATGAAGGTGATATCGAAATCTGGGCTAAGCCTTTGGTGTCTACCATGAGCGGTCAGGTGGCTGTTACACTTTTGAATCGCTCGTCTGAATCAGCGACGATAAAGCTGGATCTGGCATCTATAGGTATCGATGCCGCTGCGGGCTATAGTATCAAAGACTGCTGGGAAAATGACTCACGTGCCGATTTAAAGCAAACAACCCTTTCATACGAGGTAAAAGCTCACGGAGTGGTGGTTCTGAAAATTAAAGGAAGCAGTTTGCCTTTTAACTTTTTCCAGAGTAAGGGAAAATAATTCTTGTACATTAAATTGCAATATGTTATTTTGACATTTTTATCTTTAATTAATAATTATGCGTAATTTTCTTTATTTACTGCCTTGTTTGTTTTTGTTCGCATGTGGCAAGCAAGCCCCTGTTTCCATTGATATTGTGCCCTATCCTCAGGATGTAAAAGCCTCCGGAAAATGGGTAGTTATCGATGAACCCCTGGCGATTCAATCGGATCAAGATTTTGCCGGCCTTACTAAGGTGTTATCAGATTATGTAAGTAATTGGAATAGTACTTTTGGAAAAACCGCTGCCAACGGCTTCCCACTGATTGTCGAAATTGATGAATCCATCCATGAAAGTGCCGAAGCTTATCAGCTAAGTGCGGTTGATGATCAGATTAAGCTAGTCGGCCGCAGCGCCAAAGGTGTTTTCTACGGCTTGCAAACCTTGCAGCAGCTTATGGTGGTTCATGGAAATGAAATTCATTTACCAGAATTGGAAATCACGGATTATCCTGATTTCGGATGGCGTTCTTATTTGCTCGATGAATCGCGTTATTTCAAAGGCAAGGCCTTTGTAATGGGCTTGCTCGATGAACTGGCTGCTTTAAAAATTAATAAACTTCATTGGCATTTGACCGATGACGCCGGCTGGCGAATCGAAATTAAAAAATACCCTAAGTTAACGAGCGTTGGCGCCTATCGCGACAGCACGCAGATTAATCACGAAGGCAAACGCTGGAATAGTAAGGTGTACGATGGGAAACCACATGGTGGGTTTTACACGCAGGCGGAGATAAAGGAGATTATTGCTTATGCCGCCGCGCGTAATATCGATATTGTACCTGAAATAGAGATGCCCGGACACGCCAGTGCAGCCATTGCAGCCTATCCCTGGTTAGGCGTGATTGGCAAGCTAACAAAGGTGCCAACTTATTTTGGTAAATTGGATGACAGCTACAATGTAACCGACCCGAAGGTGATTCAGTTTTTGCATGATGTGCTGGATGAAGTATGTGAGTTATTTCCATCGGAGGTCATCCATATTGGTGGCGATGAGGTGCTTTTTGAATCATGGCGCAACTCTAAACAAGTTCAGGCTTATATGAAAAAGCATCAGCTTAAAACCCCGGCTGATTTGCAAATTCGTTTTACCAATGAGATTTCAAGCTACCTCGAAAAGAAGGGCAAACGCATGATGGGATGGAACGAAATTCTGGGTCAAAACATCCATAATTTTGAAAATGCCGAAGACTATAATCCAGAAACGGAGTTATCGAAACAATCGGTTATTCACTTCTGGCGAGGTGAAATTCCTTTGATTACCGATGCGGCACAAAAAGGATACGAAATTGTAAATTCCCTGCATTCCGAAACCTATCTGGATTACACCTACGAAGGCCTGCCGCTTAGTCGTCTTTATAAATTTAATCCGATACCCGAAGGCCTGGATAGCGCTTACCATAAAAACATCATTGGTTTAGGTACACAGATGTGGTCGGAGTGGACCCCTACGGTAAAAGATGTGGAGTACCAAACCTTCCCACGGATTGCGGCCTTTGCCGAAGTGGCCTGGTCGGGTTCAGGCGATTATGAGGATTTCGTGAGTCGCTTAAAAATATTTAGTGCGCGCTGGACAGAAAAGGGCATTAATTTCCCCGCTGAGCAAATTAAATAATTGGGAGCACGTGATTAGGTGCTAGATATAAACATTAGCAGAGTAAGTGTATCGTACACCTCCTAGCTAAAACAATCTCTAAAAAGAAACCCTGTAAATCAAAGGATTTACAGGGTTTTGATTTTTATATTGTAGTCCCGACGGGAATCGAACCCATATCTACGGTTTAGGAAACCGCTATTCTATCCGTTGAACTACGGGACCATTATCGTTGGGCAAAAGTAATTAAAATAGTAAAGAAATAAAATAATGATTTAAGCTTCTATTTAGGAGTGATTTTATTGGATGATCTTTTAAGCTGGGCTTTAGATACAACAGGAAGCAGTTGGATAGTTGATATCATGCTTAGAAAGATTCAGGATCTTCATAATTCAGAATTTATCACAAAAAGGATGAACTATGAAAATTCGATTTTTAGCAGCTCTACTTGGGTTTACATTGTTTGGTATGTCGTGAAGCCCTGATAAGCCCATAGCCAAACGCGTTGTGATTCTGAACCAATAAGTCTCCTATGTTGCTTATTTATTCTTTTAGGGATGACAATCGACGGGCTGCCTCAGCAAGCATGTCGTCTGGTCGTGCAAAGTTTATTCTAATATGAGTTCTTTGTTGTCTCTCTTTCATAAAGGCACTGATCGGCAGGGTGGCTACTCCGTGTTCTTTAATCAGGCGTATCACAAAATCGCGATCTTTCTCATCCGACACATTGCCATAGTCAAACAACTGGAAATAAGTACCCGAGCAGGGGAGGGGTTTAAGGCCGGTGCCTTGCATCATCCTAATAAAGCGGTCGCGTTTATCCTGATAGAAGGCGGCCAGCTTCTGATATTCTTCTTTAGTACCGATAAAATCGGCCATGGCCATCTGAAAGGGTGAGTTAACGCTCTGCATAATTGCCTCATGTACCTTTCTGAATTCTTTCATGATGATTGCCGGCGCTGCACAATAGCCCAGTTGCCACCCTGTAACATGATAGGTTTCGCCCAGGGATGAGATGATAAGGCTTCGTTCGGCCAGCTTTGGAAACAGGGCAATGCTTTGATGCATGTGTCCGTCAAACACGATATGTTCGAAGGTTTCTTCGCTAACAACAATAATGTCAGTACCGCTAATAATTTTTTGCAGCCGCAGCAGGTCAATCTCATCCATCACCCAGCCGGTAGGGGTATGGGGTGTGTTAATGATGATCATACGTGTTTTGCTGCTTATCATTTGCTGCATCAGCTCCCAGTCGATATAATAGTTATCACCCCCCATCGGCACGCTTATCACCTGGGCACCATTCATTTCAATGGCTGATATATAATACTCGTTTGCGGGCTCAAAAATAATAACTTCGTCGCCTTCGCGCACCAGCGCGGCAATGGCAGTGAAGATGCCCTGAGTGGCACCTGCCGTGATGGTAAGCTCGGATTCGGGATGATACCTACGGTCGTAGAGGTCTTGTATTTTATTGGCGATGCCCTGGCGCAAGCGTAACTCGCCTGAAGGATCGGCATGACGATTAACACCTTCCCGTAAATGCTTCTCCACTAGTTTAATCAGATGAGGCGAACAATGAAAGCCGGTGTGCCCCGCTGCCAGATTAATGGCTTTGTGAGCCTTAATTAACGGTTTTATTGAGGTGATGAAGCTTGTGCTTATATTGGAAAATTTTGCGTTAATCTTCATGGGCGTATAATTTTCTTATTCACTGTCGCCTTGTTTAAAGTTAGGATAATTGATTTTCAATTTAGTGATTAAGTTTATGTTTTGCCCTTGCCTTTTGCGAAATATGACTTTTATAGTTGTTAACGGGTGCTTTTCTTTGATCAATGCTTTTGGGTCTGGCAGTGGCTAGCCTATACCTATTGGTAATGGGGTTATTATGGAAGGTGAAAAAGCTGATGCACAATGGGTAATGACTTGAGGTCGCCCAGAGTATCGATGTGAAGTCGATAGTACTCAAGTAGCTTATTTAGTAAGCTGTATCTGGCCTCGCCGCTGATACAGAGTGCGTCCAATGCATCAATTCGTAAGCGGTATAATTGGCGCCATGCGTTCAGATCAGCTCCTTCGATAAAAAAACCATGCGTGGGTTCGTTGTCACAGAAACATCCGTTCAGTAGGTCGAAATACGGTTCTTGTGGTTTTTCAAAACCAGGTGCGAAGCCTAGAAATCGCGTTAGCTGAAAGAGAAAGAACAGGTGGAAGTTGGCTGTTCCACTTTTGATTGTGTCAAACACCGAAATGGACTGATCGATGAAGTTAAAGAGGTCGGTGTTTTCTTCTTCTTCGCGCAGCACTTTGCTCATTAATTCGGTGAGGAAAAAGGCCATGGCACGCTTGTCCTGCTTAAAGGGTATGTTTGTGAGGGGATTGACTACTCTGAAGTCTTTTATGCGTTGTAAATCGGCTTTGGGGCGGTGATACACCTCCATATCCAAAAGGGTCATGGCCTGTAGTAATACGGCGCCGGATCTGTTGCGCTTACTTCGTACATTATTCACTACATAGCTCTGACGTCCAAACTTACGGGTGTAGATGTTAACGATGATACTCGTTTCTTTGTACTTGATGTGGCTGAGCACGATGCCTTGTGTGGAATGTATCATCTTAAGTGTTTTGTGCAAAAATACGAATTGGAATGATATAGTATTTCTTTGGCCTCTTCTAAGATTAAAATTAAGAGATTGTAGCTTAGGGTTGTTGCTTGCTTAGGTGTCTGTAATAGTGAGGATGCAAAAAAATGAAAGTGCGCAAAATAAGTCTTAAATGTACGATCGGCGTATGGGGAAAGTAATTATTTTTGCGCATCAAAGTATCACTATCATAGTGTGGTATACTGCGATACAGTATTGTAGTTAATAAAAAAGGGTTTGTAAAGAATAGGAAATACTATTAAGGCCGGTGATTCATCAGTGTAAGAGAAAAAATATCAAACAAATTATAAAAACTAGTTTATGACAGTAATGGTTAATTTTTTTAAGCGCTTTAGTCGCGGATTTTGGGTGGCTAACTTCGCGGAGTTGCTTGAGCGCGCAGCCTATTATGGTGTGTTTATCGTTATCACACTTTATCTCTCACGTATTTTAGCATTTACCGATGTCGAGGCGGCACTTATTTCGGGTACATTCAGCGCCTTGCTGTATTTTTTACCAACCTTTACGGGTGCTTACGCTGATAAGATAGGGTTTAAAAAATCGTTAATTGTGGCTTTTGGGTTTCTAACGCTTGGTTATGCCGGCTTAGGCGTCTTCCCAACTTTTCTTGAAAGTGCCGGTTTGGCCGAATATGGTTTTACAACGGAATTTACAGGGCTGAAGGAGGCCAATGAGAAATACATCATTATCCCTATTATGGCACTGATTATTATCGGGGGTAGTTTTATTAAATCGGTCATCACCGGTACAGTGGCCAAGGAGACGGATGCACAAAACAGGGCTACCGGTTTTTCTATATTTTATACCATTGTTAATATCGGGGCTTTCTCGGGTAAAACGATTGTTAAGCCCTTGCGCGAGGCTATGGGTAATGTGGGGCTTATCAATATCAGCTATTTCTCAGCCGGAATGACACTATTGGCATTAATAGCCATCATTTTCTTTTTTAAACCTAGTGTAACCCATGGTGAAGGGAAATCGCTCCGTGAGATATGGCAGGCTTTGGTACGTGTGGTGCTCAATTTCCGTTTGCTAATACTGATTTTGATTATCACCGGCTTCTGGATGGTACAGCATCAGCTATATGCTACCATGCCTAAGTATGTGTTACGCATGGCCGGAGAAGGTGCTTCCCCATCCTGGTACGCAAACGTAAACCCCTTGGTAGTATTTACCACGGTAGGACTTATCACCACCTTGTTAAAGCGTCGTACCGCCTTATTTTCCATGACCGTGGGTATGTTTATTATGCCTATATCTGCTTTTGCTATGGCCGCAGGTAATATGATTGGTGGAGATACCATGGGCTTTGTCGATATGCATCCCGTGGCATTTATGATGATTGTGGGAATTGCCTTTCAGGGGCTGGCCGAGTCATTTATCTCGCCTCGTTTCCTGGAGTATTTCTCATTGCAGGCGCCCAAGGGTGAGGAAGGTCTTTACCTGGGTTTTAGTCACCTGCACTCGTTCTTGTCATCTATACTGGGCTTCGGATTGTCGGGCTTCTTATTGGAGAAGTATTGTCCCGATCCTTTGTTGTTGAGCGATGCCGAGAAGATGACGGCTTATGACCATGCGCACTACATATGGTTTGTGTTTGTGGGTATCGCTTCTGTTTCGGCAGTGTCGCTCATTGTGTATGGTTATGTCACAAAAAAAATAGACGCTAAAAAAGAGGCGGTTAGCCCCGAAGCGTAAATTAATATGAAACATTTTAAAGATTTTTCTTGCAAGACAGATGTTTTGACTTATCTTTGCAAGCGCTAAAGAAAAATCTTTAGAATGTTGCCCAGATGGCGGAATTGGTAGACGCGCTGGTCTCAAACACCAGTGATAGCAATATCGTGCCGGTTCGATCCCGGCTCTGGGTACAGAAAGGAAGCCTGATACGTTAAGTGTCAGGCTTTTTCGATTTTGTATGATAGTGAATTTTGCATAATCTGAACAGGAAAAACTTCACATCCTTCACACCTCTGAATTACATTCTGAACTCCTTAATTTTAGCATTGAATGACTCTGCTGCCTCATTGGTGTTTCTGGTCTTGAAATAATTGGAATAGGTGTCCCAGAGTCTTTCAATGGTTCTGCTCATGATTGTGATTCTTCAGGTGCTGGATAATTTTACTGATGAAGTCGCAAATCGTTGCATACAGTTTTTTTATATTTATTGGAGTGAGGAGGCAATTGAAAAAATATAGAGAATAGTTGATGATTAGAACAATTGTCTATATGCATTAAGATATAAAGTTCGATAAAATCATTAAATTATATCTTTTTACATATAAAATTGCTATATTTCGGTTTTTATATCTCAAAGCATATAATGAAGACATTAGCTGAATTTGTAAAACAACGTCGAAAAGAGGTGAATCTGACCCAAGAGGAATTCGCTGAAAGGGCTGGAGTGGCGTTAACGGTGGTTCGAAAAATAGAGCAGGGCAAAACCAATATGAACCTCGATAAAGTAAATCAGGTATTGGCCATGTTCGGTCATGAACTGGCGCCGGTTGATTTCAGAGAACTTCAAACAAATGAGTGATGAGACAAGCTAAAATATATTATCAGGATGTCTATGCCGGTTTATTGGTGGAGACTGACGAGGGAGATTATTTATATACTTACGATGAGCAATATGTGGAGCGGTACCCCCAACAGTTTTTGACTTTTACAATGCCTGTTGTCAAGCAGACTTATAAATCAAATCGCTTGTTTTCGTTTTTTGAAGGATTGATTCCTGAGGGTTGGCTGTTGGAGATTGCTTCTAAAAGCTGGAAGATAAATCCGAATGACCGCATGGGACTTTTATTAGCTTGTTGTCAGAATTGCATTGGTGCAGTAAGTGTTAAACCAATTCCAGAAGAAGATGAATAAGTGCTTGTATTGTTATCAACCAATAAATGGAGAAGGCGACTTTCATGACGCATGTAGCCAGAAATTCTTTGGATCAAAAGTCCCTCCTGAGTTACCTTATTCAATCGACCAAATGTTAGAATTGGCTAAAGATGTTGTGGAGCGAAGTGTTACTGTTCCAGGTGTGCAGCCCAAACTATCAATGAGTTTGGTGGAGGAGGCAGGAAAGAAGACAGATAAGCGTTTAACAGTTGTTGGCGCTTTAGGTGGAAGCTACATCTTTAAGCCGCCTTTAGCTGATTATCCTGAAATGCCAGCGAATGAACACCTGACTATGCGAATGGCAGAAGCATTTGGAATAAATGTGGTACCCTCCAGTTTGATTCGGTTACAATCAGGTGAGCTATCCTACATTACCAAACGCGTTGACCGGACCGAGCAAGGTGAAAAAATACACATGCTTGATATGTTCCAAATCACCGAAGCCTTTGATAAGTATAAGAGCTCTATGGAAAAAGTCGGTAAGGCACTTGGTGCCTATTCTGCCAATCCGCTTTTGGATAAACTATTCCTATTTGAACTAACGCTGTTTAGTTTCCTGACAGGTAACAATGATATGCACCTGAAAAATTTTTCAATGATTTTGACTAATGGAACGTGGAAGTTGGCACCCGCTTATGATTTGCTTAATGTATCCATCGTATTACCGGAAGATACAGAAGAACTGGCATTAACTCTTGGTGGCAAAAAGAAGAAACTGACCAAAGAGTACTTTGATATATTTGGACAAAATTTAGGTTTGAATAAAAAGCAAGTGGAGGGTGTTTATAGAAGATTTGTCAATAAGAAGCCTATTGTATTACAATGGATTGAGGAGTCGTTTTTAAGTGATGAGATGAAGGAGAAGTATAAGGAGGTTATGGAGGAGAGGTATACTAGATTTATTTAGTTTTGTGTATATGAATATCTCTAAATCAATTTTTCTTCTAGCATGCTCTTCCACATCATATATCCCTTATTTCCTTCACTGTAATCATGCACAATGCGGCTAAAATTAGTAGGTGCATTATGAATAAAGAATTGCCGACCTTTGTTTCTTAAAATTGATAAGTCGTTATTGATAGTTTTTAGCTGATCGTGCAAATTATTTTTATCAATATGCCACAAATAGGTGGCCTCTTCAGTATCTAAAGTTTCAAGCACAATATGATATTGCTCTTCACCTTCAATTAAAAATACAAAAGCAAAAGGATTTAAAACAAAACGGATTTTTAAGATGTGGGCTTGATGACGCTTGAGTAGGAATCTTATCTGTTTATCATGTTTGACATCTTGATTGCTTAATAATTCATTAATAAAATCTTCTTCATCAATATCAGTCAATAGGTTTTTGGTGATCTCCTTTAAGCCTAGCATTTCTTCTTGAAAATCATGGAGTTTGCCTCCAATAATTTCTTTCTGAACAAATCTAAACTTTACACTTTCAATTAGTTCGTCATTTATTCTTTCAATATCAGAAGACTGAACCTCTTGAGCGATTAATATGTCATTCTCAAATTCAGCATAAATGTCAAGCGTGACCTTTTTAAGTCCAAGCTGTTTAGCAAAGTAGGGCTTAAGAATTGTGAATTCCGGCCTGATGATATCATTTTCAACTTCAAACTCAATCAATTCGCCAGTCTGTCTATTGACATAGTTGAAAGCAATTATTCCATATCTGAACTCTAGTTCTTTAAATTCTAGCTTTATCTGCTTTCGAATGCTATATGTGCTTGGCTTTTCTTCCTCTTTATGAGTATTATTAAAAAGCGTATGTTGTTTCTTCAGTTTACGATAGTAGGTATTTCTTTTGAGAAATAGTTTATTTAAGTAATCAACTTTGTAGTCCCGATAATCGTATATAACAGGTGTGTGTTCAGAGCGTTGAACACGTCCCATATATTGAATTAACTTACCTTTAAATGAGAAGGGATAAACCAGAAAAAGTCGTGAAACATTCTGCAAGTCACTACCCTCTCCGAAGAACTGACCAGTTGTAATTAATGCCTGAAAATTGCCTGCTTTTAATAGATTCGACTTGTTAACTCTATCTTTTTGAGAATCATCACCAGATAGGCAAACTGTTTCGAAACGATGTTTTAGAAGCTGATTAAGTGTAATAATGTGGTCCTTTCGCTCTGTGAGAATTACAGCTCTATTTCCATCCGAAAGCTCCTTGATTATATCTTTAATGATCAGGTTATTCCGGGCAAGGTCGTGTATCAATATCTGCGAGATTGTTTCAAATGGGTCTGTCTTAGGGTTGTATGGGACATTGAAATCGGTATTCCTAACAATGACTTGTGCGTGTTTATGGTTTTCTATGTGCTCCGGCTCTATTTCACAAATGACATCACCAAGGTGAATAACAATGAGTTTACCCTCATTGTACTTTCTAAAAGGAGTTGCAGTGAGTCCGTATAAGAAATGTGAGTTAAGCTTGCCAATTGTATTCCTAAATGACTTAGCAGGTATGTGATGACATTCGTCAATGATAGTTGTTCCAAACGCATGACATAATTGAGATTCCTTATCCAGCTGTTTAGATAACGATTGAATCATTGCAACGGTAATTTGTTTGCCGGGTTGAACCTTACCTTGACCAATCTTTCCGATTTCATGATAAGGGATGCCCAGGAATGATTCAATTCGTTCAAACCACTGTTCCATTAATTGTTTGCGATGGACTATTATTAGAGCGGGTTGTTTTCTGTCGGAGATTAGTTTAAGACCAATCACAGTTTTGCCGCTTCCGGGAGGCGCAACAATAACACCAAAATCTTTTTTTGAAATGCTGGCAAGTGCATCTTTCTGATGGCTTCTGAGTTCAATGTTACAGTCGTAGTTTATGGTAGGAAGTTTATTTCTCTTATCCCTAAAGTCATATCCTATGGATGCTTGTTTGCAAAATTTCAAAAAACTACCTGTCATTCCTTTTGGAATGCTGATGATATCATCATGTTCTTCGATGAAATTATAATAACGTTCAGTTTTATAGGTGCTCCGATTTTGCTTTTTCTTTATAAAGAATTCCGGATTTGCAAAGTTGAGTTTGTCCGTTAGAAAATTAATTATAGGTGCAGTTACACCCATGCTGTTAAAGGACAGTTGATTACTCAATTGAATGGTTAATGTTTCCGAGGATGATGGAAGGAGTAATTCTTCACTTAATTCTGAACTATTGCTTATGCCCTTGTATAGAGAGTTAAACTTGATTGTTGATAACCTTTGAACCGATTGAAGGAATGTATATTGGTCATCGAATGGAGCAAAGCTTTCAGTGCTAATAAAACAACTATTGCCGTTTTTTAGAGCCATACCATTCAATGGAAGTGCTATTAAGTTGCCTAACCCTTTGCCAGAGAGGTAGTCTTGATTTGGAAATATCCTATCAAAACTCGAACCTTTATCAAAAACAGAAAATGCACCACATTTTTGCAGAATGTTTATAAATAGTTTTCGGGTTTTAGTGGCCTGTAAATTCTCCTCAAAGAATATCCAGACATGCCCACCATTGCCAGAACGAGACCGTTCGAGATAGGCAGGAATTCCATTTGAATGGCAAGCTTCAATAAAAGAAAGACATTGTTCTTTCCAATCTTTTTTATCAAAATCAGCAACTAAGAACCAGCTTGTATTGTCTATGAGAAGAGGATATATACCTATAAATTGATTTCCATTCAAGTGCTTTACCAGCTCATCGTTGGTTAGTGGCTTGTATGTTTTATCAGGAAAATTAGAAAATGTTCCTCCATTACTTTTATGCAAGCGATATTGATAAGGATCGTAAATATATGCAGGCATGTATCCTGCTTTTGTACCCTTCTCCCAACTAATGGCAAAAACATCATGGCGCCCTTTGAATAGGTCTTTTATTGTGGATAGATTTCTATCGTCCATTTATTAATCAACTTACAGGGTAATTAAGTGTTATAATTGCTTTTGTAAGGTTACTTTCTAAGTGGGAAATATGTTAATCTGTCAAATAAAGATACTAGTCTTAAGGGTACAGATAGCACATCTTACCAAATTTATTATTGTGGCTTGAACTTTCAAAACCTAATATCTTATTGTTAGGAGTAATTTATGTGGAAACTTACTATTTGTATGCACATCTGAATTGTCTTCTGAAGTCTTTGATTTTAGCATTAAATGATTCAGCGGCCGCATTGGTGCTTCTTCCATTGGAGTAGTTGATGGTTACTTAGTGGAGTGTTAAGAAAGAAAGGCTTTTGGTAGTAAAAGCATCAAAGCCATATTTTCCAATCACAAAGGTATACTATGAATTTCAGATATACTCGCTGGGTGACTGGCCAAAATGTAATTTAAAGGTTTTTGAAAAGAACGGTTCTTTAAGTAAGATGCTTATAAAGAACCATTCCGTAAATGCTGTATTAAAAGTGGATTAGATATATTGATTTAATATGCTAATGATGAATATTACGAATCTTTTAAAGCTTTTTTAAACTTTCCAACAACAGAACTAATCCACTCAAGCTCTGTACACTGATAAAGATCGCCGTTTTTTTCATCTCTGAGTAACAATGATACTAACACTTTATCCGTTTGTTGTGATTTAGTTGTCCAACCTTTTTTTGCCCAAGGAGTATTATATTCATTGTAAATATGCTTAGTGCTCTTGAAGGCGAGGTTCTTTTTACTAAAGATTATTCGATAGTCAAACTTATCCTTATTCTTTAAATAATCATCATATGTATCGAATACCTTAACATCAATATCTAGCTTTTTTAATTTGGGCGCTACAAACGGATTGCATAATCTATATTGATTTGGAAAGTCCATATTGTCAAATTTCACAAAGGCAATTTTACAGCTTCTAATATCTTTAGGCAATCCCTGCCTGTTAAAGCTCTCTAATTCATGTAGAACCGTTCTTTTATCAATGATCTTCGTAATTAAGTCTTTATCTTCAGGTAGGATCATTACTGTGTCAATCAGCGTTTCATCATAGGTCTTAGTATTTGATAAAGTATTCTTCTTTGAATATTTTTCAATGTTTTTATAGTACTTCTTGTGCAATGATTCAATTGATGTTGCGCCTTCATATATAAACGCTGATTTTTCTGCTTTGCGAAATTCTTCATCCTTAAGCTCATTGTAAGGAAAGACATGCAAATGATAGGTTGTTTGCATCTTAAAAAACTTTGACATGATGCGATATACATACTTAACGTTTTTTGCTTTCATATCGGCATTGGCAATTTTGGCATCGTATCTATCTGATACATTATGCACAGCCACAACATTTAGCCCATCATCGATGAGCTGCTCCTTGTAGAATTCAAGATGCTCATTCGCGTTTTCATCAACACTGAATTCATACAGAACTATTCCAACTGGCGAATCTAATAGGTCGCTGGGTATTTTAGCTGCATAGGTTTGAATTACACCTGTGAATGCGAATAGTAAGAAAGAAATAATTTGTTTCATTTTATTGGTTTATTTATTATCCTGAAAGGCGGATCACCTATTATTTTGTTTTAATGGGATTTTTGGGTAGTTTAAGTTTAATTCATTTTGTTCGTTATGAATTTTTGAATATGCCCAACAGTATTCATATGCATCTTTGAAATATCCTTATGATTCAGGTTGTTATACGTCGTTATGCTGTTTGTTTCATTATGATTCAATCTCTTTGCTAGTATAACAATAAGTATTTATTGGTATAGCATAAGTAGTGTTGAAGACAAATACGTGCGATGGAATAAATAGTTGCGTTATCATCAAATAAGTACCAACTAAACTACGGCATTAAAACTAATGGATGCTTGTATTGACAAATGTCGCAGATAGTCTTTTCTTGAAGCTTGATGCCGATTTATTTCCACAATACGGCATTAAGTATTTGTTTTTTCATTAAAAGTCTATAACATGAATCAATTATCTAGTATGAAATGCGAAGCATGTAGTGTAAATGCTCATCGGCTGTCCTCTGACGAGGCAGAGTCGTTAATGTCCGATATTGCCGGGTGGTCGTTATTGGATGATTCGGGCATACAGAAGTTAAAGCGAATTTTTTCAACAGAAAATTTTCGTCAATCGATTTCCTTTACTAATGCCATCGCAGAATTAGCAGAAACAGAACAGCATCATCCGCAAATCGTTGTTGAATATTCATCAGTAACCGTTTTTTGGTGGACGCATAAAATTAACGGTCTTCATAAGAACGACTTTATAATGGCTGCCAAAACATCTAACTTATATAATGATATTCAAGCTTTAGATGAATAGTTATCAGGTTATAATTTATATACAGTGTTGTTTTTGACTTATTCACTCAGGACTTGACCGATCATTAGGCTTGTTGTTTTCGTTTCATCTAATCAGTAGAGCGTTTAATTAGTTTAAGCGGACAGTTCTCTTGCGGAAGGTACTTATAAAGAGCTTTTCCGTAAATACTTAATTAAAATGGAGTAGATATATTCCTTAAATATTGGGCTATAAACTGTTTTATGAAATCATATGGTCGATAGGCATCTTTTTCATAACTGAACGTTGGACATCTAATAAAAAATCAGTAATTCCGCTCATAAAAAAGCACCCATGATAATCAGTTGTTTATAACAGTTAGGGAAATTATTTTTTCGGGAA
>NZ_JBNGOZ010000035.1:0-24849 GCF_050589825.1 Carboxylicivirga longa | reverse complement strand
ATGAAAAACAAAAAGGCTAATCAACAAAGATTAACCTCATATATTGTTCTTCATAAGTATCACTTCTGAAAGTGCCGAAGTAGTCAAGGGATTTAAAAAACAATACCTGACCTAGGACTTTGTTTTTTTCCGCCTCTGATGCAGAAGATAACTCATAATATTTCAAAAAGTTATTGGCCTTACGAATATTTTCCCAATTCCACACCCATCCTGCAGTAGTAGGCGCTAAGTTATGTCCAAAGCTTCTAAGGTTATAATCCCACGAAAGTAAATTATCAGATGTGAAATCGGCTGACAACATCCCAAAGCCATATGACTGATAGCTTCCGTGTCCGCTTATCATGGGATAAAAACCATTGGCATAAAGTTCTAAGGCCGCACCATTGGCATTTTTAAAGAAAGTTTCGGTTGAAACTGTTTCTGAGGGCTCTGTATCAAGCTGGTTACAGGCAGTAAGTGACATAGCAGCCAGCCCCACAAAGAATATATTTCTTAATAATTTCATAATCATTATAATTTTAGAATGACACACTTAATCCACCTGAAATAGTACGGCTGTATGGATATTTGAATCCATCACCAACATCACCTCCTGTATAACTTACGTTGGCTATTTCCGGGTCTATATCAGGAAGCAATCCTGTTGCATCCCATAGATTTTGTCCACTAACAAATACACGGGCGTTACCAATTCCAATTTTATCGGTCAAACGTTTAGGAATCGTGTAAGAGAGCGATAGTTCTTTCAAGCGTATATAAGCACCATTTTGCAGATATTTAGTTTGCACCTGCTTGTTCTGACCTTTGTTAGAAGCAATAAAATAACCGTCGGGGTTATCCAAGGACCATGTATTGTCATAATGATACTTGGTGATGGCACTCCACCATTGACCGGAATATCCCCAGAACATGAAAGAGTTGAGCCATACATCACGCTTGGCAATCCCTTCGAAGAAAATACGCAAGTCGAAACCTCTCCATTTTACACTGGAACGGAAATTAAAACGATAACGTGGGGTTGAGTTACCAATAATTTCTTTATCGCCAGAGTTAGATAAGGTATTGTCTCCATAATTTACTACGCCATCATTGTTCAAATCAGCATATACAATGTCTCCTATGCGCCAGTTTTTTGAAATTGCACTTTGACGGGTTCCTTGTTCCTGGGCTTCAGCCTCAGTCATAATATGGCCTTGTGTTCTATAACCCCAGATTTCGCCCAATCTGCGACCTTCATACCAATCGCCTAAGGCTCCTGTGGGATTGTCATATTTAGTAATTTCACTGTAAGAATCTGAAAGACCAATACCGACAGAGTAGGTCAAGGGTTTGCCAAGCACATCGCTAACTTCATCGCGCCAATCCAATGACAATTCCCAACCATTGGTACGCATGTCAGCAATATTTTCTTTACCGCCACTTGCACCCAGCACGGCTGGATAGGCTTTATTCTGCACCATTCCGGTTGTTTCTCTGATGTAATAATCAAAAGAACCAAAAAGTTTGTTTTCGAATAGATTCCAGTCAAGACCCACATTGTAATTCATTACTCGCTCCCAACTCGTATTCAGGTTTGGAAGAGAAGGCTGTGAAATTCCTACCAGTTGCTGTGAGTTGATGATATAATCCACCATATATCCGTTAACGCTTGCCACATAATCAAAGTTACCATTAGTCACCTGATTACCCAGCTCACCTAAAGAGAAACGGAACTTCAGGTTATCCACAGTAGAGCGCAGAGGTGCAAAAAATCCTTCTTCAGAAATTCTCCAACCCAAAGATGCTGATGGGAAGAAGCCCCAACGATTACCTTCTCTGTATTTTGAAGAACCATCGTAACGGCCGTTCACCTCCACCAGGTACTTAGATGCGAAATCATAGTTAAGTCGCGCAAACACCCCTTGCACAGCCCATTCCGATCCTGGCTCACGAGCTGATTTTAAATCATTGGCCATGTGTAAAAGCGGCACATCATTTAGATATAGGTTTTCGGTATTTACCGTCATACCTGTGTGCTGTTTACTCTCCTGGTTATATCCAGCCATCACAGAAAAGCCGTGAGCACCTAGTTCTTTGTTATACTGCGTCCAAACATTTAATGCAGAATACATATCTGCATTACGAGCCATGTAATACTTGTTAGGAGTATTAAATACTAAATCAGATTCACCATTCGGCATTTTCTGATAACCAACTTTTCGATGATTCTGAATTGTTCTGAACCATTTATTTACAGTGTAATCACCTTGTACAGTCCATCCCTCTGTTGGGGTCATTTTAAATTTACCCGTGAACCATAAATCATCCACCTCTTTAATATTTCTTCCGGCAGTAGCCATACGTGCAGCCACGTTTTTATTGAAACGGCGACCTTCCATCCCTGCATAATTACCGTCGGGCAGATACATTACAACAGTAGGGAAAGTACGGTAGGTCTCATACTGTGGGTTGGCCATTCCCGCATTTTCCAGGTTCGGATCGTCATTTTTGGTGCGAATATACTTTGTTGAGAAACCTAGCTCTAACCAATCGCTTACATCTTGAGTGTAATTGAAGGTAAGGTTATAGCGGTCGTACTTCTCATCACCATGTCTGTAAAGACCATTTTGTCCGTGATATCCGAGCGAACCGTAGAAGTTTGATTTCTCACCACCACCCTGAATGCTTGCATTATGCTGCTGCATAAAGGCGTTGTCTTTATAAAGCTCCTCAAACCAGTTGGTGTTACCCACATAACCCCATCCTGGATTTTCCGCAGTATGCGCAGGGTGCATAATACCTGAATCATCTACAAAAACACCGGGATTATTAACAGGATCATCCAAATGAGCCTTAATAAGTTCCATTTGATTGGGGGTAAAAAACTCTCCCTGACCATCGTTGATGGACATGTTATTCATGGCTTGTGCCCATTGATAAGAGGTAGGCATTTCCGGTAAACGGGTAGGCTTTGACCAAGAGAAGTTATTATTGTAATTCACCTTAGTCTTACTATCTCTGTTCCCTTGTTTTGTGGTGATCAGAACTACCCCAAAAGCTGCTCGTGCTCCATAAATTGAGGCTGCCGCCGCATCCTTCAATACTGAAACGCTTTCTACATCCTGTGGGTTAATTAAATTAAGGTCTGTTTGTACACCATCCACTAACACAAGTGCACTTCCCCCATTTAACGAAGTACCACCACGGATGTTAAACGATGAACCAGTTCCGGGAGCTCCATTGGCCGAAGTAACATTCAGGTTAGGTATCACACCTTGTAATCCTTGGCCAACGTTAGTAATCGGACGGCTTTCCAACACCTCACCCGAAGCTGTTCCCACTGCACCAGTAAGGTTTACCTTCTTCTGTGTACCATAACCTACAACCACTACTTCATCAAGACCTAGAATCTCTTCCTCCAAAACTATACGGAAGGTAGATTGACCAGCGGTAGATACTTTAGCACTGTTCATTCCGATAAAGCTAACGTTTAATACCGCCTCCTCAGGCACGCCACTGAGGGTAAACCTACCATTCATATCGCTTATGGTACCCGTAGTAGTACCTGCGATAACAACGGAAGCCCCGGGTATAGGATCGCCGGCAGCATCCACCACACTACCACTAACCGTTTTACCTTGTGGCTGCTGTACAACCTTGGTGGCTGGCGCTTCGCGCTTTACTTCTTTACGCATCACCACCACATTCTCACCCACAATTTCGTAGCTATACTCATTGTCGGAAAATAATTGGAGTAATACTTCTTCTATCGAAGCATTCTCCAGCTTCAGCGAATAACGCTTTTGCATGTTCATTTGGTCATCTTTAAAAAAGAATCCAAAGTCACTTTTCGCTTCAATTTCACGAAATACTTCCAGGATATTCGCATTTTTTAGATTCAGGTCTTGCAAGCGCTTTTGTGCTTCTGTTGTTTCAGCCGTAAGGTTAAGGCCGAACAAGACCAGCATAAGGACCGATAGTCTCATAATTCTGGAAATTTTTTTAAGTGCATGCCGCTCAGGACATGGACTCGTACGGATACTTTTCATACATTTGTTTATTGTAGTTACACATAGTTGAGCTGTTGGCGCAGCTCAGCATTTATTTATTTTTGAGGTACTTCGTTGGCGCGAAGTACCTTTTTTAATTATTCCTTATATTAATGACACAACTTCCATCATTATTACTTTTTGTATCGTAATTCAACTTGGTAGATAACTTAAGAACCTGAAGTAAATTCTCAATGCTGGTACGTCGTTTAATCACTCCCGAGAATCGTTCTTCTTTCATCTTCTCATCGTGAAACACAAAGCTTACATCGTACCACGACTCCAGTTCACTTGTAATTTGACCCAGCGTTTTATTAACAAATACAAACTTACCTTCTTTCCATGCCGTCAGAAAGTTAGCATCTGCTTGTGCAAGCTCTATCTTTTTAGTAGCCAGGTCAACCGTAAACATAGTACCCGGATTGAGGTCATCCAGGAGAACCTTTTGATCCTTGCGAAATTCTATAGCTCCTTCAAATAAGGCGGTGGATAAATGATTATCCTCCGGATTGTACTTCACATTAAACTTTGTACCAAGATCTAATAATTGATACTGCCCTGTTTTAACCCAAAACTCACGCGATTCGTTGTGGGGCACATCAAAATAGGCTTCGCCCTGCAGGTCAACCTCCACTTTTTTACTCCCAAAAGTGGTAATAGTGGCTGTTGTCGATGAGTTAAGCCATATCGTACTGCCATCGGGCAGGCTTACCTGCGAAATATTTCCTTTTGGCGCAGAAAACACTAATGTTTCAGAAGGTGAGTGCCATAAATCAGGGATGAGCAGAGAAGAAACGAGCAATGCTAGCAATAAAATGGCAGCTGCAGCTGCCGCACTTTGCCACAACCAAAGCTTACTGGTAGGATGAACAGATTTCCATAGTGATTCAAAACTTTTTAACTTTTGGCCTTGCGAGATTTGTTGTTTAGCAAGGCTATTGGCGATCCATATCTTTTCAAAAGCCATAAAGGCTTTTTTCTTATTGGCATCGTGCTCAAGCTCGACAAAAAATGCTGTGCGCTCCTTAACCGTTATTTTATGCTGAAGTATTAATAAAAATTGCTCTTCCAAGGTTATTTCTTTAGCGTTAGTATGTTTAGTCTAGAATGCATTTAGCATTACCTTTTTTTTATTTGTTGTATTTAACAAATCTATCCGTTTCTTAACACTAAACACATTCAAATGGCGATACCCTATCCGAAAAACATGTTTTTTTTGAAAAAGATTACATTTTTTTACAAAGTGGAAAATAGTTTAGTAACGCTCAGGGACTTGCGAACTATCGCAACACAATGTTACCTTATCTTTTAAAGACCCATGAATCCGAATAACATTTGCACCAATGGCAAATACTCTTTAAGCTCTTGTCGTAGGATTTTTAATGCCTTGGACATACGCGCTTCCACTGTTTTGGGACTCAGGTTTAATTTTTCAGCAATCTGTGCATAGGTTAAATCTTCATAGCGGCTAAGAAGAAAGGTGTGCCGAATATGCTCAGGAAGTTTTGCGATGGCCTGTTCAACACTTTTCATTAGATATTGAGCATCATCAAAGGAGTCGGCAAAATCTAGCAGTGATTCCTGCTTATAGCGTAGTTCGGGCACTAGGTAGTCGCGGTGGTTACGCACTATAATCTCTTGTTGACGCAGGTAGTTGAGACAATTATTTTTTGTGATTGTATATAAGAAATTGCGCAAGTTAGTGCCTGGATTCAGTTGATGACGGCGTTCCCATAATTTAACAAAGGTATCTTGCACTATGCCATGTGCCACTTCTCGGTCATCCGTATAACCCAGGCTCAGGTGAAAGAGCATATCGAAATACTCCAAGTAAATGGCTTCGAAGGATTTTTTATCTCCTTTTTTAAGGGCCAATAGAGGCATAATACAAATTGTTTAGCTGCTGATGTTAAGGAGCGCAAATATAAACATATTTTGCTAGCAGGAATATTTGTGACGAAGAGTCAAATAAGAGCAATCATCAGGAAGCTAAAAAGCGAGCAGCCCGACTAAAAGTTGGGTTGCAAAAAAAAGGCTCCGTTACATACGGAGCCTCTATGGGTTAGTTGGACACAGTTGCCCGTGCCGGATATCTATGTTTAGTAATTTAATCCTTTAGTCGGCAAAGGCATGGCGGTAACCCTGTACTTTGTTCCAAGCACCACGGGTAAAATCAGGTACTTCAACCGGTGCACTGTTGTTTTCCAGGGAGATGGCGGTTAGCTCAGCCAGGCAGCTCCACTCAGCTAAATCGTACACATCCATATCCAGTGGCAAGCCATTGCGCAGGCAATAAATCAGTCGATAATCCATGATAAAATCCATACCCCCGTGGCCACCTACTTTCTTCGCGGTCTCTTCCAGCTCGGCATGGATACGGTGCTTGTATTTTGTCATCAGGGCATCTTTTACCTCTTTAGGTACAAATCCATGGGCATTCAAATCTTCATGATTGGGTACATCATCGGCCGATACCTGCGTTGGGCGCAAGCAGTATCCCTCATAAGGGTATTTGTTTGCAAAACCATCCGTACCGGTGAGCTGATACATACGGCTGTAAGGGCGGGGCGTTACCACATTGTGCTGTATATGCATCGTCTTGCCTTTCTCGGTCTGAATCATTGTGAGTGTATGGTCGCCGTTTTTAAAATCAGGCGCTTTGCGTCCCTCGTGCTTCTCCACAGCAGCAGGTCCGTTTACCGGCTTGGTGTCCATGGCCACCAGGTAGTTCATTTTATCACCCCGGTGCATATCAAGGAGCTGACAGGCAGGCCCCATGCCGTGGGTAGCATACACATCACCACGATGATGCTCATTATAATCGAGGCGCCAGTTGTGCGTGTAAGCACCCCAGAAATCTTCCAGGTTGTGTATGTACGCGCCTTCCACGTGAAGCACTTCGCCAAACACATTGTTTTGCGCCATGTTTAGGGTAGTTAACTCAAAGAAATCATACACGCAATTTTCAAGCATCATACAGTGCAGGCGTGTTTTCTCAGACATATCAATCAATGCCCAAATCTCTTCCGGATATCTATGTTTAGTAATTTAATCCTTTAGTCGGCAAAGGCATGGCGGTAACCCTGTACTTTGTTCCAGGCACCACGGGTAAAATCAGGTACTTCAACAGGTGCACTGTTGTTTTCCAGGGAGATGGCGGTTAGCTCGGCCAGGCAGCTCCACTCAGCTAAATCGTACACATCCATATCCAGTGGCAAGCCATTGCGCAGGCAATAAATCAGTCGATAATCCATAATAAAATCCATACCCCCATGGCCACCTACTTTCTTCGCTGTCTCTTCCAGCTCGGCGTGGATACGATGCTTGTACTTTTTCATCAGGGCATCTTTTACTTCTTTGGGTACAAAACCATGGGCATTCAAATTCTCATGGTTGGGCACATCATCGGCCGATACCTGCGTTGGGCGCAAGCAGTATCCTTCATAAGGGTATTTGTTGGCAAAACCATCGGTTCCCGTTAGCTGATACATACGGCTGTAAGGACGTGGTGTAACCACATTGTGCTGTATATGCATCGTCTTGCCTTTCTCGGTCTGAATCATTGTGAGTGTATGGTCGCCGTTTTTAAAATCAGGCGCTTTGCGTCCCTCGTGCTTCTCCACAGCAGCGGGTCCGTTTACCGGCTTGGTGTCCATGGCTACCAGGTAGTTCATTTTATCACCCCGGTGCATATCAAGGAGCTGACAGGCAGGTCCCATACCGTGGGTAGCATACACATCACCACGATGGTGCTCATTATAATCGAGGCGCCAGTTGTGCGTGTAAGCACCCCAGAAATCTTCCAGGTTGTGAATATACGCGCCTTCCACGTGAAGCACTTCGCCAAACACATTGTTTTGCGCCATGTTTAGGGTAGTTAACTCAAAGAAATCATACACGCAATTTTCAAGCATCATACAGTGCAGGCGTGTTTTCTCAGACATATCAATCAATGCCCAAATCTCTTTCATGGTCATGGCACCAGGGACCTCGATGGCCACGTGCTTGCCGTGTTCCATGGCATACAGGGCCATCTTGGCATGCGTCTTCCAATCGGTGGCAATATATACCAGGTCGATATCCTCACGCTCGCACAGTTCCTTCCAAGCATCCTCACTGCCCGAGTAAGCCGCTGCTTTCTCGCGCCCTGCCTTAGTAAGTATATTCTGGCAACGCTCAACACGCTCGGCATACAAATCGCAAAGCGCCACTACATCTGTACCTTCAATATGGGTAAAACGGCTAACGGCACCAGGACCACGCATGCCCAAACCAATAAAACCCACACGCACAACATCCAGTTTGGGGCTAACCAAATTAATTACGTCAGTTTGGCCTTTGGCGCGTTTGGGAACCTTTACCTTAATGGGGTTCGCGGCTTCTAAAACCGACCCTGATAATCCTATGGCAAGCACTGCCACCAGAAATAAGCTATAAATCTTCTTCATTATAAATATATGTTTGAATACTTCAAATATACTAACGATTTCAAAGCATCTTTCCCTAGTAACTTTTTTAATTATTTTTAGAGAAAATAAACAAGATCTGAGAATGCTTAAAATAAGGTAAGATTATGCAATTCTTGTTAAATTAAATAACATAATACATTCAATTAAAAAACTACAATCATCACTGATACAAGCTTTAGTATCTTTTTTTGAGTGATTTAAAAAAGTATAACCACTACCTATAAATTAACAGTACACCTTTTCAATGATAAACTTCCTATCTTTGCCCCAGGTTAGTGAAGAAATGACCTTGTGTCACGATATATTGAGTATGGTGAAGGACTCACACCAATGTTTGAGTTCATTATCAATTTTTAAATCATGTCACTTAAACGAAATTTTGATGGGTTTTGCTGGGAATTATTTCAAGATGATTCTAACACTTTTAAGTGGAAAAAGGTATCTACCGAAAACGAAGAGGACCTGGTAGTTTCGGAGCAAGGCTTCCGCCGAAAAAAAGAATGCATTGCCGATGCAGAAAAAGCAGGCTGTCCACCCCGGGTAGCAATCTTCTGGAAGACCACACCTTTCTCGTAAAGAGCAGTGGTAGTACACTACACAAAATGAACTTTCATGTACCTTTAATGGAGTTATCGTAGATGCGCTTATGGTGATTTTCCCAACAGCATAAGCCAAAAAGGGGCTGTCCTTAGTGAACAGCCCCTTTTATTATTTCTTGTGCCCAGTAATTACTACTGCGCCGTGAAACGATATTTTGAAACGCCATAAGCCTTGTTTGTCGCTTCCACTACCAGGGTACCATCGGCATCGATATAAATCTTATCATCGTTACCAGCCACCAATTTACGCTGTGACAGCACCAGATCCTCGTACGACAAAGCAGAAAAATCATTTTGACTGATGGAGAAAATGCATAATCCGGTCTCCTCATTGGTCAGTTCCTCTCTTGTTAATTCATCAGCTGCCAAAGGAGCTGCAATGATACGACGAATCTCGGCCTGATACGCTGCTTCTGTGTCGAAGAGAAAATCAAGCTCTAGTCCTGAAATAGCAGTTTGGTAGGCCAGCAGTTTAGGCAACATATCGGCTTCGGCAACGTTCATGGCCACAGAGGGCTTTATAATGTCACCTTCTACAGTAAATGACAGTACCATGTTAAAGTTAGTGGCTTGCTCGCCTTTTACCACCATCGTTAAAGCTGTTGCATCATCGGTTTGTGAGGCAGCCACAAGATCATCAGATGGTTCAAAAGCAGTAAATGCCCATGCCTTAGTGGTAATAGCCTCAAAGTTATCGTTTATCTTGGCCAATAATTCTTGTTGGTCTTTTTGCTCTTGCTCTTCCTTGGTTAAGGTATCATCATCGGAGCAGGCAGTAAAACCTACGAACAAGCTCATCATGAGCGCAACTAAAATGTTACTTCTTTTCATTACGTTTTGATTAATGGGATAACTCCCTGTTTATTATTAATTTACTTTACTTCTTAAATGAATAGGTCTTAAAGCGCTTCTCACGCTCCTCGCCTTCCTTTTTGGCACCATACAAACCGGCAATAACCTCCTGATCGTCTACGGACGTAATGCAGACAGACAGCTGATACTTACTAATATCATTCAGGGGAAGATCTAATGCCTCAACACCATAGGATCCGCAATAATTACCGGCTTCAATCTCCACCTCCTGTTCAAAGGAGAAATGCTCTCCCACACTGCCAATCGTAGCTTCGGCTACCACCTCCAGGCTTACCATAATTGCGTGATCCAGCTTATGGCTCAAAATAAGGCTATCCACAAACAAACCCGGTATATCGGAATGATTGGCCGGCGATGCCGCCAAACGCACTACGGCCTGCTCCGAACTAAGCATAACCAGAGGCTGCCCGGTATAGGATTTATCAACTGATACATTCTCATAAGGATTTTCACAACTTACCAAAGCCATCAGTAAGCCGCTAATAACAAGTACTATCTTCATACCATTATATTTTTTCAATTGCTCTTTTGCATTCGCCCGAAATATTTTCGTGATAAAGCAGACTTCTCTCTTGGCTTTTCATGCAAGGCAATACAGTTTGTTAATTATAATTTGGGTTGGAGTTGGTTTCCTCACGCGGAACGGCCCAGTTGTACAACGGTGAATTAGGCACGAGTACCGCACCATTTGCTCTCTGAACTACGATATTCAACTCATGAGACAGGCGCTTGAGGTCATAGAAACGGAGACCTTCGGCAAACAGCTCTTTTCGGCGCTCTTCCAGCACTTCCGCTTTATCCGGAACGGCGCTCAAAAGTTCGGCACCCCGTTTTTCACGCAAAATATTCAGCACCCGCATCGCTTCCTGCGGATTACTATCTAAAACAGCTTCGGCATAGATGAGATATTGCTCGGCCACCCTAAAATGCTTGTAATGCAAGTTTCTATCAGCCTGCCCCTTGTTATCCGCGGCAGCTATAATGTATTTAGCGGGCATATTTTTAGCATCGATAAAAGCACTTTGCTTCCGCACATCATCGGCCGAAAAAGCAGCCAACAGATCATTGTGCAAAATGGCATTGTTGCTTTCGTAAATTTCATGGTAGTCAATCAGGTCGGCATCATCGGTATCACTTAAATCGTGGGTCATAAAAATAATCTCCTGATTCTCGGAGCCAAACTCATCTTGCCACAGCATAGGATACTGCTCCTTATCCAATAGAGGAACATCGATAAAATGAGCCGCTGCCTGGCCGGCAAGATCATAATTACCAGTAAAAAGTGCGACTCGCGCACGCAAAGCCCTTATCGCATCAATATTAAACTGATACGGCTTGTCATATAAAGAAGGCCTATGCCCCGTAGCAAGCATTAACCTTTCAGCCTTATCCAAATCATCGAAAATTTGCTGATACACCTTACCGATGGGAGCCGGTGCTAAATACTCAAGGGCTAAATTTAACTTCAGAGGTATACCCACCTCATTGCCATTGCTGCCATCATAACGTGGGGCGTAGAGCTGTGCCACGTTAAACAGGCTCCAGGATCGCAAGGCCAATGCCTGTGCATAAATATAATCTTTCATTTGCGCGTCGTACTCACTGCCTACCGGTACCAGGTCGTAGTTGTTGATCAACACATTTTCGTTGGCGATTAACTTGTACTGATAACCCCATACATAGGGCTGCGGCTGACTCTGATAATCCCAGTAATGAAGATAATAATTGGTAGGTGCATAACCGGGTATCACGCCCTGAAAATCATCGGAAGCAAAGTCGGTACATTGCATGTTATTAACCGATGAAGTAAGGTTGCGATACACGTAATTTAAAGCCATTTGATACGATTCTACATCGTTAAAAGCAATCTCTTCGGGCACCACATGATCGGGTTTTACGTCGAGTAATTCGCAGCTGCTTAATACAAAAAAGCCCAGCGCTGCAATCTTTATTGATGATATAATTGATTTCATATGTCTAAACTTTAATTTCAAATGTGACATATGGAACTCGCCACATTAGTCATTCCCCTGTGTGTGTGGAGAATTCTCATGGCTCGTTTCATCTGTTCAAATTTATTATTCAGGCTCAGATGGAACTCCCAAATAAATTTGATCATCCGCCTGTATGTTAAGTTAGATAATCAAATTGGCATGGTCGTTTCATAAGTCTCCAATTAAAAAGTAACATCTACCCCCAAGGTGAAAGAACGCGGTAAGGGTTGACCAACTCCGGTAACCTCAGGATCAATTCCCTCATAACCGGTAATAGTCAACAGGTTATTAGCCTGCGCCGTCACCTTAAACGATGCTATACCCTTCAGCTTAAGGTGTTCACCCAAGTTGTACCGCACAATAATATTTTTCAGGCGTATGTAGGAAGCGTTCTCTACAAACAACGAATTCACACTCGTATCTGAGAAGAACTTGGGATATGGCAAGGGTTTAACATCACCCGGTGATAACCATATGTCATCCAGAAAACCTTCGTAAGGCACCTCTCCGTTTTTAACATTGCGTATCATCTGCGCCTTTAACTGGTTGTAGGCTACACCGCCCCACGCGTAGGTGAAGAGCGTGGATAATTCAAAATGACCATAGTTAAAAATATTGGTGAAACCACCGGTGATAGGATGGTCATAGGTGCCAAAGCCAATCATTTGAGGAGCCACCCCTCCTCCTACCAGATTTTTATTTTCATCGTAGTACAGAGGCATTCCATTCACCGGGTTAACGCCGGCCCAATGCTTCACATAGGCCGAATTAATGGCCTCTCCCACCTTGTAATAGCCTTCGCTACCCACCTTTATCTCATCCTGCATATACAGGTCGGTGATCTGATTAATGTTATAAGCAAAATTCAGACTGGTAGTCCATCGAAAATCATCGGTACGAATGGTAACCGCGCTTACCTGCAACTCAAAACCTTTGTTTTGCAGCTTTCCGATATTCCGCAGCAAATCGCCATAGCCGTTACTGGCCGGTATATCCACGGTGGCCAGCAAGTCATCGGTATTTTTAATATAGCCTTCGAGGGTTCCGTAGATACGATGATTTAACATACCAAAATCAAGTGCTAGACTCCACTGACGAGCACGTTCAAAGCGTAAATCCGGATTCCAGAACTCCACCAGATTAATGACCCGATCGCCCAGATAAGTATCGCTATTGGTAAAATCGTAGAATGGCATTCCCAGGGTCTGACGAATACCCCCTGAGTTATAGTTAACACCGTAGGATGCACGTATTTTAAACTGGTCGAAAACAGCCATTGGCTGAAACCATTCTTCACGCTGCATGTTCCAGGCCGCGCCAAGACCCCAGGCCGGCACAAACTGACGGCTGGCAGGCAAAATAGACGAGCCATCGTAGCGAAAGGATCCGGTGAAGTTATAGCGCGATTTAAAGTTGTAGTTCGCGCGTGCATATAAGCCCATCAGTACATCCCTGAACTTACTGGTAGCAATGGTGGCATTGGGATTAGCCCCTATCTCGGGATCCACCTTATCGGAAATACCAATGCTGTTAAAACCAAAACCCCAGCTTTGGGTTTCTATGTACTCGGCACCACCACTTAAGGAGATAGCGTGATTATTAAAATGCTTACGATAGTCAAGCCCCAGGTTAACGCGTGAAGATAAGGACTTGGACTCGCTTTTGGCGAAGGATCCCTTCCCCTTTTGCAGGCCTGCATCTTCCACTACCTGATTGGGCAAGTTCACATTACTGTTTTCAGAATCGGTATAGGTCATCCCCAAAGCCGCATTGGCATTAAAGCCATCGCTAATAATCCAATTCAAGCGGGTATTAAGGTCCACCCTCCATGCTGTTTTTTCAGCATAGCGATTATATAAGTCATCGAAGGGATTCACGAAATAATGGCTGCCATTGGTAATGGGGTCGCGAGCAATGAAGGACTCACTGGCTGCCGTTTCGTAGGGCTGCAAGGTATAAATAAGACCGGCAGGAGAAGTGTTTGACTTTGATGTTTTACTGCGTCCCACTGAGGAATCAAATCCAATGGCTACGGCTTCGTTAAGGTTATGATCGAGGTTGAAGCGCGTAGTAAAACGATCGGCCCAGGAATTGTTATAACCACCTTCTTCGTTGTAATAATTGGTTGATACATAATAACGGGTATCGTCGGCTCCCCCGGAGATACTTAACTGTAAGTCTTTCACCTGAGCTATGCGCGACAACTCTTTTAGCCAATTGGTATTAACACCTTCCAGGTCTTTATAGCGTTTGTTTTTAATGAATATCTCTTCCTCCGAATCTCCGGGCTTTGGGGTGTAGATGTACCCCAGGCCGGTAACAATACCCAGCTCACGCTCCATAGCCAGCTTTTCGGCCGATTGCATCAGGCTAATGCCACCCAAACCCGAAATTGGCTTCATGGTGTGTTGATAACGCACGTTGTACTGTGTTTGTCCCACAATTCCCCGCTTGGTTTTGATCTCAATCACACCATTGGCGCCTCGCGTGCCATACTCTACGGTTGATAAACCATCTTTAAGAACGCGTACATCAACAATGTCATCGGGATTGATAGTATTAAAAACCTCGGATGAAATAGGCGTACCATTCAGAATGTACAAAGGCTCGTTAGCCCGGTTGGCCGACACCAATTCAACATCATCTTTACTGCGTATGCCCAGTGAGTTGTTCCCACGGATGCGAATGGTAGATGCTTCTCCGGGTTCTCCACTGGTCGTAATAGACAGGCCGGCAATTTGCCCTTGCAACAACTGATCGAACGATCCGGCAGGCGATCCGGCGGAAAATACCTTGGTATCAATCTTACCTACCGATCCGGTTAAGGTACGCACATCTTTCATATTCTCGCCAAATACTACTACCGCTTCCAGATCCTGCGATACAGGTTTCAGCTGTACATCGATAAGCGTACGGTTACCCACCACAAGCTCTTGCGACTCATAGCCAATATATGCAAATACCAAAGTGCTCTCCGGCAATAATCCACCAAAGGAATAATGTCCCTCGTAATTGGTGATTACCCCTGAACTTGTGTTCTTCAATAATACAGTTGCCCCAATCAGGGATTCCCCGGTTTTGGCATCGGTGATAATTCCTTCTACAGTTTGTTGTATCTGGGCTTGTGCCACGGGCTTAAAAAAGCACAGCACAACAACAACCAGCCATTTCAACACCGACCTGGTAGGTGAAATCTTCATCTGCTTCAATTTGTTTTCATTTTGTATATGCTCATCAGGGTTCCCCACTTGGTTCAACCCAAGCCCTGATGAGCAGTATTGATTTTCCCAATCCTCCTGACTGTTAAGGATGAGCTATCGGAGTTTCTTCTTCCGGACTCAATATAAACTGCAGGTAATTCTTCTTATTTAAATATCTCTGCGCCAACTTACTCAATTGCCTAACACTAACGCGTTGTATATGATTCTCATAGCTTTCAAAGTCCTTTTCATCTTCTCCACGGGTCCATTGATCTTCCATTACTTTGCGCCAATAGCCGTTGGTTTTTAGTGAGCCCTCACGGTTTTTAAGCCACGCCTTTTTCACCTTCTCCAGATTCTCCTCTTTTATCTCATGCTGCATCTCCTCAATCTGCTCAAAAGCCGCTGTGGTGAGTACGTCAACATTTTCGGGCGAGCAGGTAAAATATATATCCATGCGATAACTGTGGTAAGGACGCTGAAGTATGGTGGCGCGGGCGTAGGGAGAATAGACTCCACCTATTTCTTCGCGCAGTTTCTGATTAAGACGAATGGTAAGAATATCGCTTAACAATCCCATTTCGATACGTTTGCGCTGCGATGCCGGATATGCGCCGGTAAAGCGTATCAGCACCTTTGACTTATCCACCGTATTGCGTGGGAAAACATGCCTGTTGATTCCCTCGGGTGGTCGTATACCATGATCAATATAATCCGTTGCAACCGATGTTCCCTGCAAACTACCCAAATATTGGGTTAGCAGGGGCTTGATGGAATCAACTTCGAAGCTACCCACCACAAAAAAGCGTGTCCCAAAGGCAGAGCTAAAACGCGAGCGATAGAAATCGTAGGCTTTATCAAGGCTTATCTGGTCAAGCTGAGCGGGTGTTAATAAAGTAGCCGTGCGCGGACTGTTTTGCATCATCACTTTGTTAAGCTCATCGGCAAAATACGAGTCTGGACTATTAAGACTATTACGATTATACTCCTTCTTCTTATCTATAAATATTTTAAACTGCTCGGCATCTTTACGAGGTGCCATATAAGTCAGGTAATTGAGTTGCAGTAAGGTTTCAAAATCTGCTTTCGATGAGAAACCCGTTACCCCATCGGTATAACGATGAATGTAGGGTGCCACATAAACTTGCTTACCCGATGTTATCTGATCGAGCTGAAGGGACGAGAACTGTCCCAGTCCACCCAGATTAACCAGGGTAGCAGCCATTGAGGCATTATCGAAATTATCGATATCGGCTAATGAGTATCCGCCGTTTCTTAAGGATGAAAACCGTATTTCATCATTCTTAAAGGTGGTAGGCTTAAGCGCTACACTTACACCATTGGCAAACTCAAGCGTTGTAATACCCATGCTTTGTGAGTAATGCTCTTTGACAATGCGGCCGGGCTGTGGCTTCTGCTCCATCAAAGCTGCATCCACCTCCTCAACCTGATAAGGCGTAAGGCTTTCGCCATTCAGCTCTTCTAAAGCGTTCTGCACCTCATCTACCGTTGGTGTTGCCTCCTTTTCGGGTGCACTGATAATCACTACACGGTTGGCCGCTGATTCGTCAATATAAGTGTTTGCCAATCGGTGAATATCATCAAGGGTCATTTGCTTAAGCACCTGCTGAATGAATTCAAGCTTAAAATCCAGGCTGGCATACTCCTGATGGTAAACGACATGGGTTGATAAAGCATCCATCAACTGTGCTGTAGTAAGCTTATTTTCCTCGCTGGCCATGCGCTTTACATCATTGATCAATATCTGTTTCTTACGATCCAGCTCTTCCTGTGTAAAACCATATCGCTTGATGCGGTAGAGCTCGCGCATTAGTCCCTTAACTCCTTCTATTATTTCACCGGATTTAACACTGGCAAATGAAGTGTACTGATCGCGTGCTCCAACACCTTTTTTAGCATAAGAACTGGCGTACATAAAAGGGGCATCGGGCTTTTGGGTAATATCGCTAAGACGCTGATTGGTCATATAAGTATAAATGATATCCGTAATACTCTGCTTTAAATCAGCCAGCGTAACTTCTTTGTGCGGCTCAATTTTACGAATTACCCTAACCGAGGTGCTGGTTATTTCTTTGTCTTTTATAATTTTAACAAGGGTATTGTCGTGAGCCGGCACTTTATAATATTTGCGCTCCGGGGCCTTGTCTGCCACTTTCATGCTGCCAAAAGTATTCATTATGCGTTGCTCTATATCCTGCTCATCAAAATCGCCTACAATGAGTAATGATGTCAGATCAGGACGATACCAGGAGCGGTAAAAACTGCGTAATTCCTCGTCGTTACCCACCTTGGTAACCACATCCATAATGCCGATGGGTCGGCGATGAAGGTATCGCGATCCCTGATAAAGCAGCGGATACATCTGATCTTTCAGGCGCTGATTCAGCCCAATGGTAGTGCGCCACTCCTCAAATATGATATTGCGCTCAGCGTCAATATCGGCCGTGTGCAAGTTCAATCCGCTTAATAGGTCCTCAAAAAAGAAGAAGGCTTTATCAAGAGTCTCGGCCTTATTATTAGGCATGGGTAGCATATAAACCGTTTCATCATAGCCGGTATAGGCATTCAGATCCGCTCCGAACTCCACACCTATGGACTGTAGATAATCAATAAGACTATTCCCCGGAAAGTGCTTACTACCATTAAAAACCATGTGCTCTAAGAAATGAGCAAATCCTCGTTGCTCTTCCGTTTCAAGGATCGATCCTGCCTTAATTACCATTTGAAAATGCACCTGACCTTCGGGACGGGCATTTTCCTGCAAATAGTAAGTAAATCCATTGGGAAGGGTCTTTTTCACCACATCGGGATGTAAGGGTATTAACGCTTCGGCATTATACTGCGTAAAAGCACTTACCGGACTCAGAAAAATCCAGTAAAATATGACCATTCGGCACAAAATCCTCTTCATATACTACATTTTAAGGCAGTAAGATTACTTGCTTTTACAGTTTTACCCAAAGCATATGCGGTGAAGTGGAAATTACACGTAGTGAAAAAGAAACTTATTGCAGTGAATGCAACTAATGTTTTATCGCCTTACAGCAATAATATCATTCAAAAACAAACTGCGGCCTTGGTATAATTGTTAATTCATGACTCGTGCTACCTGATCATTCTCTCCATCCTACTTCGCATACTCATTTGTCAGGTTATCTTTACTCTTTGTATCTTATTAAGAACGCGCAAAGATATAGTTTTTCAAATACCTTGTCTACTTTATAATGGGTATTCGCGCTACATAGCAGCCATTTTCTTCTTTAAATAAGCATTCTCGCTGTGTTATCAGGGCATAGCGGGCACTCAAATTCTTAAGCCCTTTACCACTTGTTTCGACAAAGGCCACCTTGGGGCGCAGCTGATTTATAACTACAACATAACCCTCCTTAACAGAAAGATGTATGTGCAATGGCTGCTGAGGCGATGACACATTGTGCTTAATGGCGTTTTCCACAAGTAGCTGAAGCGACACAGGCAATACACGACACTGAGCATAGTCACTTAGGTTACCACAATCCATTTCAAGCGATGAACTCATTCGAAAATTAATGACATCTACATAAATACGTGTAAAGGTAAGCTCTTCGTGCAGGCTAACGGTACGCTCACCCTCTATGCGTAACTGGTAGCGGTATAGTTTGGACAGATCAGAAAGCATGCGCCGCGCTAAGCCATCGCCTTCGCTAAGCAAGGCCCTGACCGTACCCAATGAATTGAACATGAAATGAGAGTTTAAGCCGGAGCGCAGGAGTTCGAGCTTCATAGATACTGCATCGGTCTTTTGCTTCTCGTGCTTAAGCTGAAGATTAAGATTCTCCTGCTCGGTGGAAGCCCTTAGCAAAAACTCACGTTTCCAACGCATCATACCGAATATCATAATGGCTACCAGCAATACCAAAAACAAAACAAACAAAATGAAAAGACTCTGCTCTTGCTCAGCCACCATTTCCTTAATTTCAAAACCCGGTGATACACTTAACACCAGCACCTCTGTTCCGGCCAGGTTCATAGCCTTATAGGTTTTAAAAACAGGTAACTGAAGGTAATCTGACACTTCCAAATGAACGCTATCATACAAACGTTGGTTGAACTGTCCGCTTACTAATAAACGCTCAGGTATCTCGTACTTTTGTCCAATCAAATAACGCTCGGGGTGATATATACACTCCTGCCGGGCATTAAGAATCACCTGATAAATTGAGGTATAAATATCTTTTTCGATAAAATGCTGATGTACGCGCAGCAGATCGATACAGATGGCAGCACGAACATCCTCAGCCGTCGGATGGGAGATACTGAGGTAAAGATATCTGTTGAATAATACATTACCATTGAAGGCTTCGGGATGAGCGGATTGTAAGTACTGCTGCATCAGCTCCATAGCATCACGCGCACTATCATTACTCAAAGTCTGCGTCCATCCCTCTCCCCTAACAGCCAATGCTGCAATGGTGCTATCAGACTGTAATACCTCAGCCAGTTCATTCTTGTTAATGGCTGTCCGCTTCTCAAACCCAAGGGCAGAGCCAGCTAACTGCTCCAGTACATGCGTATAGCCGGAGAAATATTGCTCCAGAAAAGTCTGATATCCTCTAGTGCTGATCTGTATTAATGATTGGCTCACCCGATTGGATTGTTGCTGCATTTCAACTCTTATACCATAAGCCGCCAGCGAAAATATAACTACCAGCACCAGCAAAGCCACAACATTCCACCGGTTAAAAATAACATTTCTCATCACCTAATAATCCACTCTTTAAACTCTTTGCTACGCGAGTAGCTGACAACAATATCTTCATGGCGCTCAGCATCCATTTTTATCATCAGCCTGCTGCGGCTCATAGTTATTATCTCATGCACAAAATGCTTGTTGATAAAATACCGACGGTTGGCTCTGAAAAAAAGATCGGGATCCAGCTCATTCTCCAACTGTGACAGGGTAGCATCGTAATAGTATCTTTTTCCCTCCTGCGTAATGGCAAACAGATAACGGTCGTCAGCCATAAAATAAACAATCTCATCTACTGAAACAGGCTTTTGAACATTTCCCAGCCTTAGTATCAGCCTATTTAAATAGGAACTTGAGGCAGTTACAGCACCTGCCTGCTGAAACTGATCCATTAAGCGACTGAGCTGCGACTGATGCCATTGCTGCTGATGGTACTTATCAAGCACCCGCACCAAATCATCGGACTCAACGGGCTTAAGTAAATAACCAATGCTATTGGTTTCAAAAGCCTTAATAGCATACTGATTATAAGCGGTGATAAAAATAACCGGAGGTGTGTTATTCAACTCTTTAAAAATGGCCAGGGAAAGACCATCCGTAAGTTCTATATCGGAAAAAATTAAATCGCAGCGATTGGCTCTTAGCCAGGCAATACTATCGGCCACCGTACCTAACTGTTTAACAATACGAATAGATGAATCGATAGCCAACAACTCCTTTTTCAGCTCTTCTGCCAATAGTTTTTCGTCCTCAATAATGACTACTTCCATACTTAACCCTTGCGAATAAGCTGCAAATGTAAGGAATATATTTTTTTCGGGATTTATTTGGCTAGATAGCCGTGCGTTATACACTAACGCTAAATAGCTTATCGGTTTTATAATTTTAGGATTAAGATAATCTATACTTCTGAATCTTAAGCTGATTGCTCATGTGATTAATAATGGTCTGACCAAATTTACAAGATGCATGCCATAGTATCCCAAGTGCTATTTAGTATCACTAGTGACCGACTAAAATAATAAATGAGGGTACTACCCAACGGTTTCC
The DNA here is from genome assembly GCF_050589825.1 of Carboxylicivirga longa. Lineage (NCBI taxonomy): Bacteria > Pseudomonadati > Bacteroidota > Bacteroidia > Marinilabiliales > Marinilabiliaceae > Carboxylicivirga > Carboxylicivirga longa. The sequence goes on along the minus strand of NZ_JBNGOZ010000035.1, from coordinate 3,886 downwards.
CCTCAAAGTTGTAAATTGATTTTGCGAAACATTTTACAACATGAGTAAAAATAACGAATTAAAATTTGTCGGCCAGCCGATTTTCAAACAGATAATAGATTTGCTTAAAGTCGTTGACATATCATCATTGATTAGGGTTTACGATAGTGACCACTATTACAAGGCTTTTAAAACCAGAACGCATATTATAACCATGCTATTTGGCATATTTAGTCGCTGTGATTCAATGACTGAAACGTGTGAAGGACTGCGGGCTTTGGGTGGGAAATTAAATCATTTGGGACTTGATAAAGCTCCCGCAAAAAGCACTGCAGGTGATGGACTTCGTAATAGAGATAATCGTTTTTTCGAGTCCTTATATTTTGAACTGGTAAAGAAATATCAATCCTTTTTGTCTGACAGCCGAACTTATGGTTTGACATTCAAGGAAGTCCTATTAATCGATTCCACAACCATACGTTTATTTAGTGATGTTCTTAAGGGTGTTGGACGAAACCCCAAAGGAGACGGCAAGAAGAAAGGCGGACTTAAGGTACATATGCTCATTGATGCAGTATAATCAGTAGGTAGATTTGTGAAGGTTACAGCAGCTAAGGTGCATGATAAAAACTTTCTCAAGAGTTTGGAGCTGATATCGCATAGTATGATAGTTTTCGATAAAGCATACAACTATTATCATCAGTTTGCAATGTGGACTAACCAGCAAGTTTACTTTGTCACTCGCTTAAAGAAGAATGCTGTTTTTACGGTGATAGAAACACATAAAACAGCTTACCGAAAGAAAGGTGTTGCTAAAGTTCTAAAGGATCAAACCATAGAGTTGGAATATTATCCGGAGGATGAGAACGGAGGAAAACAGTACAAGGTTAAGAATTCATTAAGACTTAGAAAAGTATCTTATCAAGATGAGAAGAACCGTTACTTTGAGTTCTTAACCAACAATTTCGAAATATCGACAGAGGAAGTGGCATTTCTATACAAGAAACGTTGGGGCATTGAACTGCTTTTCAAAAAGATGAAGCAAAACTTTCAACTCCACTACTTCTATGGTGAAAATGAGAATGCTATACGAACGCAAGTTTGGTGTACTCTAATAGCACAACTTTTAATGACTGTAATTCAAAAGAAAGCACAAACAAAGAAGGCATTTTCCGTAGTCGCCTCACTGGTAAGAATACACCTGATAAGTATGCTGGAGTTAACAGATCTTTTACGCAGTACCAGCAGAAGTTTTAAAAAGCAGATTGGTGGTTCTCCAGGGCAGCTAAAGTTAAATTGGAATGGGGTCTGATTTGAAATTGAAAAATGAACGCCCAATTTATGGGCGTTACTGGAGATAATTTTATGAATCCCGACTTTAGTCGGTTAATAGTTATTTACGGACTGTTCGGCTTATAAAATTAAAGAGAGTTTGCAATTTCCATAAAGCAGAATATGTTATTAACCAAAAAATAGTTTTCTTTGTATTTAATAAATCATGACAAAATGAAACTATTGAAAACACTTCCACTCAGTCTGGTTATTTTCCTACTATTGGGGATAACGCATTCTAAAATTCAGGCTCAATCCACTGATGGCAAAAAAGTGCTTAAAAGAAAAGTTGCCATTGGACGTTTTACCAACGTCACAAAGCAATCACAAAGTATCTTTTATGATCAGGAGGCGGATCAATTAGGAAAACAAGCGGCCGACATTCTCGCCACCAAACTGGTTGCCTCTGAAAAATTCATTCTCATTGAGCGACAGGATTATGATAAAATCGTGTCAGAATTGGAAAAGTCAAATACAATGACTCAAAATATTGGTGCGGATTTCTTGATTATTGGATCGGTGACTGAGCTCGGCCGCAAGACTATAGGTAATCAAAAAGTATTTTCCAGTAGTGTAAAACAGGCAGTTGAAGCAGGTGTTAGCATGCGCCTCGTTGATGTTACTACAGGATTAATTATTTATAGTGGTGAAGGAAAAGGAAGTGCTGAAGTTCAAGATAAACGAGTAATGGGATTTGGAGAGACAGCTGACTTTGATGCTACCTTAACTGATAAAGCAATCGGAGCAGCAATTAATCAGCTTGTGGAAAATATTATAAACAGCTGCATGGATAAGCCATGGCAAGCTTACATTTTGGCAGAAGATGAAGGTAGTTTAATTATTTCCGGAGGTGAAACACAAGGAATTGCAGCAGGAGATGTCTATGGCGTATTAAGCCCTGGTAAAAAAGTCAAGAATCCCCAAACAGGTATAACCATAGAATTGCCTGGAAAAGTTGTTGGTAAAATCACTATTGATATGACAATAGGTGATACGCCTCAAAACGAAGTGTCTATGGCAACATTAACTGAGGGAGAAGTCGACATGGAAAACCTTAGCAAATACCGAATCGTTGAAAACAAATAAATTATGAAAAAAGTATTAATATTACTGTCTTTCATTTTATTATTATTGGGATGTAAGACAACCTATGAAACTTCTGTAAGCGGTCTCGAAAACATAGCTAATATCAAGGTTGTTAAAGCAAACAAAACACTAAACCCATATAGTGGAACAATCATGCTATTTATTGACAATGAAGCATACGAAATCGAAAAATTATTCAGCGAAAAGAAAAGTTTAAAAGCTTCTACATATTCAACTTCACCAGGAGAGCATGTAATTGTCGTTACTGAAAACGATAAAACCATTTATGAGAAAAAAGTTTTTATTGACAACCGGGAAACCCGGATTATAATTCTAAAATAATGAACAAAGTACTATTAGCATTATCATTGATTGCCGTTGTAGCTTCATGTGCTCCCTCTCGACTGTATTATTGGGGACAATATGACCAAGCCACATATCAACATAATAAAAAGCAAACTGAAGAAACAAAAGCAGATCTCCTTCTTGTATTTGAAGATATTATTGAAAACAAACATAAAGGGACTCGCGGAGAAGTACCACCGGGAGTTTATGCTGATTACGGATACATGTTAATTATGGATGGGCAGATTGGAAAAGGTAAAGAGATGCTGGATAAAGAGCTGGCACTTTATCCAGAATCCAAGAAAATTGTTGAATATATTCTAAATAAAATTTAGTGATGAATAAAATACACATATTACTCCTTCTTATCCCTCTGATAATGGCGGCCTGTTCGCCGAAGGCTACACGTGTTGCCACTTATGCTCAGCTATATGAAGAGAAGCCTGTATCCATAATGATCATGCCACCTATCAATAAATCCACAGAGGTAGATGCAAAGATGTGTTTCTATAACACACTTGCAATGCCTTTGGCTGATTATGGTTATTACGCATTACCCCCTTCCATTTCAATGCAAGTAATGAAAGATCAAAGTGCTTATAATTCCGAAATGCTACTTGATAAATCCATGAAGGTAGTAAACACAGCTTTAGGTGCTGACGCCGTCCTATTTACTATAATTCACGAATGGAGGAAAGTAACTATTGGAAGTATGGTGGAGGTTAAAATTGAATACCTGATAAAATCCACTAAAACCAATGAAGTACTATATAACAGAACTGGTATCGTGAAAGTCCAATCCTCATCAAACACAGGAAATATTTTTGCCGATCTGGCCGTAATGATGATAAAAACTGCATTTACAAAAGAAGTTACAGTGGCAAGGGCATGTAATGATTACACTTTTACCGACATACCAAGAGGTAAATACTCAATATTGCATGGCAAGGATCAACAGAGTCCAGCTGGAGAGAAGGAATTCTCTGTCACACTATCTCAATAAAAGGCACCACCTTAGAACCTGTATAAGTAAAAAATATCGGAGTTCAAAGCTTCGATATTTTTTACATTTATTCGGTAAGTATAAATCAATATCAATTGATCCAATAGCTATTTCGCATTAGGATGTAAGTTTTCCATTAAC
>NZ_JBNGOZ010000034.1:0-25329 GCF_050589825.1 Carboxylicivirga longa | reverse complement strand
TCCGAACAGAGAAGTTAAGCCCGATAGCGCCGATGGTACTGCGTAGAAGTGGGAGAGTAGGTCGCCGCCTTTTTTTTAGAGAAACCTCTTATTCAGAAATGAGTAAGAGGTTTTTTGCGTTTAGGAAGCTGGGTGGAAAGTTTAGGAGTTGAACTGATGAATTGGTGAATCGGAAAACTGGGATAGTTGGTAGGCCTTTTCAATGTCCGGATAGTGTTGGATCAGGAGCAAATTCTGGGTCTACGCATAAATTTTGCAGAGACGGTAGAGGAAAAAGTTGACATCCTTAACACCTCTGAATTGTCTTCTGAACTCCTTAATTTTAGCATTGAATGACTCTGCTGTGGCATTGGTACTTCTGGTCCTGAAATAATTTAAAATAGTGTTGTAATGTTTTATCGTCCAATATTGATACCAAGCCTTATTTTACCAATATTAAACTTATTTTTGTTCTGTTATTTTTTCCTAATATAAATATTTGTTCATAGTGGATTTTAATAGAACGCTTTTTTTTAAACTATTCTTTGTTACATTCCTTGTGTGTGCTAATTCTGCAAAAGCTGAAAAATATACGCTAACAGATGATGACGTGATCGTTAATGAAAATGGGATTATTCAAAGTTGCTCCTATACGTTTGAATTAACGGATATAATTATACCTGAAGTGCTGGATGGCTATTCTGTTAAAGGAATCACAAATGGAAAATATCAAGCATACGGAGTTTTCTACAATAAAGGTATTACTTCAATTGTTTTTCCTTCTTCAATGGTATCGATAGGCGATTATGCATTTTCCGGCAATAATATCAAAGTTATTGATTTAAGCAATTGTACCAGCTTACAAACTATTGGGAAATATGCCTTCCGGTCGAACAGTTACTTGGCCGATGTTGATTTTTCCAACTGTCCGGCACTTGTAGAGATTAATGATTATGCTTTTTATTATCTTGATATTATCTCTCTTGACTTTAGCGGATGTCCGGAATTAACCCGAATTGGCAAAAATGCGTTTTATTCCAATAAACTGAGAAGTGTTGACATTAGCCGCTGCACCAAGATGATTGAAATTGGTTCAGGGGCTTTTCAAAGCAATCAGTATTTAAACTCATTAACATTGCCAACTCCCGAGGCTATTGATTTCATTGCATGGCGGGATCAAGAAGATACTCGGCATGAAGGCGGTAGTGTAATTACTGATTTGTCATTATCTTATGTTGCTTTGTTTCCGCATATATTAACAGATGATGACGTATTATGTGATGAAAATGGGATTATCCAAAGTTGCTCCTACAACTTTTTTTATACCGATATCATTATACCGGACAGGCTTGACGGTTATGAAGTGAAAGCCATTGCAGACCAAACTTCTACCTCTTCTGGGGTATTCTGTAATAAAGGAATTACCTCGATTCAATTGCCCGCCACAATAACTAAAATTGGAGATTATGCTTTTTGTAATAATGCTATGGATACCCTAGATCTTTTTTCAGTTAACGGACTCACTGAAATCGGTAAATATTCCTTTTACAACTGTGGATTACAGGCTATTGAAATGGATAAAATCACTCAATTAGAGATGATTGGCATGTATGCCTTTTATTCAAACGAAATTGATACCCTCGACTTAAGTAGGTGCAGTAATCTTACAATGATTGATGATTTTGCATTTAAGCAAAGCGGCATAAATAAGTTAATTTTTACGGGATGTGCGAGTCTTGATACAATAGGAAATAATGCTTTTGAACGAAATCCTCTGGGCCAAATAGATTTTACGGGTTGTATTAATTTATTGCTTATCGGACAGAGTGCTTTTAGTTCGTGTACATTAACTGCTGTAGATTTGTCCGGTGCAGATCGTTTGCTTGAAATTGGAGAGAGCGCATTTAATAACAATTATAATTTGGAAAGCATTCAATTGCCTGCATTGGCCTACGCAAATTATTTTGAATGGAGAGGGGAAAAAAATTCTGCAGTTTTAAACGATATTACGAAGATAGAAGATTTTTATGCCGGATACTATGCCGTTCTTACTCATACATTGACCAACGAAGATGTAGTTGTGGATGAAAAGGGGGTTATTATAAGCTGTTCGTATGATTTAGCATTGACAGATATTATTATACCTGAAATATTGGATGGTTATAACGTAAAAGGAATAGCCGGAGGCGCCAATGCTGATTTGTTTTTTAATAAGCGACTCACCTATGTCAGATTTCCATCTACCATAGAAACGATTGGAGACAGCGCTTTTTACGATAATAAGCTAATGAAAATAGATATAAGTGCCTGTCACAATTTAAAATCGATTGGAGTTGCTGCATTCTGTTTTAATAACATATATAATTTGGATTTAAGCCGGTGCATTGCTTTGCAAAAAATAGGAAGCAATGCCTTCTATTCTAATGCGATTTCCACTTTAAATATAGATAACTGTAGAAGTCTAACCTCTATTGGCAGCAGCGCGTTCAATTCGAATAATTTAAAAAATGTTGACTTTAGTTTATGCAATAATATTGTTACCATTGGAGCAGCTGCTTTTGCCTGGAATCGATCCATTTCTAGCTTAAACCTATCAGGGTGTGACGCTTTAAGGGAAATTGGTTCCCAGGCTTTTGGGGTTAATGCCATTAAAACCATTGATCTGAGCCCTTGTTCCAGTCTGAAAACAATTGGCGACTGGGCTTTTCTTAGCAATGCTGATTCTATTAATTTAACCAATTGCTACAATCTGGAGTCAATTGGATGGCAGGCATTTGCAAGTGGTGGTTATTCAACAGTCGATTTTACTGGATGCAGTTCGCTTCGATACATAGGGAAAAGTGCTTTTAATAACAATAGAAATTTGGATACTTTAATATTCACCGGCTGCACCAGCTTAGCAACTATTGATGAATATGCTTTTTATAACTGTAACATTGCAAATGTGGATTTGACACCTTGCATCGCTCTTAAGGAGATTGGATCCTATGCTTTTCGTGATAATAGCATTACAAGCATAATGTTTCCTGATGGTTTAACAAATATCCGAAAGGCTTCATTTAATAACAATCAGATCACCTCCGTAAATGGCGTGAAGTCTGACGGCATTATCTTCAGACATAATCAAAATGGAAATATCGATTCCACAACAATCGTTTCCTATGGTGGTACAAAAACCGATATTGATTTCATTCCCGAAATCGTAGAAGTTATTGATACTTCTTCTTTCGAGAATAGCTTCATTACAACTATTGATTTTACTAGCTGTCCCAACCTGACTAGAATTGGCGATAACGCATTTAAGAACAATTTATTAACAAACGTCAACCTATTTAAATGTCTTTTTTTGATAGACATTGGAAACAGCGCATTCTATAACAACAATATAGATATGCTTAATTTATCAACATGCGCTCAGTTGCTGTACATTGGGGAAAGGGCATTCTATAATAATATTATTGCAGAGCTAAGTTTTGGTGAAGCAAACAAATTAAGTTCGATAGGGACAAGTGCTTTCTACGGCAATTCTCTTGATACAATAGATTTAACTCGTTGTAAACAATTGGTCGAAATTGGGAGTATGGCATTTTCAGAGAATAGACTAACACGTTTTGTTCTCCCTATACCTGAAATTAGGGGAAAAAACTTTAATTATTGGTTTGATGGGACAACACAGTATAATGGAGAAGAAGTGGTTTATAAATTATATAAATCGTATGTGGCAGATTTATATGATAAAACCTATACTGTTTCATTTCAAATATCCAATGGTTCTACGTCAATCGCAAATGCAGAAGTGAAGCTGCTGGGATACGGATCAGAAACAAGTTCAGAAAACGGTATAGCAAGGTTTAGCAATGTTTTACCTTCCGATGATATTTATTACAAAGTGAGTGCTGAGGGATATTTGTCAGTTGAAGGAGCGGTTTCCCTTGTAGATGAAGATGTTATTACGCCTATCGTATTATCCATAATAACAGATATTGAGGACAGGGATCTTAATGAACTTATTGCGTATCCAAATCCTGCTAAAAAAACATTAAATATAATTTATTCATCGGATGAAATAGCTTTTATTTATAATGCAAATGGAATACTTGTGGAAAAAGTAAAATTGAATTCGGGTAAAACATCTTTAGGTGTCGAAAATTTTAAGGAAGGATTATACTTTATCAAAATTGGAGAACAAATAACCAAATTCTTCGTGAAGAACTAAAGAATTTAAAATTAGTAGGATAGGCTATGATGCTGCATATGATTATTTGATGTTCAGGGTTATAGGAGATCCTCTCATCATTTTGAAATGAATACGAATAGTAAGGTAGACTATAACTATACGCTACTATTTGAGTTGTTCAAGTCAACAATGGGGTGGTATAAAGCTAAATAGCGCCTTACCAGATAGCAAGATGCAAATGCCTGAACGCTTACTTAATAACTATTCATGGTTCTAAGTTTAAATTGTAGATTACATGTGCCAATCATTATTTGTTCAATAGCCTTATGGGACACACCACGACATGGATAATCCTCAACAAGTTGGTTTTTCGTAATATTTGGGGATGTTTTTCAATCGACTCGCTGGTCTGATCTTTTATTTTTTGATATCCGGGTATTCAATACGTGCATGATAGATGTTTTTTAGCTTGTTTTTGAATACTTCCTTGGCAGTAGTTATTTCGCGAAAGGTAATGGGGGCATCGATAAACTGATCTTCTTCAATCTGCATGTTGATAATTTTTTCAACTAACTTATCGATCTCATCATCCGAATAAGTTTTTAAACTACGCGATGCTGCCTCTATTGAGTCGGCCATCATTAAAATAGCTGTCTCCTTGGTAAACGGTGTTGGGCCTGGATATGAAAAAGCACTAATATCGGGCGTTTTGTCCGGATTTTGGTTGATATATGAGTTGTAAAAATATCGTGTCTTAGTAGTGCCCTGATGGGTGGTGATAAAGTCAATGATTTGTCTGGGCAATTTATGCTTAATGGCCATTTTAACCCCATTCTCAATGTGATTAATAACGATGCGGGCACTCTCTTCAAAATCAAGTTTTGCGTGAGGATTGGGGGCACCTGCCTGATTCTCGGTAAAGAACAAGGGAGATGACATCTTACCAATGTCGTGATACATGGCACCCGCACGCACCAGCGCAGGGTTAGCATTGAGCTTATAGGCTACTTCCTGGGCTAAGTTACCCACCTGTATGCTATGTTGAAAAGTTCCGGGTGTTGCCTCAGCCATCTTTCGGAGTATAGGATGGTTAGTGTCCGACAGTTCAATAAGGGTAACATCCGACAGAAAGCCAAAGAGTCGTTCAAAGATCCAAATCAGCGGATATACCATGAGTATCATAATACCATTGGTTACAAAATAGACAAACATCATGGGGTCGATGTTGCTTAGAGTACCTTTTTGCCACAGTAGCAAAGCCGTGTAGAACAAGGAGTAAGTAAGCGTAATGAGCAGTGCTGCCTGAACGATATGACTACGGCGGGTCATGCGAAACAGACTGAACATTGCCACCAGACCGACGGGTATTTGTATAAAAACAAACTCAAAACTATTTTGGGCGAAAAATGCGCACAGCAGTATGGTTATAACATGCATGAAAAATGCGAGTCGGCTATCCAAAAAGGTGCGTATGATGATGGGAAGGATGGCAAAGGGTATGATGAAAAACGGGAAATGAACAAAAAACTGGTTAAGGCTGGCAAAAACGATGACTACCAAGGTGATAAGTAAGATGAAGCAAATTGAACTAATGGACTGATATACATCGCGCCTGAAGTAATACAGAAAAAGGTAAATGGAAGTGAATAGGAGTGCTACAAGTAAAAACTGACCAGCCAATATGAAATAATAGTCGGTATCGGATGTGACGTTAGCTTCGTACTTGCGACGTAATGAGTTAAGCACTTTCTCCGTTTCGAAAGTCACAATCTCTCCCTGATCAATAATGCGCTGTCCTGCCAAAACCCGCCCCGACGTTAACGATATATTTTTTTTGAGTTGTGCCAACTCTGCATTATTTCTCTCTTCATTGAGTTGAATGTTGGCCTGGATGTAGCGGTTGAGCTCAAGGGTGGCAATAAAATCACTGATATCAGAGATGATAGCATCCTGTACATTGGTTAAGTCAGCCCCTGTTTTATTAATCAACTTCTTATATGCAGTGGTGCGCAGCTCGAGTTCCGATAAGGCATAAGGCTCGGCAAAGGCACCACGTATGAGCATAAGCTCAAAATCAGGCGAAGCATCAATGTGTTCTTCGGGAAGCATGATGATGCCCCGCTCATATAATTTACGTAGATTGATAAGCAAAGTATGACCAATAAGGTCGAAATAAGTTGAGTCTGCAGTGTATTGTTGCAGTAGGTTGGGGAATGCTGCAGCGTTTGTAGTTACATACTCCTTATATTCTTTCGAAAAATTATTACAAATCTTAGTCACCGCATTGGTGTCCATCTCAAAATACGGGCGGTGATTCTTCAAGGCTGTCTCGGTCTCATCATTTAGTTCGGCCTGTGTTTTGTATATGGGAAAGTCAAAGGGAGCTATCAGTGTTTGGTGCTTCCAGGGCGTGCCATTGTGATATTCATAAGCAAACTTTCCCGTTTTAGGTAATAGGTAGGTTACCACAGCAACACTTGCCATAAAAAGTAGTATTCTTGCTGTAGGCTTATAGTATTTGCTTTTGAACTGTACTAATTTTTCAAGCATAATTATGATTTTTATTAATGGCATGATTAATATGATCAAAGATAGTGAAAGGTAAGTTTTTTTAGCCCAATTTTGCCAATGATCATGATGGGTACGCTTACATTTCAGCATCCATGGATCAAAGAAAAGGAAGTAAGATGGAAAAATCGATTTGCACATACGGGCTGATACCGGTCAGAGCCGATGCTTCTGAGCGAGCCGAGATGGTAACTCAGCTGCTTTTTGGCGAGACTTACGATATTCTCGAAAAAGAGGGTAACTGGACACGTATCCGCATGCACTATGATGCTTACGAGGGGTGGATTGACAGTAAGCTGGTGTTGGGCCTTTCCAATACCGAAGTGGAGAATTGGCAAAAGGCTGATAAATGGGTGGTGCCATCGCCCTTTATAAAGCTCGTATCGGAGCCCGACAAAACGGCTCATATAATCTCTGGTGGCAGCTCCATTTTTTTTAATGGTTCCGATCGCAATAGTTTTAGCATTGGTAATAAGGAGTATTATTTGTCGGGTGGGTACAAGGGGGAAAGCCCTCAGGCTTCCATTGCCGATAATGCCAATGCATTTATCAACGCACCCTATTTATGGGGAGGTCGTAGCTTTTACGGTATCGATTGCTCAGGATTCACGCAGGTAGTATATAAAATGAGTGGCTATGACTTACCACGCGATGCCTCGCAGCAGGTTGAACTGGGCGCTAGTATTAGTTTTGTGGAAGAGGCTGCGCTGGGTGATCTGGCTTTTTTTGATGATGCAGAAGGGCGCATTGTTCATGTAGGCTTGTGCCTGGGTAAGGGCGATATCATCCATGCATCGGGAAGGGTACGCATCGACAAGCTCGATCATCAAGGTATTTTTGATGACGAAAAGCGTACCTATAGTCATAAACTTCGCGTTATTAAAAGAATTGTATGATGGCTTATACCTACGATTACCCACGTCCGGCTGTCACAACCGATGTCATTCTAGTGACACGTTCATCTTCGCCCCGTATTTTGCTGATCAAGCGCGGTAAGGCGCCTTATAAAGATCATTGGGCTTTGCCGGGTGGCTTTGTTGATATGGATGAAGATTTGCCTGTGGCAGCTTTGCGCGAGCTGGAGGAGGAAACTGGCATTACCGAAGTGTCTATCCGGCAGTTTAAGACTTATGGCGCGGTAGGCCGCGATCCGCGACACCGCACCATATCAGTTGTTTATACTGCACTGGTTGATGGCGAGCTAAAAGCCAAAGGCATGGATGATGCCATTGCGGCACAATGGTTTGCTCTAGATGAATTACCACCGCTTGCCTTTGATCATAAACAAATTGTGCAGGAGGCAATCGCCTTTTTACAGGATGGATGCCTCTAGTATATCATAGGTTTCTGGCCCTTTACTAAAGAGCAGGTCAATCACACTTAAATTCGGCACAAAAGGGTATTTTTCGGCAAAAACCTGTCGGTATTCAATGGTTTGGTAGCCCAAATCATTGGTGGGTTTTACTTTGGGGTGTATGGCGCGGCGCAGATCTAGTGTGTCCTCCGCTAATTCATCGTAGTATTGTTCACTAAGGGATGCTTCAATATCTACTTCCAGCTCATCAAACAGGGTGTTCATCAGCCCCATATTAAGGTCAATCAGATATTTGATCTTTTTCTCGTAAAACGGAACAAAATCATCGGCATAATATTCGAAAAAAGGTGAGCTATTGTAGGCGGCTACAATGGAGCGCCAGTGTTGTTTCTGCCATTGGGTATCGTAGCTGATTCGCATATCCTTAATCAGCGTCTTATCATCGCCTGCTTTGGCAACGGGTACTGTTAACTTAAGAGGTCCGTTGGCACCGGTGATGGTGCAATGGTTACAGTAGGTCTTACGCTGATAGCGGGCATGCTGCTCAACAATAGCCTGTTTGCTATTAAGGATATGTGCGTACAGTTGAATAGGCCCCAGGTAGGTAAGGGGAATTAGTTTAGTCTGCGGCATTTGATTCGTTTATTTCTTCAGTTGTTTCATCGGCCTGTGCCACTTTTGTTTTCTTGCCTCTCGATTTGATAAAAAAGTAGGAGGCACCGGCAATGACACCGGCAAGAAAAACGATAATGAGCAATATAGCCAGAGAAACTTCAATTTCTTTAAATAGTATGTTGACTGGTACGGGGTCTGCATTCAGTACTGAGAATATTACCAATAGTGTTGTCAGTGTTAGAACGACCCAAAATGACTTTTTCATAGGTGGATGCTTTAAACTGCAAGATAAGAATTTTATTATTGATGCTGATTGAGCTTTTCAACCCGCCCGATAATATGGTTCTCTGGCACAAAGCCCCAATAGCGGCTGTCGAACGAATGCTTTTGGTTATCGCCGGCCACCCAGTAATAATTCATGCGGAAGGTATATTCGTTACTTGCCTTGCCATTAATATAAATAGTGCCCTCCTTCAGTTGCAGTTGGTTCTCTTCATATGCCTCTATAATGCGGCTATATAGCGCCAGGTTGGTGGGTGTTAGTTGTACTGTTTTGCCTTTTGTTGGTAAAATTATCGGGCCCAGGTAGGAAGCATTCCATAAGTAAGCGGCCTGAAAGGGGAAGACATAGATGTTTGGCATATTCAGCACGTCCTCACGCCGGTTAAGATAGGATCCCCAATGATGCTGATCAATCACCCGGCCTTGTATTCCTGCAATCATCTCTTGCTTATCTTTAAAGTGGGTGATGGCGGCTCGACGTATTTTGCTCAGGGTGTCGGCAGGTGTTTCTGTATTAATGGTATATTGTGCCACCATATGTTGGTTGAGGGGCATTTTATGCCCGTTCACTTTGTAATCACCATTAATAATGCGAAGCGTGTCACCCGGCAAGGCAATCAGTCGTTTGATAAAGGCTTTGCGCTTTGTAACTGGGGTGTAAGTAATGGCTGCATCCAGCAGGCGATTGTAGGTTTTTGTATTTTGATATTGCCGCTTTATGTAATGGTAATCTTCACCATCAAAATCGATAAATGAGGTATCAGCTTCCGGAAAGTGAAAGGCAATCACATCACCGTGCTTCATGGTGGTAAAGCCTTTCAGCCGACGGTAATCTTTTACTGTGTTGGGATGACATGCCGGTCCGTAAGCCATCTTATTGATGATGATCAGCTCATTGTTTTGATAAGTGGGGTGCATACTACTTGATCGCAGAGTATAAAAGCTGATGCCGAAAGTATTAATAAAGCTAAACAGCAGAGCAGCGACTGTCAGGGCCAAGCTCCACTCCAGTAGCGCGCGTTGCAGCTTTGACCAGCCTTGAATGAATGCTTGCAGGCGTTTCTTAACCTGCGGATGCCACAGTATTACTGCAGCGCCTATCAGCAAGCAAAAAAGGAGCCAACATTGGCTCCATATTGCTATTAGCAAGCATACAATGATAAATATGTATTGTAAGGCTGCTTTTACTTTTTTCATTATTAGTTATGCACAATCTTAAAAAATCGGTTCCAGCGAATATTGGCCGGGAAGCTCTTATCTGTATCAAGCGACAGCCATACCAGAATGGGCTTACCCACAATATGATCTTCGGGTACAAAGCCCCAGTAACGCGAATCGGCTGATTTATGTCGGTTATCACCCAGCATAAAGTAATAATCCATTTTAAAAGTATAGTGCTTAGCCAACTCGCCATTGATGTAAATTTCTTCGCCCTTCACTTGCAGCTGGTTGCCTTCGTAGGCAGTGATAATGCGCTCGTAGAGTACGATATTTTTGATGTTTAGCTCAACTGTTTCGCCGGCTTGTGGCATTTTCAGCGGACCAAAGTTATCGCGGCTCCAGTTGTAGTCGCTGCTAAATGGAAATACCTGAAAGCCGCTGCCGTTTGGCTTTTCTTCTTCTATGGTTACGCTTTTGATAAAAGGCATGGCTTTTACCTGCTCGGCCTTGTCGGCACTCAGGGGTAAATAGTAATTGGGTGCCAGGCCCTGCTGATCCGCTTTAGAGATACTCAATTTCTCGTAGAAACGATCATTCAAAGTAGTGCCATCGGTCACAATATTATAGTTGTGCTGTATATCTTCCGGATTGGTCACGGCCTCGCCATTGATGTATATTTGGTTACTGCGTATCTCAAACAGATCGCCGGGCAGCGCCACACAGCGCTTCACGTAATTATCACGGCGGTCAACGGGGCGGTACAGCACTTCACCAAAGGTACTTGGATCAGCGGCGATTACCTGTCGACCAATATTCATGATATAATGGTTACGCTCATAGTTAGAGGCAAAAGGTTGCTTGGGCATCAGCTTTTTATTTTGCATCAGCTGAGCCTTACCGGCTTCCATCATCAGGTTGTAATAGTCGGGGTTGGTTTGACGGAAAGGAACCGTATCACCTGCCGGAAAGTTAAAAACCACAATATCATCGCGCTTTACTTTACCAAAGCCTTTCAGGCGCTTGTAATCCCAGTGGGGCCAGCTAGTATATGATTTCGTGTTGAAGATGGGAAACGTGTTTTGTACCAACGGAAAGGCAATGGGCGTATTGGGCATACGCGGGCCATAGCTTACCTTGCTAACAAAAAGGTGGTCGCCCACAAGCAGTGATTTTTCCAGCGAGCTGGTGGGGATCTTATAATTCTGAAACAGAAAAATATTGATCATATAAACGGCAAATAACGCAAAGATTAGCGCATCGGCCCACTCAATAATGGCGCTGGGCTTTTTACCGTCCTTTGTTTTTTTCCAAAAGTCCCAAGGAATCTTTTTTGTAATATAGCTGTCGAACAGCAGGGGATAGAGAAGCAGCAACCAGAAGTTACCCACCCAAATTACCCACAGGATAAATACCAGGCTGGCAACGCCCAGTTTAATCCATCGGAAAAGTGATATATTTTGCATTGAGCTTTATTTAAGTTAAAAGTTAAGTAAGTCATTCATGCTTAGGAAGCCTTTGTTTTTAGCGGCGAATTCAGCGGCCAAAACTGCTCCCAAGGCAAAGCCCTGGCGCGATTTAGCACTGTGGTGTATGGTAATCTCATCCACCGCCGATTCGTATTTAACGGTGTGTATACCTGGCACCTGGCCTTCACGAATGGCTTTTATGGCAATATCATTATTGTTCTCTTCGTGGTTAAGCTTCCAGTCGGTTTTGGCCTCTATGTTTTCAATGATGCCCTCTGCCAGCGTAATGGCTGTGCCACTGGGGGCATCCAGCTTTTGGGTGTGGTGCACCTCTTCCATGGACACGTTATATTCCTTCATTTTGTTCATGATGCGTGCCAGCTGTTTATTCAGCTCAAAGAAAATATTTACACCCAGGCTAAAGTTAGAGGCATAAAAAAAGGTTTGGCCATCATTGGCGCATCGCTCCTGTATTTCCGGTAGTTTATCGAGCCAGCCTGTGGTACCCGATACCACCGGAACGTGGGCATCGAAACATTTCAGGTAGTTATTGTAGGCCGCTTCGGGGCGCGTAAACTCTATGGCTACATCAGCTGCCTTAAAAGTATCGTCATCAAAAGAATCATTGCTCGATAAGTCAATCTTGCTTACAATCTCATGACCACGGTCGATGGCAATTTTTTCAATTTCACGACCCATTTTTCCATATCCTATCAGTGCTATCTTCATGTTATCCGTCTTTTCTTAATAATGTGTTGTTCAATTTTTCACCGTTTGTTGCCAATTGTTGGCCGATGAAGCGTGCTGCTTTGTGGTGTTATAAAATTAACAGGAAAACAAAGCGTTCGAGCAAAGATAAAAAATATGTAAGGAAGTGGAAGTAATAAAACTCGAATCGCCAGGCTTTAACCTCTCTTTAACCCTTGTTTAATGCTTAGCAGGGGCTTTAGTATGTAATTTTGCATTCTCACAGCCTGTAAAATACCAACGCAAGGGTAATTTTTTATCTTTGTGACTGCGTAAGCCATTATTCAAATAACAGCAGGATGAAGCACTTATCGATTCTACTACTTACCCTGAGTTGGGTTTTTACAGCCCCTATGTTTGCTCAGTCATACCGTAAAAATACCACTTCAGAATATATTGATCAATACAAGGATCTAGCTATCAAAGAAATGAAGCGGGTGGGTATTCCTGCCAGTATTACCATGGCACAGGGTATTTTGGAATCGGGCAATGGTAATAGTAGCCTGGCGCGAAAATCTAATAATCACTTTGGTATCAAGTGTCATAATGACTGGAAAGGAAAGCGCGTTTATCATGACGATGATCGCCGTGGGGAATGTTTCCGACGTTATAAAACGGTGTATGAATCTTATATCGATCACTCGGAGTTTTTGGTGGGAAAGCAACGCTATGCCAGTCTGTTTGAATTGAAAACAACCGATTACAAGGGATGGGCACGTGGTCTTAAGAAAGCTGGTTATGCTACAGATCCCAAATACGCGCATCGTTTGATTGATATTATTGAAAAAAATAAACTGTACCTGCTGGACGAAAACAAAGCCTGGAGTAAACGGCCTTCAAAATCGGTTAATGATAACTTTGAGATTACAACCTATACCACACATGCCATTAAACGCAACAATGGCGTGAAGTACATAAGTGTTGAGGAGGATGATACCTTTGCTTCAGTGGCCGATGAGTTTGGCTTAAGGCCCTGGGAGCTCTATCATTATAACGATTTGCCATCAGGTGCTGATATTCAGGACTATCGTTATATCTATATTCAGGGTAAAAAAGGCAAGGCGCACCGTAAGCATGAATATCATGTTGTGAAAGAAGGGGAATCATTGCACTACATTGCGCATAAATACGGCGTTAAGCTGCGTAAGCTTCAAAAATTTAATCGTATGGGCAAGGAAACTGACATTACGGTGGGAGATAAATTAAACCTTCGCCGTAAAAAGAAATAAGAATATAACGGGGAAAAGCAAAAAAAAGCCTTGAGGAATAAATCACCTCAAGGCTTTTTTTGATGTTTTCAGTATTTTTACGTTTCGCTTGAAGAGTCTGGTTTGTTATTCAAAGCACTGAACTTGTGAAGTGTCGAAGCCACGAAGTAACTCGGCAATCTTCATGCGTTTTTTGCCAGCCAGTTGCAATTCTTCGATGGCTAGGGTCCCCTTCCCCGTTCCAATGTGCAGGTAGCTTTTATTATCAGATGCTATCTGCCCACAGTCAAGTTTCTGGTCGCACAAGGTCGCATAAAATATTTTTACGCTGCTTTTTTTCCCATTGGCCATTACCAACTCTGTCCAGGCTGTGGGGTAGGGCGACAAGCCACGTATATGGTTGCGAAGGCTTACAGCATCTTTCTGCCAGTCGATGCGACAGTCTTCTTTAAAAATTTTGGGAGCAGGCCTGAGTTCAGTTGCTTTGCTTAATTCATTTTGTGGTACCGCATTTACTTTGTTATTTTCAATGGCAGCCACCGTTTTTAGCACCAACTCAGCACCCAGTATCATCATTTTATCATGTACACTACCCGCTGTGTCATCGTCGGTAATAGGCATCTCGGACTGGAAGATGATGTTTCCCGTGTCAATTTCGTGCTGGAGGAAGAAGGTTGTGACACCTGTTTTCTTATCACCGTTAATAACTGCCCAGTTAATGGGGGCAGCGCCACGGTACTGAGGTAGTAATGAACCATGCAGGTTGAACGAGCCCAGGCGAGGCATGTTCCATACCACTTCAGGCAGCATGCGGAACGCTACAATAATTTGCAGATCGGCATTTAAGGATTTTAGCTCTTCAAGAAATGTCTCGTTTTTTAATTTTTCCGGTTGAAGCACCGGTATGTTGGCAGACACGGCATAGGCTTTAACGGGCGACTGCTTTAGTTTTTGTCCACGTCCGGCAGGACGATCAGGTGCGGTGACTACCCCAACAATGTTATAATTATTCTCAACCAATGCTTTCAGGCTCTCCACAGCAAAGTCAGGAGTGCCCATAAACACTATTCGTAAATTTTTATCGGCCATCATTAATATGTTAATATTTATTCTTTTAGTTCGCGGTTGCCCTTGTGGTGAGGTGGAAAATACGGGCAATGTTTGCAACCGTTGCCACAGCAGTAACCACGTTCTTTCAGGTATTTCTCTGTCATAATCCGAAAGCCCCGTGGATCCATATAGTAATCAATATTTTCTTCTAGGGGCTGGGCAGCGTAATAATCGTCAAAATCCATTTCAACTATTTTAGTGGACAAAGATAAGGCGAATTATGGATCATGGTATCACAAAAGGATCGCATCTGTAATTAAGGATGGAAATCAGATGCGCTCCTTTTATTTAGCGAGAGAAGTTATTTTTGGCTGAATTGTTTCATAAACTGAAGACGCAGATAACCGGCCGGATTCATAGCCTTGGATTGACTTAGGCTGCCACGAAAATCGTTCAATGTATCGAATTCATGTTTGTGCATCCACTTGCCAATTTCGTGGTTATAGCGCTCAATGGTGTCAATGCCGTTTTTGTATAGGGTGCTGGCCAGCTGAACCACCTGTGCACCGGCAAGCAGCATTTTAATTATAGTGCGCGATTCATGTATGCCGGTAGTGGCTGCCAGATCGCACTCCGCGCGGTCTGAAGTGATGGCGATCCAGCGAAGGGGCAGGGTGTATTCTGTAGGCTGGCTAAAGGTGTGCGTCGGTATCACCTCCAGGTTTTCCACATCAATGTCGGGCGAATAGAAGCGATTGAACAGGGTAATGCCGGCAATGCCCGTCTTGGATAGTTGGGTAATCATAGCCGCTAGGTTGGAAAAGTAGTGGCTGATTTTTATGGCCACAGGTATACTTACTTCTTTTAGTACAGCTTCAATGGCATCAAAGTAAACCTGCTCATGATCAAGACTCTTGCGGTTGATGTCAGAGGGCAGTGCAAAAATATTGAGCTCCAGTGCATCGGCGCCTGCATCCTGTAGGGTGCGTGCATAGCTGGGCCAGTTATGTGCAGTAATGCAGTTGATACTGGCAATAACAGGTATCTTCACCTCTTTTTTGCAGTCGTTAATCAGTTTCAGATAGTCGCTCAGCGTTCCCTCAACATCCAGGTGGTTGTAGTATTCCATCGTCTCGGGGTAGAGGTAGTTTTCTGATTGCATGCGGTTCAGCTGATGCTCCATCTCACTTACTATTTCTTCTTCAAACAGTGATTTGAGTACTACGGCACCGGCTCCTGCCTTTTCAATATGTTTGATGTCATCCAGTGAGTTGGTGAGGCCTGAACTGGCTGCTACGATGGGACTTTTTAGTTGCAGACCAAGATAAGTGGTGGAAATGTCGGGCATAATTTCAGATTTTTTTTAGGTGAATAAAAGGGCTACGTAATTAAAATTCTTTACACCTTTAGTGTGTAGAATAGATTATACCATGATAAAACAAATAAAGAATTCGTATTGTTGCGTAGGGCTTATGTCGGGCACTTCACTCGATGGCTTAGATATTGTGCTGTGTCGTTTTGATTATCAGTCGGGTCGCTGGGAATATAATTTACTAAAGGCACAAACTGTAGGCTACCCAAGCGATTGGAAGATGCTGCTGGCTGATGCTCCTGAGCTTTCGGGAAGGGCACTGATGCAGCTGCACCGTGATTATGGGCGATGGACGGGCGAGGTAGTGCTTGACTTTTTGAGCGATTGTGCTGACAGGCCTGATTTTATTGCTTCCCATGGGCATACTGTTTTTCATGAACCGCATAAACAGCTTAATTTTCAGCTGGGCGATGGGGCTATGATTGCCGCTATAACAGGCCTCACTACCCTTTCTGATTTTCGCAGTCTGGATATTTGTCTGAATGGCCAGGGTGCCCCCTTGGTGCCTATTGGGGATGACTTGCTGTTTCATGATTATGCGGCCTGTGTGAATATCGGTGGCTTTGCCAACGTGAGTTGTTGCAGGGAGGGAAGGCGTATTGCCTGGGATATTTGTCCGGTTAATTTTGTGATTAATCATTTGGTGGCTGCCAAGGGAATGAGTATGGATCGTAACGGAGAGCTAGGTGCCGGTGGTCGTATTCTGCCAGATCTACTGGCAGCGCTCAATAGCCTGAATTATTACTATGTTGCTGCCCCCAAATCGTTGGGCCAGGAATGGGTTGATGGGATCTTTTGGCCGCTGATCAAGCCTTATGCTGCTCATCCCTTGCCCGATATTCTGCGTACCCTCTATGAGCATTTTTCGGATGTGATGTCATTTGATTTGCAGCCTTTTACGGAGGATGATCGTATTCTATTTACGGGTGGCGGTGTCTATAATACTTTTTTAATGCAGTTGCTGCAGACGAAATTACGCGCCAGCATGGTGGTGCCCAATGCTGAATTGGTAGAGTATAAGGAAGCGATTGTATTTGCTTTTCTGGGCGTGTTACGCCATCGTCGGGAGGTGAATTGTCTGCAAGGGGTTACGGGAGCCAGTGATAATAGTTGTTCGGGGGGTGAAATTGTTAGGGGGTAGGTATTAGCTGCTAGCTGTTAGTGATAACATCGATAATATAATATTATTAAAGATGTAATTTTCAAAAGTTATACTTATCACCAGGATTTGTTTAAGATTCGTAGTTAGTGAAGTAGAAGAAACTGGTGGAGCCTTCTTGATCATTTCAATCTTATCACTAATCACACCCATAAATGATCAAATTACTTGACCGCAGAAATAAGTAATGGCATCCACCAGCACCTCTTACTAAACAAACACACCAAGTGAGAATATGTTTAGGCTTTAGTGCATGAAGGATGTAAAAAAGGCAATAAAAAAAGAGGCCGCAGCCTCTTTATGATGAATAATAATGAATGATTATTGCTTATTGTCGTATTTAAAGAACTGAAGGTCATGCCCCATACGTTCTTTTTTAGTCTTCATGTAATATTCGTTGTGAGGATTGGGTGATACCTCAATGGAGATATTTTCCACCACCTCAAGCCCGTAACCTTCCAGGCCAATGCGTTTGATGGGGTTGTTGGTCATCAGGCGCATTTTGCCAATGCCCAACTCACGTAGTATCTGTGCGCCCACACCATAGTCACGTTCATCTTCGTCAAAGCCCAGTTCTATGTTGGCATCCACTGTGTCCATGCCTTCTTCCTGCAGCTTATAGGCGGCTATTTTATTCATCAGGCCAATGCCGCGTCCTTCTTGATTCATATACACTACAACGCCTTTGCCTTCCTTCTCAATCATCTCCATGGCCTTTTTAAGCTGTTCGCCACACTCGCAGCGCAGCGATCCGAAGATGTCACCGGTAGCGCATGAGGAGTGTACGCGCACCAGTACGGGTTCATCCTCTGTCCACTCACCTTTAATGAGCGCCATGTGCTCGAGTCCGTTGGATTTCTGCTTGAAGGGGATAAAGCGGAAGTTGCCTTGTGCTGTTGGCAGGCTTACTTCAACACCTTTCACAATAAGGCTTTCTTTTTGCAAGCGGTAGGCAATCAGATCTTTAATAGTGATTATTTTGAGCTGAAATTTTTCAGCAATCTTCACCAGCTGTGGCAGACGCGCCATGGTGCCATCTTCATTCAGTATCTCCACCAATACGGCAGCGGGCTGTAATCCGGCCAGGCGTGCCAGGTCAACACCCGCCTCGGTATGACCCGCGCGACGCAATACACCTCTATTTTTAGCTTTCAGGGGGAAAATGTGACCGGGACGACCCAGTTCTTCAGGTTGGGTATCCGGATTGGTTAGCGCTAAAATGGTTTTTGCCCTGTCGGAAGCCGAGATGCCTGTGGTACAACCGTAACCCAATAAGTCAACAGAAACCGTGAACGGGGTGGCATGGCTGGCCGTGTTTTTACCTACCATAAGATCCAACTCCAGCTCTTCGCAGCGCTCTTCGGTTAGCGGAGTACAAATAAGGCCGCGCCCATGTGTTGCCATAAAGTTCACCTTTTCCGGTGTCATTAACTCTGCTGCGGCAATAAAGTCGCCTTCATTCTCACGATCCTCATCATCTACTACAATGATAAGTTCACCCTTTTTGATTGCTTCAATAGCCTCCGCTATCGAATTCAATTGAAATGCTTGTTCTGCTGACATTTGTTTTGTTTATTTTGAAACGGTGTTAGCCGCTATGCGAGTGCAAAATTAATGAAATTAAGAACCAAAACAATGAAAAGACTCAGGACTTAAGGTCTGTTTCTGCTTCATTCTCTTTGTCCAATCGGTTTTTTAAGTCGTATTTTTCTCTTTTGAATAGCTTACGAAAGAATATTCGGTAGGCATCTGCATTTAGTAGGGTAGAGTCGGTGGCTGATTTATAGGTAAGAAATACACCCAGAGGAAATAGTATGGCTGATGAGAGCCACATGCCCTGATAGACTTGCCAGGCTCCTTCATTGGCAAATTTAGCTCCAAGCGTATCGATGATGTAATAAAAGATGAAAAACAGAATGGAGATCACTACCGGCATGCCTAGTCCTCCTTTGCGGATAATGGCACCCAGTGGTGCACCGATGAAGAAGAAGATAAAGCAGGCAAATGAGAGCGTGAATTTACGGTGTAGCTCCATGAAATGGCGCGTTATCTTTGTTTGGTAGTTGCGGTAGCGGCTGAGTTTTCCCTCTAATTGGCTGCGGTTGTCTTGTGCTTTGCGTTTGGCACTCTCAATAGCCATTAGCTGTTGATGATTGTTGAGTGTGAGCAGCAGGGAGTCAAAATTCATGGGCTTAACAGCTTCCATAGGTACGTCGGCTGCCTCTTTATTAACGCGTTTATAATAGCGCCTTTGCTGAAAGTAAAAGTTTTCGGTTTGTTGTTTTATGCTACCCACCAGCTCGTTCTGTTGCAGGTTCAGGGTGTCTATACCTTCTTGTAACTGACTGAGGTTTTTCATTCGGTCGTTGCCTGAGAATATTTTTTCATCGCTGCGTTCAAAGTTATGGCCATGCATCTCGAAAAGGGCTACTTGCTTCTTGAATTTATCCTGGCGGAAGCGTTGTTTCTCGCGTTTACTAAGTCGTTTTTTTTGGTTTTGTACATTCTCTTCAAAGCGAATGCCATCCAGCAGCGTTAGTTTCATAAAGCCATTATCGCGGGCGATTTGTAGCTTGCCCGAGTCGGCCAATGTGACATTAGAGTTGGGATTACGGCTGTCGCGATGATCGTATATCATTACATTATGCATCAGGCCCGTCTCCGGGTCTTTGTGGCTGATCTTGATTCTGAAATCATCGATTCCATCATAAAAAATCTGCTCTTTGATTTCCAGTTCCGGTTTTTTCTGTTTTACCGACCAAAGCAGGGTGTATAGTTTAAGGTTGGCCCAGGGCAGTACATTATTGGAAAAGCCGAAGGCCAGCACCGAGGTGATGATAGTAACATAGATAAGGGGTTTCATGGTGCGTAGCAATGATACGCCAGAGGCCTTGATGGCTGTGAGCTCATAGTTCTCGCCCAGGCTACCAAAGGTCATGAGGGAGGCCAATAGGATGGCCAGAGGTAATGCCATAGGGATGACTTGCAAAGAGGCATAAAACAATAACTCCCCCAAAGTAAAAAAGTCGAGGCCCTTACCCACCAAATCATCCACATAACGCCAAAGGAATTGCATTACCAAGATAAATAATGAAATAAAGAAAGTCATGGACAGTGGACCCAGATAACTTTTTAATATGAACCAGTGTAGTTTTTTCATACCCGCATTGAAATCTTTAAATAGCAAAATCGTGTGTCTTGCGCCCTGCAAAGTTAGTTTAAACATTTTATCTAAACAGAAACAAACCGTATTAATGCTGCTGTTTCAATAAATCAGACAACTCGTAAGTGACCTGCCCTTACCTGATAATATAAAAAAGCCCAACCTGTAATGGTTGAGCCTTCTATCATATTTCTTTCAATGTGGGTTTTTATACCGATCCTAAGCCATGCTTAAGCTCATCAATCTGGTTATTCCAAAGTTCAATGGCATCCTCCTTTTCATCGGCTTCGGCAAAGTCAACAACCACCAGAGCTGTCTCACCCGTTAAATCATCTACGTTAATGCGAAATTCAAAGTAGGACTTTTCATCTTCGTCATCCAGCCAACGGTAGCGTACCATTTTATTTTCCTTGCGTAGCACCTGTTCAGCTTGTTGCTCCGACCCTTCCCACACAAAGGTAAAAACTTTACCTGTGAGGTTAACATCGTCGGCAAACCATTCCGAGAGGCCACTGGGACTGCTGAGGCGTGCAAATAAAATGGCAGGTGACGTTTTAATCATATATTCGAGTTCGAATTTTTCTTTTTGAGTAGGCATATCGGTATGTTTTAGTATTCTTACTGGCTTACAAGATAGTGGAATTCTTTAAATAATTAAAACCATGTTGATTTGGCCACTTTGGACATACTGCCATTGAAACTCTCTTAAGCGTTCTTTTGATCTGAATCCATAGACTTCTTTTTTTTCTTATATCCGGCTTATTTTTTTTAGTAGCTAATAGTGCTCGTTATGAGTGTGTTTGCTTTTTGGGAGTAAAAAAAGTGCATTTTTTTTTAAATTTTTAGTTGGAGGTAATGAACTTTTCGCCTACATTTGCACTCGCAAAAACGGAGAAACACAGCGGTGTTATCAACTCCAAAGCAACGAAATGCCGAGGTAGCTCAGCTGGTTAGAGCGCAGGATTCATAATCCTGAGGTCGGCGGTTCAAGCCCGCCTCTCGGTACTTAGAAAAGGCAGTTACGAAAGTAGCTGCTTTTTTTTGTGCTTATTTTTTAGGTCATGTTGCAACATGCAATTGTTTTAGCACAAATTAGAATTTAGCAAAACTCCTAGTTTTCGAGTTTAAGCCTGCCACAATACTCACACTCGAGTGGGTGAATGTAAAAAAATACTCAATGTACTTACAGACTGTAAGTGTCTTCTTGTTGTATTTTCATTCGTTAAAAAAAATTAAAGCAAAATGCACTTATTGTCAGTGAGTTTCATATAAATTTGAGATATTGTTTAGCGTGTGGGGTTGTTATATTATCTGGGTGGGTTTAATGGTGTTGTTAAAATAATAATCACACTACTCATTTGTGGTCAGGCAGGTAGGTTGGTATTTGTAGTTGAGTGTTGTTCATGTGCTTACTTTTTTTAGGCTTAGTCTGGTTTTGATAGCTTCTACCTAAGTAGGGAACTATTCACTATGGATGACGTACAAGCGGCATATTCCATCGGGAATAAAACGTAAATAAACAAAACCGAGAGAGTATGTCAGGAAAGAGAAAGTATTTGATGATTGCCGTTTCGCTGGTGTTGCTAACAGCAGCATTGAGTTCATGCACAAGCAGTAAAGTAGCGGCCATGCAATGTCCACAAGCTTATCGCGCATCGGCGCATCGTGGTTTCTAATGGCCGCTAGGTATTGGCTGTCAGAAAAAAGCAATACGCTAATTATGCAAAATATTCTTTGTGAGATATATTTTACATGTTTAGCGTATTTTTTTCGAATGTTTTTACTGATCAAATACGGCAATGGCTGCTTCCAATTGTTGCGATAGCTTTTCCAGCTTGTGGGCAGCATTGTTTATCTCATCTGCATTGGCGGCATTGCGCTGGGTGATTTGGTTGAGCTGCTGTAGGGCGCTGTTGATCTGCTCCACACCACTTAGTTGCTCCAGTGATGCTGTTGATATTTCTTTCACCAGTAAGGCTGTTTTTTCAATCTCAGGAGTAATGGTATCCAGCTTGTTTTTTGCCACCCGCGATGATTCCAAAGTATCGCCCGTGGCTGCCGTTATTTCACCGGCAGCTTGCTGGCTGCGTTCGGCAAGCTTGCGTACCTCAGCGGCCACAACGGCAAAGCCACGTCCTTCTTGTCCTGCCCGGGCTGCTTCAACCGCTGCGTTAAGCGACAGGATGTTGGTTTGCATAGCAATCTCACTGATGATACTTATCTTCTCCGAAATTTGTTCGATATAGTCGCCGGCTATCTTAGAGGCCTCATTACTGTCGGTAATGCCCTGCGAAGCAAAACTAGCGATTTTCTCTGTTTCCTGGGCGTTGTCTGTGTTTTGCTGTATGTTAGCAAACATTTCTTCCATCGATGAGGATACTTCTTCGGCGGATGAGGCTTGTTGCGTGGCGCCGTCAGACAGTTCGCCGGCACCTTCGTTAAGGCGGGCGCTGGCGGTCACAATCTGACGCGCACTCTCGCTTACCTGCTGCACCATGCTTTTTAGGTTAACGACCATGGCATTAAGGGCAGTCGATAGCATGCCTACCTCGTCTTTGCTGTCAGCATTAAAGGTAACAGATAGATCACCCTGTGCCAGCTTTTGTACCTGGGCAATGCTTTGCTCAACGGGTTGTGCAATGGCTTTTGACAGAAAGAAGACCAGGCTGAGCCATAGCACCACCACTACAATGAGGGCGTAGACTAGCATTTGGCGTTGCAGTGATAGTATATTGGCGCTTTCATCACCCATCTTCATCATCAAGTCAAGGCCCACATCGGCTGTAGCACCCACTTCCCACATAATGCTTTTAGCCAACTCAAATTGCTTTAATTCCTCCACTTTTAGTATCCGCAATGTGCTTAAATGGTCACCTAGCGCAATCAGGGCTGCATTAACGTCGGCTTGTTGGGCAGAAGAAGCATAATGGCGCTGTTTTATCTTCTTTTCTGTGTCCTCAAATCTTTCTTGTATTTTCTCAATATTCGAATAATCCTGCTCAATATCCTGCTGATAGAGTTGGTGTGCTATAGCCGATAATTCGTAATGTGCCGTTTTGGCATTGCCATAAGTATAGTTTTGTAGCCTGAGTAATGCTTGTGAAAAGTCCTCCTTGCTTTGTTGTGATGCAGTGAGTTTGCTGTAATACGAGGAGGTTGTGGTTTCATATTTTTTAAGCTGACGAAGCAGAAGATCCATGTCAACGCCTGCAGCAGCCATGATACCGGCATCATTTTTCAGTATCTTTTGAAGTTCTTGTAGAGCGGCTGATGTCTTGCCGTAAGTTTTTTCAGCGCGTTCCTTATAATAGGATTTTCCTGTGAAATCGTAGGAGCGGGCAAACTCTCGTGTTTGATGCCAGTAGCGATCCAGCTTGCCGGCTTCCCGTACGATAGGGATGTAAGTTTTTGTTAATTTGCCTATGCCGTCATTAACACGTAAGAGGTTAATTAATATCAATACCCCCAGCGCAACAACGATGGCCATTATTAGCGCAAATCCGCTGCCTATTTTGGCACGAATTTTCAAATCTCTCCACTTCATTTTCTCAGGTTGTTTTTAACGTAAATAGTTTTCTCAAAAATTGTGAAAATAATCAGCTTTTAAAAATTATTCTTGATAAAATGTTAATTTTATGCCATCAACCTGTTATCGATTTATACTTATGCGTTATTTACTTTTTATTCAGTTAGTAGTAGTTGTTTTTTTATCGTCGTGCCAGTCGGATACCAATGTTCAGCTGGGTTTTATTTATTCTTCCCCCGAAACAGATCGTTATGTAAAAGAGGCGTCGTATTTTAAGTACTACGCTGAGCGACAGGGAGCTACTGTATATGTGGAGCATGGAAATGGTGATGCGGCCGCTCAGGAGCAGAAGGCTATTGAGTTGATCGAGAGGGGTGTTGACGGCTTGGCGCTTATTGCCGTGAATGCCAATACGGCGGCAGCCATTGTGCGTAAGGCGCAGGAACATGGTGTGAAGGTAATGGCATATAACCGGCTGATCAAAAATTCTGAGCTCGACTTTTTTGTGTCGGGCAATAACGACGTGCTGGGTAAGATGATGGTGGATGAGCTATTGCGCGTAAAGCCTTCGGGAGAGGCCATCATATTAGGAGGCGATAAATATGACCGAAATGCTGTTGAGCTGATGGCTTCTGTAAAGAAGTACCTGAAGCCACATCTGGAGTCGGGGCGTGTAAGTGTTGGTTATGAGACTTATATTGAGGAATGGAGCAAGGAAAATGCGGCTTATGAGCTGGATCAGTACATCTCCAATACCGGACGTGTGCCCGACCTTATCTTTGCCGGATTCGATGGTATTGCCGCAGGCTGCATTGAGGTGTTGAAGAAGCATAATGTGGATAAAGAAGTCTTTATAAGTGGTCAGGATGCCACCCTAGAAGGAGTGAGAAATATTATGGCCGGTCATCAGCAAATGACTGCTTTTCATCCGCTTAAGAAGACGAGTGAGCAGGCTGCTGCAGTGATGCTTCAACTGGTGGCGGGCAAGCAGAAAGCTAATCAGTTAAGCACCGCTACTATCAATAACGGTCAGAAGGAAGTGCCTGTGCTGCAGATACCATCTGTTGCCATTACGCGCGATAATCTGGAGCAGGTACTTGTTGATGAAATGGGTTTTTACACCCGTCAGGAAGTCTCTAATTAGTTGGGTGAAACAAGTCGCCTTCTGATATTTTCGCTGAAGGTTGTTTTAAAAGTGTTATCCACATAATTGTCGATACGCATGCATACCTCCGATGAAAACTCTATGCCATAGGCAGCAATATGTAGCCAGTCATTGGGACACAGCAGTAACTCATCGGTTTTGTTAATATCAAAATCAAGCAAGGCCTTAATAATGCCGGCGTTAAAGTTATCGCCTGCGCCAATGGTGCTCACCGGGTTAATGATGGGTACCTTGAAATGATGATGGTAGTTGGCTCCAAAGGTGTAGACACCTTTCGCACCGGCTGTTATAATAAGGTTAGGCTGTAGTTTACAATAGCGTTTTAATTTTGTAACTTAATGAGAAAATGCCATGGATACCGCCAAAATAAAAGAAG
>NZ_JBNGOZ010000033.1:0-29205 GCF_050589825.1 Carboxylicivirga longa | reverse complement strand
ATACCTAAAGTAAATAATCATGTTTAACTATTTACTTTGATACGTATTTAGTAAACCACAAACTAACGATGCTTTATATATTTATCATTCACCCAATATACCAAGAACCATCGATTGCCGTGCTGCCACTGGAAAACCTGACAGGTAACACCGATAATGAATACCTACTTAGCGGCATGCACCACGCTCTCATTGGAGAACTGGGCCGAATATCGAAACTACGCGTTATCTCCCATGAATCAACCCGGTATTACAAAAGCACCAAAATGCAAAACACAGACATTGCCGTTGAACTGAATGTGCGCTATATACTTAGTGGATCTGTATTATCGGTAGGTGATAGCATTCACCTGATACTTGAACTGAGCAATGCACGCTCCAGCAATCAGCTGATGGATAGCTATGAATATCACGACCAACTGGCGCACATAATAAGCATGCAGAAAGCGGTAGCACAAAAGGTAGCACGCTCGCTTAGGACACGACCTTCCCGTGCTGAACGCCTGCAGAAAGAACAGAAACGAGTCATTAACCCCGATGTATACAAGGCATACTTGCGAGGTATGTACGCCCTCCATCAGGGCAGTGAACAGTGGTACAAAAAAGGCATTGCTTACATGGAAGCGGCCATTGAGTTGGATCCAGGAGATCCGTATGCATATGCCGGTCTGGCTTTAGGCTATGCCACACTGGGGCACGGACAGGTCGATTCAGAAGCATCCTTCGCACGAGCCGTCAATGCTGCCAACAAGGCCATTAAACTCGACCCCTCGTTAACCGAGGCCTACACAGCACTGGCATTACTGCATCTCTACCACGACTGGAACTGGCAACTTTCTAATGAGGCTTTTAAAAGGGCATTGGCTGCCAATCCGAACAATGCCATCGCCCACGCCCATTATGCCTGGTATCACATCTTATTTGAGGATATGGATGCTGCCATTAAACATGCAAAACTGGCTACCTACCTAGAGCCTCTATCGCCGGCCTATCATGCATGGCTGGGGCTACTATATTGCCATTATGCAAATTACGAAAAAGCAGAAAAAGCAGCCCGAAAAGCACTAACACTTAATAATACATCGGAACAAGGCAACCTCATACTAGGCTGGTGCAACCTTCATAAAAAACAGTTCAGACAGGCCAATACCTGCTACGATCGCTTACCCGAAACACCACACTGGGAAACCATGAAAGCTTACTGTTATGTGCAAAGCGGACAAAAAGAAAAAGCCCTGGAGATTTGGTACCGCTTCACTCAGTTGGAGGAAAACCAGGAGCTTAACCCCTGCTACATGGGACTTCTGGCAGCCTGCCTGGGCTTTAACGACCGCGCCTTTGAATATTTAAACACCGCTATTGAGTCACGTATATTTCCAGGTGCCTACCTAAACTATTTTCCACACACCAAAAACATAAGAAAAGACCCCAGATATGCCCTCCTGATGCAAAAAATGCAACTAAATTACATCCCAGAATAAATTCTGCAACCTGAATAATACAAGTTCTGCAACACCTGTGTCTTCGCATACAACATTAGAACTAGATTGCATCACCATTAATGCTGGCACTGCTATTATCTGCAACCTGAACATTTATTATAGCTGCACCAATAGACCTACCTTGTGCTATGTACATTAGATCAGGTCTTAGATGTACTCGTCCCATTAACCATTTACTCATTAAAATTTGCGTGCCATGAAAAAAACGATGCTAGCATTGGCTATGAGTTTCGCCATGATTGCGCTAACAGCGCAAGAAAGCGGAAACATTATGCTGAGTGATCAGCAAGTAGTGCCCCCTCAATTCGAAGGAGTTGATCTTGAACAAACAAAAGTAGAAATAAAGAAAGCCCCCATTTGCTGCTTCCTGGAGCAAAACCTATCGGTAGAAGGATTAAACAAATTTTATCTGCCGGAAGGAACAGTAGCCATAGAGTTCACCATTAACGCAGACGGAAAACTATCTAACTTTGTGGTGGCCAATTCTGTAAATCATTACCTGGATAAGGCCGTGATCGACTGTATTAAAAAAACCCGCGGCTTATGGAGACCCGGCGAGGTAAACGGCCAACCTTCACCAATGGAAAAGCGTGTATATGTGCGTTTTGATGACCCCAATAACCGATCGTTCAATGCCATTGCGCGAGACCATTATATGGCAGCCACCAAGCGGTATTATGAAGGCAAAAAAATTGCCAGAGACATATTTTTAACCGATGCGCAAAAGCAACGCAAATCAGAGCGCTTTTACAACAATTCGCTTAAACAGCTACAAGCAGCCACCGTTTATTTGCCCAACGATCCTTCATTGGCTTTTTGGAAGGCAAAAAACTACGAAGCACTGGGCATGCGTGACGAAATGAATAAGATGATGCAGCAGCGCAAGGCACTATTAAGTCTGGAACTAAAGGAACAAAGGCTTGATGAGCACTATGACCTTGCGATAATCAGCCTGCAAAAATAGTTGTAAGTAAGCCTTAACAGTCTCCCATTAACCATTCCCGCTTCGGCGGGTTTTTCATGTCTTGAGTAAAACCATGGTCCTCATTAAACTCCTCAACATAGGCTTACACAAAGAATCCAACCATCCAACTCCCCTGTTAAACGGATGTTAAGATGCTGCTTATGATTACAAATAATTTGGTAAATCTGAAACTTATTAAAGCATATTATATAGCTTTGGGAAGCCATCAGAAATGATAGCACCCAACATTACAACAAACTAAAATGAAACACACAATGAGAAAAATTCTTTTTACCACCATGGTATGCAGTCTACTGTTGGCATGCAACAGCCCGGCTAAAAAAAGTGATAAGAACAAACAATCTTCAACAGTGCTTCAATCAGTGTCGGTTGATAAGTTACTGGCGCAGGCCGATGAATTGGTGGATCAAGCCATTAAAGTAAAAGGACATGTAACACACACCTGCAAACACTCGGGCAAACGCTGCTTTTTAGTAGGCGACAACGAGCAATTCACCATTCGCGTTGAGGCAGGTGGTGAAATAACCGGCTTTAACCGCGACCTGGTAGGCAACACCATCGAGGTAGAAGGCACCCTCAAGGCACGTCGCCTGTCCAAGGAATACATCAATCAAATGGAGCATGAAGTACAGGAGAAAGCAAAAGAAGATGGTACGGCTGAAACCTGTGCCACAGAAATGAACAACATTAATGATATGCGAGCATGGATGAAGGCTAACAACAAAGATCATTATGCCATTTATTTTGTAGAAGGGGTAAAGTATGCAGTGGTCGAATAAAGCAATTAGAAAATGGATGCGCATCATCCACCGCGATTTGGGTTTTCTGATGGTGGGTATCACCATTATCTATGGAATATCGGGTTATGTACTCAACCATATGGATGGAACCGACCCTGCCTACCACACCATAGAAAACACTGTGCAGCTAGCACAGAATCTTTCAGCAGCTAACCTGATGGGTGCCTGGGAGCAGCACGATGACTTACCGGCTGTTAAACGTGTATTACCCATCGATGAGGAACACTATCGGCTTATGCTCGATGGAGGCATTGGTGTTTATAGAAGTACCAATGGTGAGGTTTTGTACGAGCATCATCAGAAGAAGCCTTTTATCCACTTCATTAATAAACTGCACTATAACCGTGTGGGCGGATGGACTTTACTAGCAGACATTTTTGCCTTCGCCCTCATCTTTTTTGCCATCTCAGGTTTGTTTATGGTTAAAGGCCGCAAAGGTATCCTTGGGCGCGGCAAATGGTATTTGCTAATAGGGATAGCAATTCCTATTATCTATGCATTTTTAATGTAGCTACATCCCGGTTATCGCCGGGATTTTTTAGTACTACCATAAAATAACAAAAGCTCATAAATCTTTCGACTTATGAGCTTTTGTTGTTTTTGTCGGGGTACCAGGATTCGAACCTGGGACCCCCTGGTCCCAAACCAGGTGCGCTAACCGGACTGCGCTACACCCCGAAATAATACTGTGCGGAGAGAGGGGCTTGTGAACCTTCTCCCTAATATTGCTATATATCAATGTTTTATAATCTTGTCTTTTGAATGAGTCACGATTTAGCCACTACTTTTTAACTAAGCCAAAAACTCGTCAAGTCCTACAATATTTCAGGTTCGAATTTACATTTTTTTATTGGAATGTCAATGTAATATTTTGTTAAGTATATGGTAAAATGAACCTGTTTCACTTTCGTAATAAGTATTTGCAAAAGCCATAATGATGGCTTGAAGTTTAACAATACTTATTAATAGAAATGGAGCAAGAAACAGAAAAATTTATTAGAAAGGTGGAGCAGAAATTTAAGGGAGGGCAGGTCAGTATTACAGAATTTGAAAGATTAATAAAAGAATGGGGACATCTGATAGCTGTCAGCTGTTATGAGCAGCATAATATGAAACAAACATACCTAAATCTTAATCACTTAAAATTTACCGTGCAATGGTTCAAACAACAAAACGCTGATAAGAACGGTCATTTACAGTATTTCTTAGATAATATGATTCAATACATAGGTGTTGAATTAGAGAGTTTAACCATGTATCCAGAGATTGCCACAGAAACACCAGAGCTTAATGGTACACAATTTAATACAATGCGTTGGACGACCAACAAGCGCTCTCTGATAGAACTCATTTGTGCATTAAAAGAAGTTGGATGCATCAATAAAGGAACCACTACTCTACAAAATTTAGTTGAGCATTTTGGGGCATTATTTGGTGTTGATTTGAAAAATTATCATCAGGAACTTTATAAAATAGCAGCTCGTAAACCGCAGGATAACAGTGATAATCGAGCTTATTTCTTGAATACATTAGCAGGTAAGTTTAATGAAAAAATGCTCGTTTTATAATAAAAGTTGCGCCACTTGCTAGGTAAGTAGCCCTTTAAAAACTTTCCTTGTTGTCACATTTGCCCTGAACAAAAACAGTCAGAGCATGAACGTTATAACATTTGAATCCGAAGCCTATCAGGCTCTTGTAGACAAGATAGATTCTCTTTCTCAACTAATAGACATACATCAACAAAAGGTAAATCCAGATGACGCATGGGTTAACAGTGATGATGTATGCACTTATCTGGGAATTAGTCAACGCACTTTGCAACGCTTACGAACCAATGGTGAAATCACTTATTCTCTTTTAGCAGGTAAGGCTTATTACACAATTTCTGAAGTAAAGAGATTACTTGAAAACCGGATAGTAAGAAGTACAGCACAATCGGTAGATGAGCTTTGTGACCAATACAAGAAGCGTATCAACAGTTTTCAAGGCAAAGGAAAATAATAATGCGTGTCCTTAACTTCTAAAAATTTTGAATGAATGGTAGTTTACCTCTCCGGAATCAATTACGAAACTAACAAGCAAGAGTTAGAAAGATTAAAAGCCAACTTGTTTGATTTGGGCTGCACAATTATAACTCCAGAAGCCAAAGAACTGGATAAGCTTATCTGGTCTGAAAATGTTCGTCTTCGATTAAGTTTTCTTCAAAGTAGCAGTACTATTTACATGCTGCCTAATTGGAAAGAAAGCGCAATGGCCAGAATAGAGTTAACGGCAGCGATGAATGAGAAAATGCCACTCTGCTTTTCTCCCAACGATATTCGAGAATTAATAACCACCCTTGATAGATAGTATATGGTTACGGTGGAGTTGAACAAGGGCAGCTCCACCTTTTCTATACTTTTAAAAACGATTTATATGTCAGTAATATCATTACCTTCTAATACAGTCTCCAAGCTTTTTTACTTCGATAACAGAGTAAGAAGCTTTTACGAAAAACATGGTTTCAATTCTGTTCCTTTTGATGGACTAAAGGTGCAGGAAATGATTGATGCCTCACACCAAGAACTAAAGGAATTATTTCTCAAAATATGGGGTTCATCTATGGGCTATCACCTTTTGGATAAGTTTTATAGTTACCGGGGAAATATCTATGAGTTCTTTATGTGCTTAGATAGTACGAATAGGGAAATGTTCACAGGTAAAGACTGGTAGATGATGGATGCAAATTATATAATAGAACAGATTAACGGTGATATTCATGGCGTTATCTCCAATTTTATTGAACTCAAAAAGGCAGGAACCAGTTTTACTGCTTGCTGTCCCTTTCACAATGAAAAAACACCATCCTTTAGTGTGAATCCGGCAAAGGGCATCTTCAAATGTTTTGGGTGTGATAAAGGCGGTGATGCTATTGAGTTTATTAAGGAACACGAAGGAGTTGACTTTAAGGAAGCAGTTGAAATTGGTGCTAAGAAACTGAACTTGGATTTTGAATGGAAGAAAAGCTCCAACTTCGACCAAGCTAAATACAGGCACATAGAAAGTATGCAGGTAGCCTGTAATATAGTGGAGCGTTTCTTTACAGAAAACCTATCCAACACGGAAGCAAAAAAGTACATTGAACAACGTAATCTGGTAACTCCAGACAATGATAGTTTAAGTATGGGTTATGCTCCCAATGGTAATGCACTACTCACTTATGCCCGAAAGAATGGCGTAAAAACAGAAATACTTGAAGAGATTGGTGTTTTAAAAAGTAACGACAAGGGTGTTTATGACTTCTTTCGTAATAGGTTGGTATTTCCAATCTCAAATTCCAGAGGTCAAACAATCGCTTTTGCCGGACGTGATTTGAGTGAAAACTCCAAAGTAAAATACCTGAATACTCCAGAGAGCTGTATCTATGTAAAAGGAAATGAATTGTATGCTTTAAATGCTGCAAGATTTACCATTAAATCAGAAGGCCGGGCATATATAGTGGAGGGTTATCCTGACGTATTACGAATGCATTCCATAGGTATTACCAACACAATAGCAACTTGTGGTACTGCATTAACGGCAGCACAAGCAAAACTATTAAGGCGGTATACTAATAAAGTTACCCTGATATACGATGGTGACAGTGCCGGATTAAGAGCCACAGACCGGAATGCTGAAATACTGATTAAAAACCAGTTTCATGTATCGGTAATTATCCTACCTAAGAAACAAGACCCGGATACACTGTTTACCTCAAAAGAGATATTTCTTCAGTACAACGAGAAGCAAACCGATTATATCATTTTTAAAACGGCTCAATATGCTCAAAAGTCCACCTCCGATCCGGTGTTTAAATCGGAAGCCATTAAGCGTATATCAAAACTGATTGCCAACTATGACAAAAGCAAACAGGAAGTGTATGTTGAGTTTTGTACCGAACACATTAAGCCCAAGAAAGCATGGCAGGATGCCCTTAAGGAACTCACCAAGGACGAGCCTCAAAATAATCAGCGTTACACTATTCCCAAGCATGTGAGCTTAAACGACTTTAACCGTTGGGGCTTTTATGTGGAAGATAACTGCTATGTCTTCCGAAATAAGAAAGGCGATGACTTTGTAACGCATTCCAATTTTGTTATGTCTCCCCTGTTTCATATTGAGAGTACCATTAATGCTAAACGATTATATGAGATAAAGAACAGGCATAACCTGACCAAAATTGTAGAACTACCGCAAAGGGATTTGGTGAGTATTACCAACTTTAAACTTCAAATCGAATCCTTGGGCAATTTCTTGTGGACTGGTGGAGAAAGCGAACTCAACAAACTCAAAGCATGGCTTTATGAAAAGACAAAGAGTTGTAAGGAGATTACACAATTAGGTTGGCAGCGTGAAGGTTTCTTTTGTTGG
The DNA here is from genome assembly GCF_050589825.1 of Carboxylicivirga longa. Classification (NCBI taxonomy): domain Bacteria; kingdom Pseudomonadati; phylum Bacteroidota; class Bacteroidia; order Marinilabiliales; family Marinilabiliaceae; genus Carboxylicivirga; species Carboxylicivirga longa. The sequence goes on along the minus strand of NZ_JBNGOZ010000033.1, from coordinate 21,529 downwards.
GGAAATGGCATTTTCAATGGCGATGAATTTATAAAAGCCGACCGCTACGGTATTGTAAAACATACAGACCGCTACTACTACATTCCAGCCTGTTCTGAAATCTATTCTGATGATGATACCCTGTTTGAATTTGAACGCCATTTCATTCATAACGAAGGCAATGTTACGCTTTATGAATACGCTCAAAAATATACGGCTGTATTTGGTGACAATGGCATAGTAACCTTAGCTTTTTACTTTGCCTGTTTGTTTATGGATGTGGTAGCCAAACGCTTTGATAAGTTTCCCATCTTGAATATGTATGGCCAGAAAGGTTCTGGTAAAAATACCTGTGCAGAAAGTATTCTATATATGTTCGGCAAGAAAGGAAAAGTACCCAACCTTCATAACTCCAGTAAACCATCCATTGCCGACCATGTAGCTACAAGTGCCAATGCTGTTTGTGTTCTGGATGAATACCGGAACGACCTTGAAATGGAAAAACGTGAGCTACTTAAAGGATTCTGGGATAAAACCGGACGTACCCGGATGAACATGGACAAGGATAAAAAGAAAGAAACATCAAAAGTAAATCAGGGCATTATTGTCTGTGGTCAGCAAATCGCTACAGCCGATATCGCTTTATTCAGTCGCTTTGTAGCATTGGGTTTCTCAAAAACAGTATTCTCACAGGAAGAAGAACAAGCCTTTCACGAACTGGAAAAAATAAACAAGCAGGGTTTAACTCAAATTACCCATCAATTGCTAAAGCACCGGGAAGCTTTTTCTAAACATTACAACAAAACGGTAAGTGCCATTAGTGAGAAGTTTCGGGAACTGCTAGGTGATACTTCCATTGAAACCCGGATTTTTAATAACTGGCTTACCATTGCATCGGCTTATGCTACGGTTGCTAGAATAGTAGAGCTGCCGTTTAATTTTGATGAAATCATTCGCTTGTTTGTAAAGATGATGACTACTCAGAACAAAGAAACAGCTCGTAACGATGATTTGGGTGTGTTCTGGAAAACTGTTCAATACCTTATCAGCTCCAACATGCTTTTTGAAGGTGGTGATTACAAGGTAATGTATATGGACAGGATTAACCGAACATTTAAGCAAAATGGCGAATGGCAAAAAAGTGAAATTGTACTTCCTGAACCACAGGATATACTTTTATTATCAGTAAGCCGGGTGTTCGGATTATATAAATCTCAGGCATTACGAGAAGGCGATAAACCACTCCCGGAAGCTACGGTTGAATACTATCTTAAAAACAGTCCATCTTTTATTTGCGATACCAAGAAAGTGAGCTTCAAAAAGATTGATGCTAAAAGCGGAATGCAGGAATACGATGAAAATGGCAACAAGAAGTTTACAAGTACTACTGCATTTGTATTCTATCTCGACCAACTTAATCTTAATCTGGAAAGTGCAAAAAGGCAATAACAGTACATTCAATCTTATAGGCAAAACGAGGGTTTCTTATGAAGAAGCTCTCGTTTTTCTATTGGGTGAGATTGAAAAGCAGTTGGAACAGATTCTTAAAACACAAAATCTTCTTACAGATTCGGTTACTTAGGTAACTTATAATACTTAGAACAGGATTATATATTAAATACTAAAGAGTTATATCAACTTCATTCGTTTTATCAGGTTACTTGACATTACTTAGGGTTACTTAATAATTCTCGCTATTTGTCAATCGTTACTAAGTAAGTACTTAGGTACTTGGAAAGAACTTAATTTTATACACTCCGTATCTTACTAGTAAATAGAAACATATCAAAATCTAAGTAAGATAAGTACCCAAAGTCCTATAATTAGGTTGCATCAACCAGATAATCAGCTCAAATAATATTTTACCTCTTCAAAAAACATTCATTTCGCATTTATATCTCATATATTGTGATATATTTGTGAATCAAACTTTGAAAAAGATAAACTGATTCAAATGAACAGGATTAAAGAAGTTCTTGAAGAGAAGGGAATTAAGCAAACATGGTTAGCCGATAAGCTTGGTAAGAGTTTCAATATGGTTAATTCGTATGTGCAAAACAGAAGACAGCCAACACTTGAGGTTCTGTATAAGATTGCAGAATTATTACAGGTGGAAGCAAAAGAGCTTTTGGTTAATAATAATGAGATTGAGAAAGGGGACGAAAGTGACAAATAGATATAGGACAGGATATAGTAGTTGGTCTTTGCTTCTAAAGGAAGCTGATTTAGTAATAAATGAAATTAATGACTTTTCACTTTTCTTTAAAGGAGAAGAGAAAATAGATTATAACATTATTCCAACTAATTCAGAATCCTCAAAAAAGCGAATATTATCAGAGGTGGTAAAAAGGATAATGTCACTTGAAAAACCAATATTTCTTGAACTATTTTTAGCGGGTGATGATGATGATAAGAACCTAATTCTTTTTTATGCAGTTTGTAAGACCTATCAACTAATACCAGATTTTATTATTGATACGGTGGTGAAAAAATGGCAAAATATGGACTACGAAGTTACCTCTTATGACTTCAAGTCTTTCCTTTACAAGCTATCAGACACACAACCAGATATTATTTCATTTACTGAAAAAAGCTTAGGTAATATTGCTGCTTCTACTATTAAAATATTATCTGAAGTAGGGATTCTTTCTGGAACTTCATTACAAAAGAAAGAATTCAAGCCTGAAATTTTGAAGCAAATTGCGATTAATGGTGATAGTTGGTTACTTGAGATATTGCTGTTAAATGAAAACGAACGACAAGAAATTATTGGATAATGATAAATGTTGACAAGATATATGACTTGATGGCTGACCGTGGCTTCCAAGAACCAAGGACTGGAAATTTATTTTTCCCGGCATACATCTACACCTATCCACCGGAGCAAGAATATGAAATACGTGAACAGATAGGTTTGCTTATTGAAAAACTTAAAAGACCGAATCATTATTTAGATTGTTTGGTTATGAATATTTATCACGAACTAATTGAGTTCTTAAAGTCGGAAACTTTTGCAGGTAAATCAATTTTTGATTCAGTACTTGAGAAGGAACAGGAAGACCCTGAAAGAGCTTTTTTGTGGGTTCGAAACAAACTTCAATCAGATAAATTTATAAAGTATTTCACCCAAAAAGTTAAAAACCACTTCCAAAGTGATTCGGAGAAAAAGGTTTACCTAATTCTTTATGGTTTTGGAAGTTCATTTCCTTACCTGAGAACTTCTGAATTATTAAAGAAAACAGAACAACTCATTAAGGATTTTAAAGTAATCGTTTTTTATCCCGGTGAGTACAAAGATGCAAAGTATAGTCTATTTGGCATTTTAGACGATGATAATTTGTATCGGGCAAATTATTTAAACAGACAATTAGGAGAATTAACCAAATAAAGACAGTAAACAATTATATAGATGAAGATTCAAGAATTATATGACAAGGACATAAGCCGCAGAATTGCTCCTGCTGTAGTAGTAAGTCAAATGAATGAGGACTATATTAATCAAGAAATTGATGAGTATATTTTTACTACAGGGAAAGGTGGCATTACCCAAAATGTTTATTCGTTTTTAAAGGCCATTGCCTTCCCAAAAACTAAACCTAACGGTAAAAAAACTGAAGAAGCGAATACCGGAGTTTGGATTAATGGTTATTACGGTAGTGGTAAATCTCACTTCATTAAATATTTGTTTTACTGTTTGAATGAAAAATATAGAGATAACGCCTTCCAAAATTTTAAAGATTCAGTTAAGAATGTTGACCCTTTGGATGAGCCAAACTTAGGCCTTGTAACTAATCTTCAAAATAAACTAGATAAGCTGGATATTGCTGAAATCATCTTTAATATAGATGCTGTGTCCGATAACCATGGCGAAAAAGACCGAATTACTCGTGTTCTTTTAAACCAGTTAAATGCTTATAGAGGCTATAACGATTCAAATATTGCCTTGGCTTTATACCTAGAGAAACCACTTGATAAGAAAGGTAAATTCGATCAATTTAAAAAAGAGATTAAAGCAACCTTAAAAGAAGAATGGGATGGCAATCAGATTGATTTTGTTGAGATGTATCTCAATGAGGTTATTGACATTGCTAAAAAGTTCGACCCGTTGCTTGATAAAGAATCCTTAAAGTCTGGTATCCTAAATCAGAATAAAGATTTTACAATCAAGTTCCTTATTGAAGAACTAAAAGACTTCCTATCCACAAAGGATGAGAGTTATAGGTTGCTATTTTTAATTGATGAAGTTTCTCAATACATTGGTTCTAATACTTCTTTACTTTTGAATCTTCAAACCATTGTAGAAGAAATTGGTTCCCAAATCGGCCCTAAAGTCTGGATTGTTTGTACAGCTCAACAGGATTTATCTCGACTAATTGATAATACCGATGATAAAACAGAAGATTTTGGTAAAATCCTTGCTCGCTTCGAAACAAGAATTTCATTGGAAAGTCAGGATGCAGCCTTTATTACTAAGAAAAGGGTTTTAGATAAAAATTCGGATGGTATTGGTTCACTTAATGACTTTTACAAAGACAATAAAGGTGCAATCGAAAATCAATTTGTATTTGACCATGACCTTTACGAAAATTATGGTGATAGAGATGATTTTACCCTAACCTATCCATTTATACCCTATCAGTTCAGACTTATTTCTGATGTATTTGAATCATTCAGCAACGTTGGTTATGTAGGTGAAGGTGTAAAAAATACCGAAAGGGCAATTCTTGGTATTACTCACTATACTGCCAACCTATGTAAGGATAGTGATGTTGGTTATTTTGTGCCATTCGATTTGTTTTTCAACGAACAGCTTGAAAAGAACTTAACCCACCATGCCAGAGGTATCTTAGATAGAGCCTACCATATTGAACAAGTTAAAACCGATGAGTTTTCTCGCAGAGTTGTAAATGCTTTATTCATGATTTCAAATCTGGGTGAATCGCAAAGCGTTAACTTCCCGGCTAATATTGAAAACCTTGCATTACTTCTTATGGATTCAGTTGATACTGCTAAAATGGAGATGCAGACTGAAATCCAAAAAGTACTAGATGTTCTGGTAACCAAAAATATCATACAGGTTTCTGAAGGTAAGTACCGCTTCCTTAAAGAAGATGAAATTGAAGTAGCTCACTTAATCAAAAGCACTCCGGTCACCAATCAGGACAGGTTAGACTATATTTTTGATGATATTATTAATAAAACCATCAAACCAAATCCTTCGGTTACTTCTTTCGGAAATAAAAACTTTAAATTCTCTTTAAATATTGACGATAAGGAGCAGTTTAGAACAGGTGAATTCAATGTGAAGTTCTCTATTTATGATACTTCTGATATTCAAAACTTAGCTCATGCAATACCATCCAATGATATGGTTATAGGTATTAGTGAATGGCTTAAGAACGACAATGATTTAAAAGGGCAAATACTGGAATACGTACGAACTCAGAAATATATCCGTTTAAATTCTTCATCTGCTACCGGAACAAGAACCGAAACGCTTAATAATTTCAGGGAAACTAATAAACTATTATTGAAAGAAGTAGTACTGCGTTTTGAAAAGGCCTTTCTTAAAACTCCAATAGTTTCAAACAATCAGGTTCTTGAAGCCGAAGAGCTAAATGGAAACAACCCGGCAGCTCGTTTCGATGAAATGATTAAACGGCACATGGAAAGTGTTTATCGCAAACACAATTTAAGCAATGGCTATGCAAAATCAAATGCCGACTTAATTGGTAATGCAAAATCTACACAACGTCAAACTTATAACGACTTAGCTCCAGCCGAAGAAGAGTTGAATAACAAATTAACTTTAATGGGCGAAGCTCCGGTTGTAGGAGATGTTGTAAAATCATTTGAAAAAGCTCCGTATGGATGGAAGGATATAAGCACCTTGGATATTCTATTAAGAATTGCCAAAAAAGGTCATAGGAGATTTGAGTGGCGAAACGAGGAAATTGATTTTGCCACGTATGCTGATAAGGCTTTAAATTCTCGTGAGCGTGATGCAATTACTATTCATAAAGAAAAAGTACACTCACAGGATGAAATCAATAATTTCATTCATGTGGTAAACAATGAAATATTTGCTGAAACATTGATTCCTTCTAATACTTCTGATTTTAAGGTAGCGGTAGAAAGTTTCAGAAAGGGTTTACAACCTAAATTAACCAACATAAATCAATTAAAGGATGAATATGAAGCATATCCATTTGCGTCTCATTTAAAAAGTTATCATCGTTCCTTAAGTGAGATATACAATGCTCGTAATCCTGAGCAGGTAGCTGAACAAACTATTGCACAAAAGGATAATTTAAAGCAAGCTCGAGATACATACATGTATGTAGAGGAATTTATTGAACACAATTTTAAGTCCTATGAGCAAATAGCAAACTTTGCCGATGCTAACAAAAATAACTTCTCTTCCCTTGATGAAACGCTTGCGGTAAGAGCTGAAGATTTAGCGGAATACTTGAAGCTAGACCATGAGCCTTGGGATAAGTTCCCTCAAATGAAAAAAGCTTACAAAGAGTTGAATGATGCTATAAAAAAACGTCTTAACTCTTTAAAAGCGGAAGTGGTAAACACATATGAAATAATTTTTGAAGAAATAGCATCCAGACAAAAAGAATTGGGCATTGATGCGGCTAACCTTACTACAAATTCTGAATTTTATTTACAGAAGATAGAAAAGGAAACTGAAATATCACAACTGGAAATACATCAACTTAGAGCCAATGACTTTAAAGCAGAAAACTTCAAAAAACTGCAAGAATTTAAGGATGAAGAAGAAGCTAAAAAGACTGGAAAAAAGAAGGTAGAAAGTCTTGATGTTTCCATTGCTGCGGAGATGGCTCCAACGACCATTGAAACTGAAGAACAGTTGGATGAATACCTTAAAAAACTAAAAGCCAAATTAATGGTGAAATTATCGAAGAATCAAAAACTTTGGTTAAGCTAATATGGATACTAATAAAATAAAATCCTTTGCAAGAGAAGCCCGTTTATTACTGTTAGATGGCGTTTTCCAACGATTAAAATACTGGGGTTTTAACCATGATGGTTCTAATTCGGAAACCTTACAAACAACCCAAGGTGGATATATTTTCCGGGGACAGGTTTATACCGATACTACAGTTCCAAAAAAATGGGAGAAGCTAAAAAAACGGATTAGTAACGAACAAGATGTAAAAGACGTTATTGAGGAAGCTGCCTACACATGGTTTAACCGCTTAATGGCCATTAAAATACTAGAGGTAAATGGTTATTTAGCTCCTACCTTGGAATTTGCTCAGGATATTCAAATCCCGGTATTGGTTCAAAATGCTAAAAGAGGTCAGCATAACCTAAGTAAACAAGCCGATAAAGACCTGTTGTTAGAATATTTACAAGAAGATAAAGAAGAACAGGCTTTTGGTTTATTGGTAGCCGAACTATGTAATACCAATAATTTGCTTCATGATGTTTTTGGTAAGATTGATGATTATACCGAGATACTTCTTCCACAAAACCTGATGCAAACAGAAGGTTTGCTTGAGCTGATAAATAGCGAGGTTATTTCAGAAGCCGATTTTAAAGAAGTTGAGCTAATTGGTTGGTTGTACCAGTTTTATATTTCTGATAAAAAGAATGAGGTATTTGCAGGATTTAAAAAGAAAAAGAAAGCGAGAGCAGAAGATATTCCGGCAGCCACACAGATTTTCACACCCAAGTGGATTGTAAAATACATGGTAGAAAACACGGTAGGTAAAATCTATCTGGATTATGAACCAGATTCTACCCTAAAATCAAACTTAAAGTACCTTGTTGAAAATAATAGTGAGAAGGATAACGAACCCATAATATCAGATATAACGGAACTCACACTAATAGACCCGGCTTGTGGAAGCGGACACATATTAGTAACTGGTTTTGAATTGCTGTTCCAGATGTATAGAGAAGAGGGCTATACAGCAAAACAAGCGGTAGATAGTATTCTTAAAAACAACATCTTTGGTCTAGATATTGACGACCGTGCCATGCAATTGGCTCGTTTTGCAGTGTTATTAAAAGCAGCTAAGTTCGATGCTGAGGTATTAAACCGTAGCATTATCCCCAACATTTATAGTTTCCCGGAAAATACACTAACTGATAGTTTTAGTGAGCAGTATTACAGCAAAGCCCAGTCTGATTGGTTTGAGCTTAGAGGAATGAAACTAAAGCAAATGGTTTCATTAAATTGGACTGAAATAGTGATTGACCGAAAAACTAAGAAAGAAAAGCAAGTTGCTAAATCTGTAGTTTTTAGAGAAGGAACCATTTTACACAATGATGATGTTAACCTACTAATTAGTCATTGTGAAGAATCTATTAAAGTAGATTACTCTGAAAACCTTGAACGTTTTTGGGGTAGTGATAAAATGGGGTATGCCTACAGTCAATTCTTTTATGCCATTCAGCTATTGCAACAAGGAAAGAACCTAGGTTCAACTACCAAGTTAAACCTTTGCGAAGAAGCTCTTGAGCATATTAAACTTAAATATCAAGAATGGAATAACTTAAATAGTAAATTACAATTAGGAGCTTTTGATAAGCTACTTTGGGATAATTTGAAACCGCATATTGAAGTACTATTTATACTTACTAAGAGATATACGTCTGTTGTAGCTAATCCTCCATACATGGGTCTTAAAAGTATGAATAGTGACCTTAAGGAATATGTCAATGATATTTACCCTTTGAGCAGTACTGACCTATTTGCTGTTTTTATGGAGGTTTGCTTGAAATTAAATTGCTCTAGTGGTTTAATGGGGATGATAAACCAACACTCTTGGATGTTTCTATCCTCATATGAAATGTTAAGAAAGAAAATTATCAGCGATTTTTCTATATTAAACATGATTCATTTGGGCTCTAGAACATTTGAAGAATTAAGTGGTGAAGTTGTTCAATCAACAGCATTTGTTATTAAAAAAAACAATGAAATTTCAGATGGAATTTATTATAGGTTGGTTTCATATAGAAACAATCTAGAAAAGGAAAATCAATTTCTTAAGGGATGTAACCAGTATAAAAATATACGAAAAGAGAATTTTTTAAAGATACCCGGTAATTCAATAGCATACTGGGTTAGTGATAATATATTAAACTGCTTTTCACAACCAAATCTAACAGAATATGCACATTCATTTCAAGGAATAATCACAGGTAATAATAAGAATCTCCTTCGATTTTGGCATGAGATAAACAGAAGTAGTATAACATTAAACTTTAATGATTATGAAGATTCTGTGGGCATTACTACATGGATTCCTTACCAAAAAGGAGGAAGTTTCAGACGTTGGTATGGTAATAACGAATATATGCTTTTTTGGAACGGAGAAGGCAATCACCTAACAAGAGCTAGGACTGAAAATCGCGAATATTATTTTAAGAACGGAATTACATGGTCATTCCTTACCGGAGATAATTATGGTTGTAGGGAAACAGGTGAAGGAAACCTTTGGGATGTTGCTGGCTCCTCCTTTTTTCCTGAGAATGAAAACAATATTGAACCCTTACTTGGACTGTATAATTCAAAAGTAATTCAGTTGTTTTTAAATTTATTAAATCCAACATTAAATTATCAGGTGGAGAATGTACTAGCTTGTCCTATTATTGCGAGTATATTTAATAATGATGAAATTAAAGAATTTGTTAATAACAATAAGCAAATAAGTAAATCAGACTGGGACTCTTCTGAAATATCTTGGGAATTTGAAAAATCACCACTTTTTAATGCCCAAAATTCCCTGTCAGAAGCTTTTAATTATTGGTGTAAAAATGTAACGCAAAACTTCTTTCAACTTCACGCCAATGAGGAAAAGTTGAATAGAATCTTTATCGAAATTTATGGTTTAGAGGAGGAACTAACTCCAGAAGTTCCATTAAAGGATATTACCATATTGCAAGATGAATTAGACCGTAAAGACTTGGAAGCTCTGGAGCCTAAATTCAGAGAAGATGGTAAGGATGCAATTGAACTCCCCATTAACAAACAAGAAATACTAAGTCAGTTTATTTCCTATGCGCTGGGTGTTTTTCTAGGGCGATACCGCTTAGATAAGCCGGGATTAAACATCGCACACCTAAAAGCAAGCGATGATGAAATAGAACCATACACTCACAATGGACATAAAATTGAAATAGATGATGATGGTATTCTACCAATAATGGGAGAAGATTGTGCCTTTCCAGATGATGCCTTAGTACGTACTAAAGACTTAATTCATGCCATTTGGGGAGAAGATACACTTACAGATAACATCAACTTTCTACACGATTGTTTAGGTATGGATTTACATAAGTGGCTTACAGAAAAGTTCTGGGGCTACCATACCAGTATGTATAAGAAGAAACCTATTTACTGGTTATTTAGCAGTGATACTAAAAAACCACAAAATGCCGCTTTTAAGGTTTTGGTGTATATGCACCGCATGGATAAGTACACGGTACAGAAAATACAGCGTAATTATCTGCATCCACACCAAGAAGATATTAAACGAAAAATTAAAAAGCTAGAAGAAAACGAGCTTACCTTATCTCGTGATGAGTTTAAGAAGCTGGAGAAACTTCGTAACTGGGATATTGAATGCCGTGATTATAACGAGGTATTAAAAGAACTAGCCAATCAGCAAATTGAGTTTGATTTAGATGATGGTGTAAGTGTAAACTATGCCAAATTTGAAGGAGCTGTTGCAAAAATTTAAGGAGAAAAATGGTCGTTGATAAAATACGAAATATAATAAGTCAAAGTAACCGGAACATTGTGTTCTACTTTGATATTGATGGCACTTTTAAAGATGAGTTAGAGGAAATTGCGAACTCAGGAATAAAAGTGGTGGAAGTATCCAATAATTATTTTGAGTTAAAATATAAGTTGGAGTTTGAATGGCAGAAACAAGAATTATTCATCTATCACCCATTCCCAAAACCCAACGATAAGGATATAAAGAAATATCCGCTGCTTGATTTATTAAAAGCCAATGCTGAATTAAGGTTAGATGACGCATCTGAGTTTTTGTCGGAATACAAACTGCCGGAGTACCATTTAACTTTGGTAAAAAGGTATATCAAACAACTCAAAACCAAAACCAACCAGAAAAAACTGGCTAAGATTTTAGACCCGGCACATTTTAATGAGCCAAACTTAAAATTGGGCTTAATCTCTTTGGCTTTAGATTTCAGCACCGTTTCAGATAGAAACAGTTGTATGGCAAAGTGCCTCTCATTGGTTAACGATGACAAAGATTTCTCCAAAGCCGAAAAAATGCTCAAGCAACTTGAGTTGGAGCAAGATGTACTCAATTGGTTTAATATCCTTTTAGATACTTCTGATAAAGAGTTTAACAAGGAGACTATCATTGGTTTTGCTCGAAAATTAAAATACAACGTATTAACTTCCTATATTGATAAGCCTGTAAAGGCTGACAATTATGCCAAACTAAAAATTACAAGGGTATCTGAAATTAATAAGCTACAAGCATTCTTTCAAGATTGGGAGAACCACCCTACCCTAAAAGGTGCAATTGATATTGTATTCTCAAATATAGCTCACGATATTAATACAGAAAACCTCATGCTTTGGTACGGTAGCGACCAAGAGTTTGGTTATTACTCCGAAGAAATGCTGACTGCCTTAATAAAGGATTTATATAAAGGTATAGTAAGCAATCCGGAACAAACCAAAGATGATTGTATCAAATGGCTTCGCTCTAAATCATTGGCTGATGAATTATCTGAACAAATCAGGTTCATTTATCATACCGGAGGTGTCTATTCAATACTAAATAATTATCGCTCATTTAAGCTTAATACTGCCGATGAGTTTGTAGAGAAATACACCAAAGAGCTACATGGCGTTGATTACAATTTCCGCAAAGCCGTAATTGCTTTCGACAAAGTTCAAGACCGTCTTTATGAATTTGAAGATGATGCAACAAGTGTATTTGAAGCATTAAATCAGAAATACGACCGTTTTTTAATTGAGCTTAACGTTGAATGGCAGCAAACACTAAACGACAATAAGTTCAATTACAACACCATTCAGGTTAATAAGCAATACGACTTCTACAAGAATAACCTGAAGGATTTCGACTTCAAAATGGTGGTGATTATATCTGATGCATTGCGATATGAATTAGGTCACGAGTTATTTAATGATTTATTGGCAGATAGCAAGAATAACCTAACAATTGAACCTTGTTTAGCTTCCATACCTTCTTACACCAACATTGGTATGGCAAACCTTTTGCCGAATAAAGGTATCAATATCGAAAAAGGAGAAAGCGACTTGGTTTTCAAGATTGGTGATAAAACAACAGTAAGCACCAATCGTGAAGCCATTTTACAAGCCACGGAACAGGAAAGCTCTACTATTGACTATTCAGAAGTCAGAAAGATGACTAAGCAAAAGAAAAGAGCATTCTTTAAAGAAAATAAAATCACCTATATCTATCACGATTGGATTGATGCTATAGGGGATAAAAAAAGAACCGAACACCAAACTTTTGAAGCGACTGAAAAAGCAGTTGAAGATTTAAAATGGTTGATCCGGAATATTACCGGAGAAGTAGGTATTGCCCATGTTCTGGTGACTTCCGACCACGGATTCCTTTATAATTACAACGAAATGAAGGAAACGAGCCGGGAGGCTTTACCAAAAATCAAAGGATATGGCAGAGACCATGTTCGCTTTGTGGTTGCTGATGATTTTGAAGGTGAAGTTGATGGATACCAGTTCAACCTTAAAGAAACCACAAACATTGATACAGATTTAAAAGTAGCTGTTCCAAGAGCTATTAACCGATATAGAAAGCAAGGTAATGTAGGTGTTCAATTTGTGCATGGTGGGGCAAGTTTACAGGAATTAATTACTCCGGTTATTAAGTTCTACAAGCATAAGAAAGAAACACTTCAAACAGTTTCATTTCAAAGAATTGACAGTACTGACAAAATATCTTCTGGTAGCATGAAGGTCATTGTTATTCAAGACCAACCTGTTTCTAATGAATTTAAAAGTGCGGAACTGGTATTTGGCTTGTATTCCGATACTGGTGAGCTGTTGTCAAATGAAGCAGAGCTACACTTAAACTCTGTATCGAGTAATCCAAAGGAAAGATTGTTCGAGGTTATTCTATCACTAAACACGGCAGGTTCAAAGGCAAGCTTTGGGCGATTAAGAGCCTATGATAAAAAAGATAAAACCAGACTTAATCCGGTAGTTGTAAACGACCTGATTAAGATTAGTTCACTCATGGAAAAAGATGAATTTTAACTATGGAACTAAAGACGAAAATATTACAGCATTTCGATGGTAAGGTGGTTCGTAAAGACCTTACTAAATTAGTAAAAGGTAATGCCGTTGTACCTACCTATGTACTAGAATATTTGTTAGGTCAGCATTGTGCTTCATCCGATGATGAAATAGTAAAACAAGGTGTAGAAACCGTTAAGGGAATCATTAAAAAGCACTTTGTACATCGTGATGAAGCCGAAAGCGTAAAGCATGATATTGTTACCAATGGTAATCACCGTATAATTGACAAGGTATCGGCAAAACTGAATGATAAGAAAGGTACTTACGAAGCTGAATTTTCAAATTTAGGTTTAAAGAGAGTTACCATAGGTAATGAAATAGTGTCAACTCACAAAAAGCTACTTACTTCCGGAGTTTGGTGTATCATCAATATGGGTTATGTAGGTGGTGATGACAATACAGGTTCTCCTTGGATTATTGAATCGTTAAAACCGATTCAAATCTCACAGGTCGATTTAGAAGAGTTCAAGTCATTACGTTCTAATTTCACAAAGGACGAATGGATTGACTTATTAATGCAGAGTATCGGTCTTAATCCTGAGCAATTCACCTTCAGAGGTAAACTGATGCAATTAACCAGAATGGTTTCCTTTTGCGAAAACAATTACAACCTGATAGAATTAGGGCCAAAAGGAACTGGTAAGAGTCATATTTTCTCAGAAATGTCTCCTCATGGGATGTTAATTTCCGGTGGAGAAGTAACTCAGGCAAAACTATTTGTAAATAATAGTAATGGTCAGATTGGTCTTGTTGGATATTGGGATAACGTTGCCTTTGATGAGTTTGCCGGAATATCAAAACGAGTTGATAAGAACTTGGTTGATACCATGAAAAACTATATGGCTAATAAGTCGTTTTCTCGTGGTAGCACACCATACGGAGCTACGGCATCTTTTTCGTTTGTCGGAAATACAATGCATTCCGTTTCATTTATGATGAAGCATTCCGATTTGTTTGAAGCTCTTCCAAAAGCATATTACGATACTGCATTTCTTGACAGGTTGCATTGCTACCTCCCGGGATGGGAAGTACAAAAGTTGCGTAATGAATTATTCACCGATGGTTATGGATTCATTGTTGATTATTTAGCAGAGATTTTAAAAGAACTGCGCAAGGACGATTTCTCTCACATATACAGCAATTACTTTGAGCTTTCAGAAAGTATTACCACCAGAGACCGTACTGGAATATTGAAAACATTCTCCGGTCTCTGCAAAATTATATTCCCTCATGGCGATTGCTCCAAGGAAGATGCAAAGCAACTACTTGACTTCGCTTTAGAAGGAAGGCGTAGAGTAAAGAATCAGCTTATTATAATGGATGAAACCTTTAATGAAGTTGATTTCTCCTACACGTCAAAGGAAGATGATAAAACGGTTTCCATACTGACCTTAGAAGAAAAACAATATCCTTCTTTGAGTAAGGTTTCAACTGGTAAAGAACCAGAAATAGACAAACCGATTGAGACTGAAACCAAAGAAAAGAAAAGTGAAGAACTTCTTTCAGGCAAGCACTTGGTTTTTGAGGAAAACACAAAAGGAATTAGCTACCAGAAACTGTTTGCTCCATACATCAATGGAGCTACAAAAATAACGGTATTAGACCCTTATGTTCGCCAGTTCTACCAAGTAAAGAACTTCATGGAATTTATACAGATGCTTCTCCAAAATAAGCAAGAAGGCGAAGATATTGAGCTAAAACTTGTTACCAAATGTGATGAGTTTAGAGAACTTGAAACTGAAGAAAGACTGGAACAGCTAAAAGAAAGTATTGATGGTTCCGGCATCATCTTCGATTTTGAATTTGACCAATCACAAAGTTTTCATGCAAGAAGCATTGAAACGGATACAGGTTGGAAAATTAGCATGGACAGAGGTTTAGACATATTTCAACCCTACGATTTTAAGAACCCATTCAACCTTGCCAATAATATTCAGGAAGAAAGAATGTGCAAAGCATTTGAGGTTACGTATTTGAAAGATGTGGAATAGATAAAAACAACAGGTTTCAGTTTGCAGTCAGAAAAAATTTATCTGATTAGCAATTTAGATTTAGAACTAATATGAGCGAAGAACAAAAAAGTGAAATTGAATTTTTAAGGAATCATGCTGAGCAAATTGCTTCGTTAGTTCTAAATAGACTTGGTATTGAAAGTTATAAGGTTGTAATTTCCGAAGATAAGAATTGTGAACTTATTGAAGCTGATTCATGGCATGGTGAATATGTTTGTATAATCTATTTAGAATCTAACCACCTGCTAACTACTGCAAAAGATTCTTTGCATCAGATGCTTGGCAAACCTGTGTTTACTAATGCTAATCATACCTTATATTGGTTTGAAGGAGATAATTTAGCAACTCAAAATATTTCGGAAATTGAGTTGAACGACTTATCTCTGCCTGAGGAGGATAAAATTGAAGTAGAAAAACTAAAAACTGATACACGTTTACCACAGTGGCTCGACAATTATATATTTGATGTATTAGAGGCGCAATTTTCTCCGGATTTTGAACGATTTGGATATAATCTTGATTTATCACAAAAAGAAGTAAACGTTTACCTTGGAACATATTTTCCGAGAAGTTATGGAGAGTCTTTTTGTATCATTAATGATTTGCTGCAAAACCCTGAATATATTGATTCAATCTCAAAAAAGGATTCCATTTCTGTTCTTGATGTTGGTGCAGGGACTGGAGGAAATCTAATTGGTTTAATTTACGCTATTAACAAGAATATTCATAAAAAACTAAAATTTGAAATAACTGTAATTGATGGCAATAGTGATTCTTTAAAAGTGCTAAAGACTATCGTTGATGCTGTTTCTTCTAATCTGGAAATAGAAATTGAACTTACCATAATAAATGAGGTATTTAGCTCTATTGCAGATTTGAATACAATACTAGAAAGTGTACCTCAAAAACATTTTGATTGGACACTTTCGTTCAAGATGGTTTGTGAGATAATTCAAAAAGGGAATCAACACCAAAATTCATATTTTGAAATATTGAATTTACTATCAGAAAGGATTTCTCCAACTGGACTATTGTTATTGCTAGATGTAACAACAAAACTAGAAAATACAGATTATCTTCCTCTACTTTTAAATAAGCAAACCAACAACTTTATTATTCAAAATAATCAGTTTAAAACGCTTGCTCCTTTATGTTGCGGTCAACATGGGATGCATTGCAGTTATGATTGTTTCTATCAGCAAACATTTAGGGTAACACATAAAGAAAAGCGAAAGGATATTTCAAAAGTTGCTTATCGAATTTTAGGTTATTCGGACTTTGTTGATGTTCTGATTAAAGATATTGAGCAAGGTAAATCAGTGATAACATGGCAAAATAAAGACAATGAATATATTGCAACTCAAAACTGCGTTCATACCGCCTTAGAACCTAATGTTATTGACCCTTATAAATTACACTAATGAAGAATTGGGAGAAAACTAAAATACAAAATGACGATGGTGAGATAGTGGAAGCTATTGCTCCAGTTATTATATCTGCTAGTAGGTCAACTGATATTCCGGCATTTTATTCAAAATGGTTTTTCAATAGGCTTAAGCAAGGTTATGTAGTTTGGATTAATCCGTTCAATAGAAAAGCGCAATATGTTTCATTTGAAAAAACAAGAGCGATTGTT
This sequence comes from Carboxylicivirga longa, assembly GCF_050589825.1. NCBI lineage: Bacteria > Pseudomonadati > Bacteroidota > Bacteroidia > Marinilabiliales > Marinilabiliaceae > Carboxylicivirga > Carboxylicivirga longa. The sequence continues at coordinate 4,569 of NZ_JBNGOZ010000033.1, read as the reverse complement.
TTTTGGACAAAAAACCCAAAACCAATAATGCCCTACTTGCCAATTCTTGATGAAATGAAAATCAAGTATTATTTCCAATATACATTGAATGATTATGAGAAAGAAAATCTTGAGCCAAATATCCCATCACTTGAAAAAAGGCTTGATACTTTTATAAAGCTATCAAATCAAATTAGCAAAGAAAAAGTGATTTGGCGATATGACCCTTTACTTTTAAGTGATAATATTTCAGTAGATTCATTAATCAATAGAATTGCTTCTATAGGTGAAAAAATAAATCAGTATACCAACAAATTAGTTTTTAGTTATGCTGATATCTCTTGTTATCAGAAGGTCAGAAAGAATTTGTCAGGACATACGAATTCCTATCGAGAATTTTCAGAAGATGAGATGAATCTTTTTGCAGAAAAACTTCAAAAGATTAATGAAAATTGGAAATTAAAGCTTGCTACATGTGCAGAATTGGTTGAATTAGAAAAGTTTGGCATAGAACATAATCGGTGTGTCGATGATGAGCTGATTTATAGTATTGGGAAGGATGATAAGATTCTAAGTAGTTGGCTGGGATTTGAAAATTCTTCAGAGTTAACATTATTTGATAATCCAGCTTATTCTGCAAATAAGAAGTTAAAAGACAAAGGTCAGAGAAAGGAATGTGGGTGCGTAATAAGCAAAGATATTGGTATGTATAACACTTGTAATCACTTGTGTTCTTATTGTTATGCAAATCATTCAGATACAACGGTACAAAAAAACATTAATCTTCATAATGAAGAAAGACAAAGTATAATTTAAAACGTTTAATATGCCAAGGTCATTTTATATTCAAGAAGCAGAGTTAGATGATTTTCAAACCCGAGTAATTAACAGACGAACAGACAACTCTTTTATAGTAAAAGGTTGTGCCGGTAGTGGAAAGTCAATTTTAGCTTTGTGGAAAGTAAAGCAGATTCAAGAAGAAGGTAGAGGGTCTTTTTACTTTATATTGTTTACAAAAACACTGAAGCAATATATGAGAGATGCTATTGTTTCCTTAAATCTTAATAATGATAATGTTATGCATTATGAGAGATGGAAAAGATTGGGTTGCCCATCTGCTGATTATCTAATTGTCGATGAAGCACAAGATTTTGCTGAATGTCAAGTTAAAGAGTTTACAAATTCTGCAAACCGTGCCTTAATTTTGTATGGGGATAGTGCTCAGCAAATTTATACTTTCAGAGACCCTAAACCCATAACGATGGAAGATATTGCGTATATAACTCGTTTAAAGGATGAGCAGCTTGTCTGGAACTATCGACTTCCGAAAAAAGTTGCAAGGTTAGCAGAGTATCTTTCTGAAGTACATGATGACCTTGAAGGGCGTTGCAAATTAGAAGGAACTGAAAAACCTAAAATTCTTCGATACAACACATTGCATGAACAATTTGATGCCATAATTCAGATTGTTAGAAATAGAAATTATGATGATGTGGGCATTTTTCTTCAAAATAATCAGGAGGTTGAAAATGCAAAAAACTATTTTCAAGAAAAAGGTTTTCCAGTAGAAGCAAAGTTCCGGAATAATATGGATTTAGATTTTTCAAATGACCTTCCAAAATTAACAACCTACCATAGTAGTAAAGGATTGCAATTTGAAGCAGTATTTATGCCAGATTGTAAAACAGAGTATGATGATGCCAGAAGTTCACTTTATGTGGCTACAACTCGTACATATCAGTCCTTATTTATTATGCACTCTGGAAACTTATCTTCGTTCTTTGACGAAGTGCCAAATAACCTGTATGAAACGTCATTAACTAGTCAATCAAGTAGGAGGTTATAATTATGAAAAGAATATATATTCCAACAAGTACACTGAATTTTAATAATATCTTCTCGACCGAATCTATTTCTCCTAAAATATTTTATCAGAATAGAGGGTTTGGATATAAACGTTTTGAATTAGTAAAGCCTAATCCTTTTGAAGATAGGATTTTGGGTTATAGTCAGCTACCTGTTTTTTCAATAGAACAAAGTGATTACGATGATTACCCAATGGTAATTGAAGTTGATGCGGATTTATTAAATACCAAAGAAGTTTTAACAACCAGAGGTGATAATGTAGATGTTTATGAAATTTTTAAAACAATCTACTTAGTTCCCGGTAAAACCAAGATACATTTTTTTGACCCTAATACACTAAGGACTACACTTATTGTTTCCGAGCGAAGTTTGGAAACCAAAGTCGTTGACTTGTATAAAAATAGCTTTGTAATTGCAAATAGAGATTTATCCTTTAATTGGAGTAATGCTTATCTTAGCAAGGTAAAACCATCAGTATCCAAGGATAATTCTACTAGCATTGCCTTTGACCAAAAGATTAATCGTCTTAAAGGACTTTTTTATTCATATGTTGTTGGTGTTACTTTGTCCTCTTCATATCGTGATAATGAATTAAACTTACTACAAAGGAAGTATCAGCAATTGATGAGCTTATTGAGATTGAATGACACTTCAAAGAGTGAAGAAACTGATAGCTTATGGAAAAACATTTGTTCAGATACTGAAAAACAGATAGCAGACAAAGGTTTTTCAATTAATCATTTTTCAATTTCAAACCTGAAACTCACTTCTTTGGTTGACTCATCATTTCAAGGGAATGGAGCTGAGGTGTTTCGAAACATCGTAAATATGTTAATGGACTTTCCAATTGCTAATACAGAGAACTTTAAAGAATCAAAGGCAGATATAGCTTTTGAAATAGGAAAGATTCTTAAAGAACAAATTCGTAATTGGGATGGAAGTAATGAACAAGCCTATATTAATGGTTTACTTGCAAATATAGAATCCTATGAGCCTTTTGAACTAAAGAGCCATAAAAGTTCATTAATGCAATCTATATCAGCTTTTGTAATGAAAGGAGATGACCCTGAGAAATTAAACTCTTTTTTAAATGATAACAACATTCTAAATAAAAGAATTGCGATAGGGTTCTGGGGCAGCTTGTTTGGATTTGCGAATATGCCCAAAACTCTTTTTTACCAACTTTTTAATAACGAAAACAAGAAATTGGCCATTGAATCATATTGCTATCTACATCAACAAATACATGGTATAAAGATTGAACCTTTTAATTACGAACACAAATCCAACGTAATAGTACAACCTGAGAAAGTAGTTAAGCAAGAAAATAAAGAAAGCAAAGCAATAACAAAGTCTCCTAAGTCAACTCAAAAGGAAAGTAAAATCGAAGGTAAATTGCCTAATTGTCCTAAGTGTGGTAATCAGATGGTATTAAGAACGCACAAAAAGGGGGATTTTTATGGTTGTCCAGATTATTCTAAAGGATGTAGTGGTAAAAGGGATATGCAATTAAATGAATTGGATGATAGTTTTAAGGTGATAAGTAAATCTGTCGTCTCAGTTGATAAATCGGACTATGTAGTTATGATAATTGAATATCTTAAAGTAGTGGAACAATGCAAAATAGCAGACCTAAACAAATACTTAAAAGAACAAAATAGCAAGTGGAGTCATTCTGTAAAAACGGCAAAAGATTACATCTTAAATAATATGCCAGAAAAGGTTGAGTTGATTAAGATTGATAAAAATGGACGCATTGGAAAGAAAGGCTCAGAAGGAGTAAAACTGAGAAAGGAAAATTTATTTCCCAATTCATAGAGATATTTTCAATGCAATCTAACTTTCGTATTTGTTAAAGAATTTCAGAAAACTTAGGCGTAGCCTTTTAATAAGGGCTACGCTTTTTTAAAAATTAAGATTTCACTATTTTTTCTATCTTAGCAACACTATCTATCAAGGGTATAAATGAATAATTTATGCCCAATATTTTAAAATATACCCTACAAATAAGCCTTCATAATGGGCTTATTGTTGTTTGTACCTGTTACATTCGTCCGATAAGTTCAATAAGTACCCTACAAAATTGGCAATGCTTTAGAAAGTATGTAATATATCCTCGGCATATACTCGAATTCAGTTCAGATATTCAAAAAAGCACTAAAAAGGAAGTAAAAGCAGTATTAAAGCGATTAAGTAACCTGCTTTTATCTACTTGGAAGATGTGTTCTGGTATTAATTTCAACCAAATTTTAAGACCATGAAGCTACGTAGAACATACCTAAAGCAAACTGTGGCTTCAAAATTATACCCGGATAGCATCAATGCCAATTCAGCCATGCAAGCCTTACGCAGAGAAATTAGAGCAACTCCGCAATTAAATCAGCAGTTGCAGGCTGCCTGCCGTAAAGAAAAACTTCATTATTATACCAGAAAGCAATTTTTAATCCTTCTTGAGCATTTTTGCATAACACAAGAAGAATTTGAGTTACTGTAGAGATTTAACTTCAATAATGTAGCATAATCGAAATACAGGTACGTTTATCTTCGTTCATCGACAATCACCCTTCCGATGAGCCTACAATATGTTTGCTCCCACTATGGAAGCAAGCACGAAAAAAGTATTAGGCACATTAGCAGTTGCAGCAGCTGGATAATCCGCACTAAGCTGACCCCCAAAAGCCGGAAGGTTTTTGACCATATTTGGTTCTTAATTTTTCTGCCAAT
>NZ_JBNGOZ010000032.1:0-32449 GCF_050589825.1 Carboxylicivirga longa | reverse complement strand
CTTCTTTTATTTTGGCGGTATCCATGGCATTTTCTCATTAAGTTACAAAATTAAAACGCTATTGTAAACTACAGCCAATAATTATAGAAAGTTTGCTCCCTACATGAAATAAATTAAGAAAGTACTGATTATAGATGCTTCCAGGTTGTGAGCCCCTCCAGGTCGGCTAATATTTCAATGGCCTCGGAACGGTTGTTACCACACACGATTTTTTCGGCTCTGAAGCCGGCACACACGGCAGGACGCTCCGGCGAATTAAAAATATCGCAACGATAATCGGATGTAAGGTGTGGACAAGGTACCCCACCCACCTTGCCACCCGGTGCTTTCGGTAGTTTTGATGATATGCTTGGCACGATACAACAAGCTCCACAATTTTCTCGACACTCCATCCTTTCGCATTTTTTATGGATTGCAAAAATAAAGCTTACTTTGTTTTTCCTTGTGTGATGAATAAATTTTTTGGATATGAAATTTGATACTCCTTTAGTACATGGCACCCTGATCAGACGCTACAAGCGATTTTTAAGCGATATCCAACTCGATGATGGCACCGTTGTGCTTGCCCATTGCACCAACAGTGGGTCCATGAAGACCTGTCTTGAAGAAGGTGCCGAGGTATATTTATCGCCCGCCAAAGATCCAAAACGCAAGACCCCTTACACCTGGGAGATGATTAAGCTAAACGGAAAATGGGTGGGCATCAACACGTCGCACCCCAACCGCATTGCCTTTGAAGCCGTGAAAAATGGTGAGATACCGCAGCTGAAGGGTTACGATCATGTTCAGCGCGAAGTAAAAACGGGCAACAGCCGCATCGACATTATGGCGCAAAAAACCGATGAGACCTGTTTCATCGAGGTGAAGAACGTAACCATGAAAGACGGTGCCTATGCCCGCTTTCCCGATGCCGTTACCACACGGGGTAAAAAACACCTTAACGAACTGATAACGCTGAAGAAAGAAGGCATACGGGCAGTAATGCTGTATATTATACAACGCAGCGATGTGGAGATTTTTGCACCGGCACCTAGCATCGACCCCGCTTATGCTGAAGCTTTGTCTGAAGCCTATAAAGCAGGTGTCGAAATCATTCCAATTCGGGTAAAAGTAAGTCCACAAGCCATCGTCATTGACAAAATATTGCCCTTTGAGCTGGGCAGATAGCTCGTAAGCATTACGAAAATAACTATCTAAAACTATTAATTAGCCGTGAAATATACGGCTGATCCATAATCATTCTAAATTAACACATTACATGGGGGATTATTCGTTTTGTATTTAATAATATTACTATTTTTAATACGGTAACTAAAAACTAAATCTACCCCCAATGAAAAAATTACTTCTTCCGTTGCTAATCATAATAGCATCGGCGCATCTTTTTGCACAAAAAGCACCCATTAAATTTGGAAAGGTAAGTATCGAAGACCTTAAGATGACCGTCTACGAACCCGACACTTCGGCTGCAGCGGTTGTGTTATGCAAGTATGGTCAGTTTATTGCCAAAGATTTTAAATTTCACCGCATTGAACGGATAAAAGTTTTAAAAAAAGCGGGTACAAGCTATGCCGAGTTTGTACTGCCGGGCAGAGAAGACGATAGCTTCAGAGGGCGTACCTATAATTTGGTAGATGGCGAAATAGAGGTTGATAAGCTAAAACGCGAATCCATATTTAGAGAACGTGTAACAGAAAGTATTTTCCGATACAGAGTTGCACTGCCCAATGTAAAGGTAGGTAGTGTGTTCGAACTTGAGTTTACATCGTTTGGATTACCAACAGAATGGACCTTCCAGCGCTCAATTCCCGTGAAATGGTGCGAACTAAGATTAGAAGAATCTCAATACATAAACTACCGCAAAAGAATGACTGGCTATGAGCCACTTGCCATTACTGACAAAAATCGATTTGTGGCCAAAGATATGCCCGCCTTTAAATCGGAAGCCTACATGAGTTCCAGAGACAATTACATTACTAAGTTTGAGTTTGACTTGCTGAACATTAGCTATCCGGGCTATTACAAATCCTTCACCACCTCGTGGGAAGCAGTAAACGACCGGCTGATGGATCACGATTACTTTGGCGGAACACTGAGAAACGGTGCGGGATACATCAATGATATTGCCGAACAAATTGAAACTAAAAGCCTGGCCCCAATCGAACGGGCAAAAGCAGCTTTTGAAGCCATTAAAACAGTAAAGTGGAATGAGGAAAGTTGGATTTTCACTACGTCCAATTCCCTCAATAAACCTTTTAAGGAAAAAGTAGGAAACAGTACCGATATTAACTTTATGTTATTGCACCTACTCAAAAAGTTAGATATTGATGCTAATCCGGTTGTAATAAGCACTCGCAGTAATGGATTATTAAACCCATTTTATCCCAGCTACGAAAAGCTTGATTATACTATGGTTTGTGCCACAATAGATGGTAAAGATTATTTATTGGATGCCACCGAAAAAGAGCTCATTTTTGGCATGCTGCCCGTACGATGTCTTAACCAACAAGGACGCGTGGTTACCAAAGAAAAAGGAAAATGGGTGGAGATTAAGCCTATTTATAGCGATAAAGAAACGACCATGTTTAACCTTGAACTGGATGAAAGCCTTCTTTTAAAAGGTGAAATAACCTACAAGCGAGATGGTTATGCCAGTTATGGCTTTAGAAAAGACTACAAGGAATTTGCAGGAGATGAGGAGTACCTTACTTCTCTGGAATCAAAACACAGTGGCCTTATCATTAAAAATTTCTCCATAAACAACTTAGACAATATCAGCCAACCCATTCAGGACGTCTATGAGGTTCAGCTTAAAAACTCGGTTGAACGCATCAACGACATGGTGCTGATCAATCCATTTTTAATCGAAAAAATTGGCAAAAATCCATTTAAGCTCGAAGAACGAAAGTATCCGGTTGATTTCGCATACTGCCGAAATAAATACCTTATTTCTAATATTGCAATACCTGATGGTTACACCATTGCTGAAATACCGGAGCCCATCAAAATCGTAACGCCCGATAAATCATTGTATGTACTCATCCAGTATCAGGCCACACAGAATAAGTTGATGACCATTTATAAATTCAACATTAACAAAACCATGTTTTTGCCCGAAGAGTACGAATACTTAAAAGCAATGTATGAGCAGATTATAAAAAAACATGCCGAACCCATCATCCTAAAACCAATCAACGATGCAGCCAGTTTATAAAAAAATCGTACTCATAGCCTGCGCCTTTGTACTTTTACCATTAATAACGCTGGCAAAAGATGCTCCGCACTATGCTATTGATAACATCCCCCAGGAGTTACTGCGCAATGCCAATGCTGTAGTTCGCACCAATGACGTGGTTTTCGAATTGATTTCAGAAAATAAAGGCAAGAAGGAAACCAAGTATGCCGTGACAATTCTAAAAGAAGGTGCCATTGACTTATCCATCCTTAAGCTTAACTACGATAAACTATTTAACATTGACAGAATAGATGGAGCAATATACGATAGTAAGGGAAAAAGGGTTAAGAAAATTAAGAACGAGGATATAAAAGATTACAGTGCCATAAGTGGCAGCACCCTGTTTACCGATGGAAGAGTTAAACATATCGATCCTGAATATTACAGTTATCCGTTTACCATAGAATACACATACAGCGAATCCTACAATACCTTGTTCTTTCTTCCAAGGTGGGTGGGCTTTGAAGGTTATAATGTCTCCATCGAACACTCCGAATTTACAGCTATTGTTCCATCTACTTACAAACTTCGCTACTTGGAAAAGAATATCGCACCTGTTCAAGCGGCCATGCAAGAGGATAAGATGGTGTACAATTGGTTTGTTAATAATATTGAAGCCATCAACTACGAACCACTCTCGCCCAATTACAGAAAAATATACCCAACCGTTTTTCTTGCCGCATCCGACTTTGAGTTAGATGGCATTAAAGGAAATATGGAGTCGTGGAACAATCTTGGGGCTTTTATGGGACGGCTTCTTGAAGGACGTGATGGACTTCCTGAAGAAACAATAGAAGAGATAAAATCACTCGTTAATAATGCCGAAAGCAAAGAGGATAAAATCAAAAAAGTATATCGATACGCTCAAAAAAAGAATCGCTACATAAGCATTCAGGAAGGCGTTGGCGGATGGCAACCTTTCCCGGCTGAAACAGTTGACCGACTCTCTTACGGAGATTGCAAGGCCTTATCGAACTATACAATGGCGCTGCTAAAAGCTGCCGGCATCGAGTCGTATTATGCAAGAATATATGCAGGTAACAGCCTGCACTCGGCACCGCTTGACTTTTCAATGAATGATTTTAACCACGTTATTTTATGCGTTCCCTGCGATAAAGATACCATCTGGCTGGAATGCACAAGTGCACAATCACCTGCCGGCTACATGGGTGATTTTACAGATGACAGGTATGCCTTAATCGTGAAAGATAATGGCGGTGAATTTGTAAAAACCCCGGCCTATACGGTGGAAGAAAACCGGCAAACAACAACCGGTACAGTAAAGATAGCTGATAACAACTCCATTCATGTGGAAGCGGAACTTGTATATACCGGCGCTAGGTATGGCGATCAGTCGTATCTGCTTCATCGCGATGAAACAGACCGGCGCAAAAAAATTATAAATGGTATTAGCATTCCTAACTTTCAACTAAACAATTACCAGCTTGAGGACAAGACCAGCCCCCAACCCTCGTTTACAAAAAAAGTGCAACTCGAGGCGAGCAACTATTGCTCATCAATGGGTAATCGGAAGCTTCTTAAATTGAATATCTTCAATGCTTTCAATTCTGTACCACGCTATGCCCGCAGCCGCAACAACCCTGTATATGTGCAGCGAAACTACAGCGAGTGCGACACCATTACCTTTGAAGTGCCGACTAACTTAGGCGTAGAAGCGCTTCCTAAAGAAACGGTGCTGAATACGAAATATGGCAAGTACCAATCGCATGCCGTATTGGATCAAGGACAGATAACCTATTACCGCTATTTTGAGATCAACAAAGGCACCTATCCCAAGGAAGAGTTTAATGATTTCAGAGAATTTCTGGAGAAAGTATCCATGGCGGACAACGCCAAAACAGTATTAATATCTGAGACCTAGCAACCATGATGATTTAGAGTATGAAACGCCAATTAAGATGCCCATCCCACCGCCTCCGGCGGTGGGTGATATAATTACTCCCTTACCCTGATGTATTTTTCTATCAACAACAAATTTTCATCGCCTAAACCCAGTTCTTCCAACTCTTCAACACCTTGCTGAATAAGGGTATCTCCCCGCAATTCCAGGTTAAAATGAAACGAATGCGTCTCCCACTCACGAGCCGTACAGAAATCAAGATGCTCAGTATACTTATTGCCTTCAAATGTAACGGTTCCGCCACCCGACATATAAGCCACATTGCTACTGTCCTTTCCCTGGTACAAGTCGTGTAAAAAGAAGGCAAAGTGAGTGGGCGTAATTATCTTAATCATCTCCTGGCCATCCACCATATTTGATTTCACCGAATCCTTCCCGTAATAATCCGAAGATATCAACTGCCAGGTTCCAATGTATTCCTCCGGAAAGTCAGACTTATTTGACTTTTCACAGTTGCAGGCATAAAAAAGTCCTGCTGCAAGGACTAAACAAATCATTCTCATAATTGTGTGTTTTAAGGTTCGAGGATAAAGATAATGAAGCTTTTGAAAAATCAACAAAAGCATAGACATTAATAGCATAGTGAACTCACTGCCCAATCTCAAAACCGTTATAGGTTTCGAAGCGCCATATCTCCATAATATTTTTCACCGCCAACTCATAGGGTTTATACAGGCGATTGGTAGATACCAGCAAGAGGCTTTCATTCTTCTCAAGCTGATTGTACACTACCTTAAACACGATGCCCTCATCACGGGTTACAATCACACAAGGGGTACCATCTTTAATATTGTGCCAATTTTGAATGTACGAACCCGTTACCCAGGCACCCTCAGGAATGGGCAACATCGAATCGCCGCGTATCTGAAAGGTGCGATAGGTCCTATCGCGGGGTAAAAAGGGCAATGAAAACTTAGGCAGCGAAGCAATAAAATCCGTATCGCCATAGTCACTCGTGTAACCGGCCTGCGCTTCCACCGGCACCATCTCTATATTTTCCTTTCCCTCCTTATCTACCGATACGGTTAGCAGGCGCAGCTTCTGCCCCGTTACATCAATATCAAAGCCATCCTCAATTTGCGACAGCTGAAAGGACGACAAGGCTTCCAGCCTGTAACGCACGAGAGCATCGATGGATACCTTAAAATAATCGGCAAACTTAATCAACGTTTTAAAAGGTGGCTGCACACTTTTTTCATAACCAGCCAAGGTGGTGCGCGTCAAACCTAAAAAAGAAGCCAGGTCACTCTGTGACAAGCCCTTTCGCTTTCGTAAAAACTTAATATTCTCTGCAAAATACATGATTCTATTTATTAGGGTTTAGGTATTAGGAATTAGTTCTTAGGTATTAGGTATTAGCTAACAGCTAAGAACTAACAGCTAAGAACTAATAGCTAAGAACTAACAGCAAACAGCAAACAGCTAAGAACTAACAGCTACCAACTAACAGCTAATTTTTCCTCCTCTACCCCAGCATCTTCTGCCTTTGGTTCAAAAATAGTCTGTCATTTCTCTTCCCAAAGATAGCAAAAGTGACTATATTATTATCAGGAAAATGACGATATTATCGACAAAATGAATAAATCAATATTACATCTGGACTTGGATACTTTCTTCGTATCGTGCGAACGCCTAATTAACAAAGAGTTGATTGGCGTACCCGTATTAATAGGCGGCACCTCAGACCGTGGTGTGGTGGCGGCCTGCAGCTACGAAGCACGCAGCTACGGCATCCATTCGGCCATGCCCATGCGTATGGCGCGTCAGCTGTGCCCACATGCCAAAGTGATACGCGGCAATAGCCAGGCCTACAGCGAATTTTCGAACCAGATAACCGAAATCATACGCGCACGATCGCCCTTGTTTGAAAAATCATCCATCGATGAGTTTTATATTGATGTTACCGGCATGGATCGCTACATAAAAACCACCTACCTGTGGGCCAAGGAACTGCGCGAAGAGATTATGCGCGACACCTGCCTACCCATCTCCTTTGGCTTATCCACCAGTAAAACCGTAGCCAAGGTAGGTACCGGCGAGGCCAAGCCCAACAATCACATTCAAATAGAGAAAGGTTACGAGAAGCCTTTCCTGGCACCACTGTCGATTAAAAAAATACCCATGGTGGGCAATAAAACCTACCACCTGTTACGGCGCATGGGCATTGAAAAGATACGCACAGTACAAGAGATGCCGGCCGAACTAATGGAACGTGTACTGGGCAAAAACGGAATTACTATCTGGAAAAAGGCACAGGGCATTGACCATACGCCGGTGGTGGCCTGGAGCGAGCGCAAATCCATTTCCACCGAACGCACCTTTGAGCAAGATACCACCGATGTATACACCCTGAAAAGCATACTGGTGGGCATGGCCGAGAGCCTGGCCTATCAGCTACGCAACAGCAATAAGCTTACCTCCTGCGTATCGGTAAAAGTGCGTTATGCCGATTTTCAGACGCACACACGGCAAAAGCGCATCCCTTACACCTCACTGGATCACACCCTAATTGAAACGGTGAAAGATTTATTTGAAAAGGTATATGACCGGCGTGTATTGGTGCGACTCATTGGCGTGCGCTTCAGCAACTTGGTAGGCGGCAGTTACCAAATCCGCCTTTTTGAAGATTCCTTTAAGATGATTAAACTCTATCAGGCCATGGATCAGCTGCGCGGACGCTATGGCGAAGATGCCATAAAACGCGCCCAGGGCATGCGCGCCCGCCACCTGAAGCAGATGAATCCCTTTAACGGTCAAATCGATGGAGAGATCATCAGTCCGAAACCGAAACTAGTGCACGGTACTTCTAAGCTCTAGCCCCTAACACCGGGCCCAACTATTGACTACACAACTAAAACACATGCTCACCAACTGCCATTCATATTACAGCTTTAAATACGGTGCTATTGCCACCGAGGACTTGATTAAGGTATTGAGTCATTATAACTACCACAGCTTTGCCCTTACCGACATCAATAACACCGCAGCCAGCATCGACTTTGTACGCCTGGCAGAGCGGCACAACATCAAGCCGGTTGTGGGGGTCGATTTTCGCAATGGGGTACAGCAACTGTATGTGGCCATTGCCCGTAACAATGCCGGCTTCAAGGAGATTAACGATTACCTGACTCCTCATCTGCACGAGCAGGTACATTTCGATGCCCATGCTCCGGCTTTTAAAGAAGCCTGGGTAATCTATCCATTCTCCTATCCCCACGACACCCTGCGCCCCAATGAATTTATTGGCATTGCTCCCCACGAGCTAAAAAAACTGCCCTTTTCGCATTGGAAAAATCATCAGGATAAACTGGTAATTAAACACACCTGCTCTTTTCGCAACAAGCACGACTACAATGCTCATCGGCTGCTACGCGCCATCGACAACAACCTACTGCTTAGCAAGCTGCCCGCCACCGAGCAAGCAACTGAAGCCGATACCATCATCCCACGGGACGAGCTGCTCAATATATATGCCGATTATCCGCAGATTATCAAAAACACAGAAGATCTGCTGGCCTCATGTCATATCGACTTTCACTTTGGCACCAATAAAAACAAACAAGTGTTTAGCCAATCGAAAGAAGCCGATTTTGAGCTACTGAAAAAACGCTGTATCGAAGGACTGGCCTACCGCTATCCCCGGCACGATGAAACCGTTATTCAGCGCATGAACAAAGAACTGGAGGTAATTCGTGATCTGGACTTTTGTGCCTATTTTTTAATCACCCTCGACATTGTTGACTACGCACGTAGTAAAGGCTACTACCATATTGGCCGGGGCAGTGGCGCCAACAGCCTGGTGGCCTACCTGCTGCGCATCACCAATGTGGATCCCATAGAGCTGGATCTATATTTCGAGCGTTTTATCAACCCCTTCCGCCAGTCACCACCCGACTTCGATATTGACTTTTCGTGGACCGACCGCGATGATGTGACACGATATATATTTGAGCGATACGGGTACGACCGGGTGGCACTGCTGGGCAACTACATCACCTTCAAATATAAATCAGCCATTCGTGAGGTAGCCAAGGTGTTTGGCCTGCCCGATGATGAAATTGTGACACTGCAAAAGAACCCGGAGGCAGCCCATCAGCAGAAATACGGACAGTGGGTGCTCAAATACAGCCAATTTATCACCGGTTTCCCCAGCCACTGCAGCATACATGCCAGTGGCATACTCATTTCCGAGGATCCCATTACAGCCTATTCGGCAACCGAGCTGCTGCCCAAGGGCTTTCCCTCTACCCAGTTTGATATGTACAATGCCGAAGACCTGGGTCTACACAAATTCGATATCCTTAGTCAGCGCGGACTCAGTAAGATTAAAGATACCCTGACCATCATCCACGATAACACCAACACCACCATCGATATTGATGACATACCCAAACTCAAACAGGACAGTCGCATTAAAGAACTACTGAAGGCCGGAAAAGCCATCGGCTGTTTTTATGTGGAATCGCCGGCCATGCGCATGCTGCTCACCAAGCTCAAAGCCGGTGACTACCTGCGCCTGGTGGCGGCCAGCTCCATCATACGGCCCGGGGTAGCCAAAAGCGGCATGATGCGCGAATACATCCTGCGCTTTCAACACCCCGAACGTCGCGAACAGGCCCGCAAGGAACTACCCGAGCTATACAATATACTGGAGGAGACTTATGGCGTGATGGTCTATCAGGAGGATGTGATTAAGGTAGCCCATTATTTTGCCGGCCTGTCACTGGACGAAGCTGATGTGCTGCGTCGCGGCATGTCATGGAAATTCAGGCAGCGCAACGAATTTAGTAAGGTACGCGATAAGTTTTTCAGTAACTGCCGGGCCAAAGGCTATGCCGAACAGACGGTGGCCGATATATGGCGGCAGATTGAGAGCTTTGCCAACTATGCCTTTGCCAAGGGACACTCGGCCAGCTATGCCGTAGAGAGTTTTCAAGCCCTGTATCTGAAGGCTTATTTCCCGCGCGAATACATGACAGCCACCCTGAATAACGGCGGTGGCTTTTACCGGCCTGAACTATATCTGCACGAAGCGCGTATGCATGGCGCCATTGTTGAGGCTCCCTGCGTCAACCGCAGCGACTGGCCCTGCACGATCCACGGCAAACACCTGTTTTTGGGATTATTTATGCTACATGGACTAGAAAAGAAAACGGTGGCTATGCTGCTCAACGAACGGGGGCTGTACGGTGCCTTTGCTAATCTGGCCGACCTGATAAGCCGGGTACCTATTTCACTGGAACAAGTACTGATACTAATCCGTATTGGCGCCTTACGCTTCACCGGTAAAACCAAGAAAGAACTACTATGGGAAGTTCATCACCTGCTGGGACACAGCAAGCAAACCAAGCCGGAGCCCACCCTTTTTCAGCCCGAAGTGCGCGCCTTTGAACTCCCCCCCCTGTGGGAGCACGAGCTGGAAGATGCTTTTGACGAGCTGGAGCTACTGGGCTTTCCCCTCACCTCGCCCTTTAAGCTACTGGAAAAACAACTACCCAGCCTACTGAAGGCTACCGACCTGCCCCACTGCCTCAATCAAACAGTGGCTATCGTAGGTTATCTGATCACCCGCAAGCCCACACGCACCGGCACGGGCGAAACCATGTCGTTTGGCACCTTTTTGGATGTGGAAGGTCACTGGCTCGACACGGTACATTTTTCCGATGCCCTGCGACGCTACCCGTTCCGTGGACCCGGGTGCTACCTGCTGCGTGGCAAAGTGGTGGAAGAGTATGGTTTTATATGCCTTGAAGTAAAGCAAATGTACCGCCTTAGCAACCAAAGCCTGGAAGAAAATACCCGCATACGAAACACACCGCAGGCGCTTCCTGGCTAAACGTGGGGCAACAAGGAGTATATCAGCGCACTATTCGATACTATTTTCCAGCAAAATACCCCCTTTGTACATGCCTTTCAGGAAGGGATGAATGGATTTTCCCAATGCCGATAAGCGATACTCGACACGAGGGGGCACTTCGGGATAAACGGTACGCGTTATCAGACCATCTCCTTCCAACTCCTTAAGCTGCTTACTTAACATCCGCTCGCTGATATCAGTAATGAGCCTAACCAACTCGCTGTAACGTTTATGCCCTTGCGACAGGTGCAATATAATAGTACCTTTTCGCTTGCCCTTTACAGCATTAATAAAGGTATCGATTGGACAATAGCTTTTTTCCATTTTTTCAATTCTCAACACATTAATAACGAGCAATTCAGAAATAAATGTTCGTAACCCACCTTTATGTAAGCTATTGATAATTAACTCATTTAATCTGATCTTTGCACAAAAGTACAAAATTAAAGCTTGTATCATGACACAGAATCACCCAATGTTTAAGGCCTTTAGAGTTGAAGAAGTTGATGGCCAATACAAAGGCACTATAAAAACAGTACCCTTCGATCCGCTGCAGGACGAAGAGATCCTTGTAAAAGTACACTATACATCCCTGAATTATAAAGACGCCCTGTCGGCAACAGGCAATAAGGGCGTAACCCGCCATTACCCGCACACACCGGGCATCGATGCCGTTGGCGTGGTGGAAGATTCAAAAAGCGACACAGTAAAAGTTGGCACAAAAGTAATCGTAACCAGCTATGATTTGGGGATGAATACAGATGGTGGCTTTGCCGAATATACTAAAGTGCCGGCTGCCTGGGCTGTACAATTACCTGATACAATGAGCATGCAGGAAGCTATGATCTATGGTACAGCAGGTCTAACGGCGGGTATGTCTGTTCTGCGTTTAACAGAATTGGTAAAGCCCACAGATGGTAAAATAGCTGTTTCCGGAGCTACGGGTGGCGTTGGCGCCATCAGTGTTTCCATCCTCTGTAAATTAGGCTATAGTGTGGTGGCTATCACGGGTAAAGCAACGGAAACAGATTTCTTAAAAAAACTAGGTGCCGCAGAGGTATTGCTTCGCAGCGACATCGAGAACTTTGACAAAAAACCCTTACTAAAGCCTCTATTTGCCGGCGCCATTGATACCGTCGGGGGCGTCATCCTCGAAAATATCATTAAAGCCACCTCGTCCATGGGTGTGGTAACCTGCTGTGGAAATGCCGCATCGCCTAAACTGGAGTTAACCGTTTTTCCATTTATCCTACGCGGCGTAACACTCATCGGTATTGATTCGCAAAATTACCCCATGCCTTACCGGACCAAAGTATGGGAAAAACTAGCCAAAGAATGGAAACCGGCTAACCTGGCAGAAGCCTGCACAGAGATAACACTTGAAACAGTTCAGTCCAAAATAGACCAAATATTACAAGGCCAGATAAAAGGCCGCACCCTAATTAGAATTAACGGTTAGAATACAAAACCTAAAAAAAGACAACCCCGGACGCACATCCGGGGTTGCTAAATATTCTCTCTCTAAGACGGTCTCTTATAATTCCATCCGCCTCATAAAATCACGCGACTAGTGCGTAGGCCATCATACCTTACTCAATAATCGTCATTTCATCCAAGAGGTAACCTGCTCCTGCCATTTTATCCACCAGGAACAGTACATAACGCATATCCAGCGAAATATTACGACACTGCTCAGGATTAAACATCAGGTCGCTCATCACACCTTCCCAGGCACGGTCGAAGTTAATACCAATCAGATGACCTTCGGCATTAAGCACGGGGCTTCCCGAGTTACCCCCGGTAGTATGGTTGGTGGCCACAAAACAAACCGGTACGGTACCCTCCACCTCATAGCGTCCATAGTCTTTTTGCTCATACAACTCTTTCAGTTTGGCCGGTACGCGGTAATCGTAGATATCCGGATTATCCTTTTCCATAATACCCTCCAAGGTTGTGAAATGCTTGTAATAAACAGCATCACGAGCGGTGTAACCTTTCACTTGCCCGTAGGATACACGCAGGGTAAAATTGGCATCCGGGTAAAAAACCTTATCCGATTCAAACTTCATCTGCGCTTCCATATAGTCCTTATCCAGGTCAGCCAACTGGGTGCGGTATGCTTTTAGCTGCGGATACACCTTATCTTTATACACGGCTTCAAAACTCTTACTCAGAACAAACGCCGGGTCTTTTTCGAGCTTCTTTATTGATTTGGTCGAGAAATCAGCAATAAAATCAAGCACCGCCTGTTCATCATCAAAAATCGACTTACCATACAGGTAGTCAACGTATTTATTAACGTCTCCTTTGTACTTGCCATTAATCAGCTCATACACATTAGGCTGAAAACTCGCCTCTATATTTTCAGCATACATATTTAATAACTTCGCCGACAGTGATTTATCCAACTGCTTATAATAGTTCTTAAAGAACAGGGTGGCTCGCTCAGTCAGATGTTCCTTTGCCTTCTTCACAGCCTCATCATCCAACTCCGTATCCTTATACAGCATCTTTAGTATCTCCATCTGACCCGCCAGATAAGCGATCTCCATACCGTTGGAACGTATCATCTCGCGGTAGTAGCCATAAGTAAGGTTATAGCGCGTATAATCGGTATATATTTTTTTGTATTGTGCCAGCAAACCGGCATACTCAGGCGCCTCAGCCTTGGCCCATTGCGTAAAGGCCGCCTCATACTCCTTTTTCTTATTAATGGCATCTAGTATTTCCAAACCACGATTCTCCCCAATCCAGCGTTTCCAACTGTTGGACACGCGTGCATTCTTGGCTGCGTACTTGATACGCACCGCGGGGTCGGCCTCCTGATAGCGATTCATGATATTCAACTTCTCGGTGCGCACATCAATCAGCTTGGGATTCACCGTTTCGGTTAACATGGCAATGTGATACGACGGAACATACTGATAGGTGCTTCCGGGATAACCAAATACCATTGTGAAATCACCCTCATTAACCCCTTTCAGCGAAATGGGAAAATGCTTAGCAGGTTTGTAGGGCACATTGTCCTTTGAGTATTCAGCCGGCTTATTATCCTTATCGGCATAGATACGAAACATGGAGAAATCGCCGGTATGACGGGGCCACATCCAGTTATCGGTATCGCCACCAAACTTACCGATGGCCGATGGCGGGGCACCTACCAAACGCACATCTTTAAAAATCTCGTTGATAAAAAGAAAATACTGATTGCCGTGGAAGAAAGGCTTTAATACCGCCTGATAGTGAGTTCCTTCCACCGCTTCGTCCTTAATGGCTTTAATATTGGCAGCAATCTGCTTGTTGCGCTCCTCGGCATTCTGATCGTCATTAGTGCCTTCGAGCACGCGCTCCGTCACATCTTCCATACGCTTCAGAAAAGTCACCGTCAGATCCGGATTCACCAACTCTTCCTCTGGCGACATGGCCCAAAAACCATTGGTCAGATAGTCATTCTCCACCGAGCTATGGTATTGTATTTGACCGTATCCGCAGTGGTGGTTGGTCACGATCAAGCCCTTATCGGAGATCAGTTCGCCGGTACAGCCACGGCCAAAAATCACCACGGCATCCTTCAGACAAGCCTGATTAACGCTGTAAACATCTTCGGCGGTAAGCTTAAAGCCCATGGCCTGCATCTGCTCTATATTATACTTCTCCAGTAACATGGGAATCCACATTCCCTCATCGGCACGGGCCTGCCCCTGCAACAGCAAGGCAGCCACCAATGTCAATAGAATCTTCCTTATCATCTCTTATTATTTTATTGAATATTAAATGTTTTCAGTTCGGTATATAAGCGTTGCACCGGCAGGCCCACCACATTAAAATACGAGCCTTCGATGCGCTCGATGCCCACCATGCCAATCCACTCCTGTATACCATAGGCTCCGGCCTTGTCAAAGGGCTGGTAATGGTCAATGTAATAATGAATCTCGTCGGCTGTTAGGCTTTTAAAAAACACTTTAGTACGAGCGGTAAATCCTGCCTGCCGCTGTCCTGTAGTTAAGGCCACGCCGGTAATCACCTCGTGGGCTTTCCCCGACAAACCTTGTAGCATACGCACAGCCTCAGCCTTATCGGCCGGCTTACCCAATATTTTGCCATCGCAATACACAACGGTATCAGCCGTAATCACCAATAAATTATCTTTTTTACAATCATCATGGTAGGGTTTCGCCTTCTCCCGGGCCAGAAAAAGAGGCACCTCATCGGCTGGCATCCCAGAGGGAAATATCTCTTCCACCTCTTCTTTAATCAGAATATCAAACGGTATATTTAACTGGCTTAGCAGCTCTTTACGCCGGGGCGATTGCGATGCAAGTATAATTTTGTAGTTATCTGCCACGTAGTAATGGTTTATATGATCTTTATAAATGTGAAGAGCAAATATAAACTATTTCGTGGCGACAGCCTGACAAAGAAATAATGAAGATGGGGTGATGTGTTTTAAAACATTTGACCCACAAGTACAATGAAGATAACGCCCATAAGTATAATGAGCTTGCTGATGGTGCTTACCCGATGATATTGCGCAGAAACACGGGCACGCATCCATGTAAATATCAGAAGAAGGTGCGGCAGCGTAAAACCTACAATAAAATAAGGCAAGGCATAAGGAATATGACGAAAGGCATCCACAAAGAAATAGATGCTCCATAAAGCTATCAGGGTAAAACCTTCGATAAGCAGCACAAACGTTTTGGTTAAGGGCAGCCCCAGTGCAATGGGCAACGTTTTACAACCAACCGCCTTATCACCTTTCATATCCTCCGTGTCCTTTATTATTTCGCGTACAAAATTGCTTAGAAAAGCAAAGATGGCAAAACCACTGGTCCAGAACCAGGCCACCGAGCATGCTTCGGTGCGGATCACCGCCTCACCGTGCACCTTAGCCAGCATGGCAAACTCAACCGATACTACCAGCAACACTACAATGCCCGTCATCAAAGAAATAACCAAATTACCAATTACAATATGGCGCTTAAAAGTAGTGCTATAATACCACAACAGCACGGGTACGCCAATAAACATCAGGGCATATATTTCCTTGCGGGAAATGTAGGCGATAAATAACCCCAGAAGAATACCTCCTAGCGTGAGCACCACGTGCCAAAACAAGGCAGTACGACGACTGATGACCCGCCCCACCAATACTTTCTGCGGCTTATTAATACGATCGATACGAATGTCGAAATAATCATTGATGATATACCCGGAGGCGGCCAGCAGAAGAGTGGACAGCACCACCAGGGCAAAAAGAAAATCAGATAATACCGGACTTAGCTCATACTGGCCGAGTATGGGCAGTATCAATCCGTAGCGCAGTGCATACTGCATGCCACCTATCATCATTAAGTTTTTGTAACGTATGAGTCGTAGGAAATTCACCTGTGTTGTATTTTAATGATTATACGGGTTATCACTGCCCCACACATCCTGCCATCACCCGCTATTTAATTTATTTTCTACCAGATATAGTCAAGCGCCCACTTGCCATGGGCACGCAGCACCTGTTCCATCACGTCACGCACCGCGCCTTCTCCACCCTTGCGGTCAGAGATATATTTACACAGCGACTTAATTTCCTCCACAGCGTCGGACGGACACACCGGAATTCCCACACGCTTCATCACCGGATAATCGGGCAAATCATCTCCCATGTACATCACCTCATCAGCCTTCACACCGGTTTCTTTCATCCACTGTTGAAAGCAAGGCCATTTATCCGATATGCCCAGATAAACGTGCTTAAGACCCAGCCCCTCATAACGTTTCCGCACCGCCTGTGTTGTTCCGCCAGAAATTATGGCCACAGGATAGCCTAGCTTAACAGCCAACTGCAAGGCGAAGCCATCTTTAATATTAGCTGTTCGCATAGGTTCGCCCGAAGGGTGCATGGGTATCATTTGCGATGATAATACCCCATCCACATCGAAGACAAAGGCCTTCACCCTCATTAAATCCTCTTTGAAATTACTCATTTTATTCAACATTTTTGGCGAAGATACGAAAAAGGGCCTTCATAATAATAATGAAGAGCCCTCCTTACTGACTATATTAATTACTACTCTAACGAATTTAGGAAGGACGACCGATCGTCCCTTAGCGGTACATCAACAAAATTTGTCTCAAGCTGCAAAAACTGCCCTTAAAACAGATTTCTTACTGTTTTGAGGCTGCAAATATATACATCCACGTCTAATAGTATTACTATCATTTGCAACAAAAAGGCATCCTTAACAAACATTAACATTGAGGTGCAGTGGCATATTTTTATTATTTTCACTGGCTGAAATAACAGAAGGCGTAAGAGATCAATGACAGAAGCGGATAAGTACAATACACTAGCCAATCCATCGGAGGGCATCTATAAAGAAAAAGGAAGTAAGTTCATTAGCTATGCCTATCCGGTTTACGATGAAGAAGAAATAAAACAGCATGTGGCACATCTGAAAAAACAATATTACGATGCCCGCCACCACTGCTTTGCCTGGCAGCTGGGCACCGATGGTAACAGCTACCGCGCCAATGATGACGGGGAACCCTCAGGCACGGCGGGCAAGCCTATACTAGGACAGATACGCTCGCACGAGCTCACCAATGTATTAATTGTGGTAGTTCGATATTTTGGGGGCACCAAGCTGGGTACAAGCGGGCTAATAAACGCCTACAAAGAAGCCAGTATCGATGCTATTGCTAATGGCACCATCATTGAAAAAACGGTGGATGACTTTTACCGTGTTACTTTCGACTATGGCGTTATGAATGATGTGATGAAGGTGATGAAGGAGGAAAACCCACACATTACAGGACAGGATTTTAACCTACGTTGCGCCATTGACTGGCATTGCCAGCAAAGTAAGGTTAGTAGTATTCTGGCAAAATTAGACAAGATTGAATCGGTAAGTGTTGATTTTATTGAAACACGTTAAAGCAAATGAAAAAATTCGATATAGTTGTAGTGGGCGACTGTAACATTGATTTAATATTCAATCGTTATAAGAAGATACCATCCTACGGAGAAGAGGTATTGGCTCAACAATTCGATGTGGTACTAGGCAGCTCGGCAGGCATCACGGCCGCTCATCTGGCAGCGCTGGGAGCACGTGTGGCCTACATCGGTGCCGTGGGAGCCGATGGCTTTGGCCGGCAATTTAAAGAGCTGATGACCCAACAGGGTGTCAATACCGATTACATGGTGGAAAAACCGGCCTACAAAACTGGCTGCACCGTGGTGATGAGTCATGATGAGGAACGAGCCAACCTGACATATGCCGGCGCCATGGAGCACCTTATGCCCAGCGATGTACCGCGCAAACTTATTGAGCAAACCGCTTACCTGCATATCTCCAACCCTTACGTACTGCCTTTTTTTAAGAATGTACTACCCGACTTCTTTAAATTCGTTCGCTCAAAGGGAGTGCATACCTCGCTGGATCCGCAGTGGGATGTTAACGATGAATGGGATACCGACCTGAGAGCCTTACTACCCTATTTAGATGTATTTTTTCCCAACGAAAAAGAGTTGCATTTTTTACTCAGCGGCAATAAAATAAAGGCATCTGAGCTGCCCCAATTATGCCACCATGCCATTGTAAGCACCCAAGGCAGCAGCGGTGGCCAAGTGATAAAACCGGAAGGGGGTAGCCATTTTAAAAGCTATCTGAACAAACGGGTGATTGACTGCATAGGTGCCGGCGATGCTTTTAACGCGGGTTTTTTGGCTGCCCGCATCGAAGGACAAAGCCTGGAAGCTGCCATCGATCTGGCCTGCCGTAATGCCGCCTTGTCCACTACAGTAGCCGGAGGCACCGTTAGTTACACCTCGCGTGAAGATTTTAACAACTTGTTTAAGAAGCACTTCCCGAATGCTTGCGATGTGTAAAACAATAGTATATCAAGTAGTAAAACTTAAGTATCAAGATTAAAACACTAAGCAACTAAGTAAACAAGAGGCAAAAACATCAGCCCTTATTCTTCTATATGCCGATCTTTCACCTTATGGGCCGGATTGCCCCGGTAAATTGCGTAAGGCTCAAGATTAGCAGAGGCTACACTATTAACTGACAATACAGAGTGACTACCGCAGCGCACACCGCCTGTAACAATGCTGCGAGCCCCCATCCACACGCCATCTTCAATAACAACGGGGGCAACCATCAGATCAAAGGTGCTAAGCTTATAGTTATGATTGCCGATAAGAATCAAACATTCTTGAGATAGACAACAGTTTCTCCCAATCACTACCTTTTCCAGATTATCGATCCACACGCGCTCACCTATCCAGGTATAATCACCCAGCACCAGCTTCCAGGGATACTTGATGTTAACACCGGGCTTTATCACCACTCCTTTGCCCACTTCCGCACCAAACAGTCGCAACAATTGCACCTTAATACCCGACAGAGGATTCAGCGGGTTGATAAAGAAAAGTGCATTCACCATAAACCAGAGGCTGCGCTTCACAAGACCGGCTCCTTCATTAAACCAGTCGTTATTATACTTCGATAAATCTGTTTGCGTCATCATTGCTATTTTGCTCACGTGAAAATACAATCTTTCCGGGGGGACACCAAATCAGCATAAGCTCCAGTAAAATATTTACTACTCTTACCAATTAACATTCTCCTATACCTGCAATAAAACCATTAACTATCAAAAATTAATGTTACAATACTATATATACCAAGTTTTGCATTTTTGTTTAGCTATTGAAAAGATTTATCTTCGCCCCTCCGTAATAAAAGAAGTATATTAACAGAATCTATCGAGTCTAATTTGCTTTTCAGGATTCGAAGATCAAGGCGTGACTTATTTGATGAATCTATTATCTCTTATTCTAATTGGAACTGGCTTATCAATAGATAGCCTGGCAGCAAGTATTACCACAGGAGCGTGCTGTAAAACCCTAAAACTAAGGCACATTTTAAAAGTAGCTACTTTCATGGCCGTTTTTCAAGGTGGCTTGCCCCTTGTTGGCTGGCTGGTGGGGAGTACTTTTCGGTCTGTCATTGAGAGTTACGATCATTGGATTGCCTTTGTTCTTCTTTTGATCATTGGTGGTAAATTAATTTATGAAGGCATTATTGATAAAGGTGAACAAAATAGTAAAATTAACCCCACTAATAATCTGATGCTTGCCGGGATGGCATTGGCGACAAGTATTGATGCTTTAATTGTTGGGGTTGGGTTCGGACTGATTGATGTTAATATTTGGATGGCCATGCTCGTAATTGCCTTAGCCACGTTTTTATTTTCTGTTGTGGGTGTGTATCTAGGCAGAAAGATCGGTACCCGAATCAATAAAGGGATTGATATTTTTGGAGGACTAGTCCTGATTGGACTGGGACTAAAGATTCTATTGGAGCACACCTGCTGCTAAATATTATTCAGAACATCAATATTCATTTACTGAAAACAAAACTCCCGATATAGAAAGTCTACGATCGGGAGTTTATTGGCAAAAATTATGGAATCGATTACCTCAAGAGTTCCTTTTTTGAAACAAACAGTTTATTGAAATTTAAGCTTAACGCTTCTTTAAAAACAGTTCCTTGATTTTGAGAAGTCGATAATATTGCTTTTTCATCATCAATAGCCGCATTGACTTCGAGCACCGTTCCGTTACCGGAATATATTTTTGCTTTGTGAGTAAATGTAGTTCTCTTATCATTACTAAAATCGCCCCCTCTCAACGACGTAATACCTGATAAATAATTGGCGACAGATGCAGAATCAAGTGCAATGCCATCGCTCATCCAAACACCTTCATTTTTTACCATGGTAAAGGAACTATCGGCAGGGTAACTAAACTCAATTTTACCAATGCCAGCCTTGTTAGTGTTTAACAATGTTTTATCCCTAAATGCATCAATGTTTCTATTGGCTGTACTTCCCAAAAAACCCTCAACAGCATACACCTCTTCTTCGTCATTATAACGGACATAAGATGTCATGGTTCCCTGAGGTCGCATATAGGGGTTCTGCTGCATCATTGAATTTGTTTTGGGCTGCGAATATGAAAACTTGCCGATATATACTTTTGCCAATTCTCCTTCAGCCCCCATAAACTGCACTTTAGTAGCAAGGGAATCGGTCAACTCAAATTTATTCCAACGCTCTTTACTTTGCGAAGCCAGTCGAATGGGTTTTAATCCATTTAACTGATTAATCAATCGATCTATTGTAGATGCATCACCGTTATATGATTTTCCATCAGATAAAACGCGCCAGCCTCCATTTACTTTTTTAAGCTCTATGCTCTTGCCATTTAGCATTTTAGGCTTTACAATTACTGATGAAATCGTATTTACATCAATACTAAACAGCTCAGTCGCAAGGGTGTTGACTCCTCTATTGCTATCTACTAGCTTCACAGCAACCGTCAGAATGAGCAGGGCCATAAATACCCAGCTCAAGGTTTTGATATCTAATTTTCTAAACATAGCTTTCTCCTTTAATTTTTAAGCGGGTAAATTTTCTTCTTTGATAACGATAAACACCAATACCAAGAATGATAAGAATCGGTAAGGCAAAGTTTAGAATCTTCAACAGATTTTTATCCCCATCTTCCAATTGGTCCAACGGACGTAACTTCACCTGCTTACTTCTTAGTTGGATAAGGCCGGTATCATCACTCATAAAATCAATGGCATTGACTATAAAATTGGCATTATCCGGCTGAACTTGTCGCATCTCCTCTCCGACTCCATTAATGGCCAGATCCCCATCAGTAACAACAACTAATTTATGCTTATCTTTTTCTAAAAGCCCTGCTACTGTGAGTTTTGATGCGGTAAAATCTCTCTCCTGCCATTGTTTTTCAATATTAAAATATACCGGAGCAGATTGATTTCCTGATTTATCGGAGGTAAACACCAATGGCGTAAAAGTGCACAACGAATCACCACTAAAAGTCAAGGAGCTACCGAACTGCATAATCATAGTTCCTAACCCTTGTGTGATCGGATGGTCGGAGAAGTTGGATAAAATAGGCAGATAGGGGAAGTTAATGGGACGGTTCACCATAAAGATACCCTGACGCTGCTGAAGGTTTACCGATCCACAATTGGCATCAACAACAAAGTCTTCATTCACAGTAATACCCTGTTCTTTAAGCCAGTCGCCCATGCCGGTATATTTAACAAAGCCCATTCCCTGATTCAATTGAGCATCTACCCTATTAAATGCGACCAGTAGATTGCCACCTTGCTTTAGAAAGCGCTCTACATAATCAAAATGCTCTTCAGGAATGGAATCCTGAGGATTAATCCAGGCCAGCGTTTTATACTTGCTCAAATTTACACTGTCTGATAAGCTCACTTCTTCAGGCACATACAAAACTTCTAATCCTTGCACCACCTGCATTTGCTCTCCTAAGCCCGGCTCTCCATGCCCAATAATAAAACCAATGGCATCCTTATCCGGAATGGTCATTTTTTTTATCGCCGTAGTAAGTGCATATTCCATTTGCGCACCCGGCTGGACAAAAGGTATTGTTTCAGAGCTTTCACCAATCTGCACCACGGCTCCCATAAAAGCCTTTTTTGTAGTGGCCTGATCTTTTTCCCGCGCTTCAATCATCACCGTTTGAATACCAGCCTGCACAGCTTTTTGTTCTTCCTGTGCATCTTCATTGGGATTAATAAATTCAAAAACCAATTGGTGGTTGCTGCCAGATGCATATTCTGTCAGCAGATCCTTAAAATCATTTCTCAGCTGGTCGAACTGAGGTTGCAAACCTTCAGAAAAATAGGCCGTAACAGTAATGGGTTCTGTAATATCTTTTAAAATATTCTTAGTGGTTTCACTAAGCGTATATCGCTGATCTTCGGTAAAGTCGAGTCGAACAAAAAATCGATTAGCCAAAACGTTAATTAAGACCAACACGCCTAAAGCCAATGCGATATAATATTTAAATCGTAGCTTATCGTTCATGATTTTCAAATTAGTTAATGTTACGCTTTACAAGAGAAAGTTCAGATGCCATTAAGCCTCCTATAATTATTGTGGCGAAGTAAATTATGTTTTTACTATCAATGACACCCCGTATAATGCTTTGATAATGATATTGCATATCCAGATATGACAAAACATCTCCAGGCATACCGGGGAAAGCCCTCGAGATAATGCCAAAAAGAATTTGAAAGAAAATACCAATAATCAAAGCCAATAAGAAAGCCACTATCTGGTTAGATGTGATGCTACTGGCAAAAATACCCAGACTAATATACGCTGCACTCATCAATAGTAAACCTAAGTACCCGGTCAGCACGGAGCCATGGTCTATTGGCCCTATATTAGCTATAGAGATATAATAAGGCAATGTTAAAGCTAAGGTGATAGCAATCAGAAAAAAGGTTGCCAAAAACTTACCGGTAACCACTTGCCAATCCGAAACAGGTTTGGTTAAAAGCAACTCTATGGTTCCTGTTTTAAACTCTTCAGCAAGTTGTTTCATGGTTAAGGCCGGTATAAATATAAAAAGCGTCCAGTATGCAATGCCAAAAAAAGGCTGCATAGTTGCTCTATTTATGTAAAATACATCATTATTTCCATAGAGCCAGGTGAAGAAACCACTCAAGCCCAGAAACACAACAATGAGTATATATGCCATCAAGGAATCAAAATATCCTTTCAATTCCTTATTTGTTATTATCCATATTTGTTTCATAATATTTAGTATCAAGATTAAAGTATTTACACACCAACCTAATCTTCAACATACTAAGACAGTGCGTCATGGCAATTGGGTGTATGCATACCATTTCAATATTAAATCATCGGGTTATTTTCTTTCTCCTTCATGAGGCCGACTGCGTTAATTCTCTGAATACATCCTCAAGATTCTTTTCCATAGGTGTTAACTGAGTAATAAACCAACCTTTGCTTACACACATTTTAAAGATGCTTTCAACGGATGTTTTACCCACATGACTTTCAACCTCGAAAATGCAACTATCAGCAGCTGCAAATGACACAGTTGCCACCTCGTCAATATCACTTAAAGCCTTGTACGCTTCGTTTCGGTCCGATACACTAAGCCCCACCTTGAGGATTTCAGTTCCCTGTGCTTCTTTTCGTAATGATTCAGGAGTGCCATCGGCCACGATTTTTCCTTTATTGATGATTAAAACCCTGTCGCAGGTTGCTTCTACCTCAGCTAAAATATGCGAGCTCAGAATCACCGTTTTTTCTCGCCCGATTTCTTTAATGAGCTTACGTATTTCAATAATCTGATTGGGATCTAAACCCGTGGTCGGCTCATCCAAAATAAGCACCTCAGGATCGTGAATTAAGGCTTGCGCCAGCCCCACGCGCTGCTTATAACCCTTTGATAATTCTCCTATCTTCTTATGCTTTTCCTGATCCAAACCACAGATTCGAATCATTTTTTCAACCTGCGAATTAATATTACTTTTACTAACCCCCTGTAGCTCACCAATAAAATTGAGATAATCCAAAATAGTCATATCCAAATACAAAGGGTTATTCTCTGGCAGATAACCAATGCTTTTCTTTACCTCATCAGGAGAATCATGAACCGATTTCCCTCCTAGAGTGATATCCCCTTCATTGGGAGTGATGTAGCAGGTGATTGCTTTCATAGTTGTGGTTTTACCGGCTCCATTAGGACCAAGAAAACCCAGGATTTCGCCTGTTTTCACCTCAAACGACAAATCATCCAAGGCTTTTTGCGCACCATACCTTTTGGTAATATTTTTTACAAGGATATCCATTGTTTAGAATGATTTATTATAAAATGAAACTATTTATTGTCTGTTATTAATAAAATTAACCCTTATCTCGAACGTATCTCTCGTCGCATAAATAAGATATAAGCAATGGCAAAAAATAACAGCGTTCCTCCAATAAGGGCTACCACCTGTGGCCACACTAACATTATACTCTGCCCCAATGGCAAGGGATTGGGGATAGCCCCAATGGTTTGTTCGCTTGTTAAAGGGCCTAAACTGCGTACCGATGGCCGTAATAAGGTGGTCGTTACATCATTAAACAACTGTCCGGGATTGAAACGCTGAAAACTTTGGATAAAACGCTGAAAACTGACCATCTGATATTCACTAATAAACCTTACAGGCGCCAAAGCTTTAGCAATTAGATTTACTATCATCGTATAGAAAATAGTAAAGAAAAGCCATATCGAAATCCCAGCCAAAGCCGATGTTGCCGCCTGACGAAATTTTACCGAAAACAGAATGGACAAATTAAGCCAGAAGCCAACATAGATAATATTTACAATAGAGAAAATAATGATTCTTGACAACTCATCAGCCGTGGGCGGTATTCCAATAAAAATCAGTCCAAAACCAAGTACCAATAATCCAAGACCAATAAAAAGAGCACTGAGTACAGTTAAAGCAGCAATAAATTTAGCGTTTAAAATATAGTCCCTGTAAATGGGCTGTGCCAACAGTCTGCTTAAGGTGCCCTTGTTTTGTTCAGTGTTTATACTGTCGAAGCCCATACTAATGCCCAGTAATGGCCCAAGAAAACTAACGAAAACCAGGAATGATGGTAAGGTACCATTGGAATGCGTATACAGCTTCAGGAAAAAGAAATCATCGTCAGCACTTCCTCCTTTTATGGCAGCAGTGAAATCATCAAGGGCAGCAACCAGTGACCCCGTGCATGTCAGCAACACCAATGCCACCATAATAATAAACTTCCAACTTTTCACTGTGTCGGATATTTCCTTACTAACAATAACCCCAAAGGGATTAGTTTGCGATGTACTTATACTAGTCATTGCTTAATCCTCCTTCAAAGTAACGGTTATAAATAGCATCGAGTCCATATTCTTTTTTTCTCATGAAATTAAGTTGATATTGGGCCTCAATGACTGTTTTTGCTATGATTGAAGATATATCAGATGAGCATTCAACTTGAAAGTGGCCATGCTTAGCCATTACTTTCTGAATACCCCTTACTGAGTTCAGAAGCCTCGCTAACTCATCGGCACTAATTGAGGATTTATCACCATGCCCTACCCCAATTTCTATGAGGTGAGTGCCACGGTTAAACAACTTCTGGGCTAGCTCTTTGATATTTCCCTCGGCCAATAGCTTTCCACCCACAAATATTCCAACCCGGTCGCATACCTGCTGTACCTGATGCAGGTTATGAGAAGAGAATAATACTGTAATATTTTGCTCTACGCTGAGTTTTTTAATTAAATCAAGCAAATCCACAACACCATTAGGATCAATACCTGTTGTTGGCTCATCCAATATGATAACTTCCGGTTTTTTAATTAACACATCAGCCAAACCCAATCGTTGGCGCATTCCTTTAGAGTACTTACCCGTTTTTTTGTCTTTATTGCTACTCAGTCCTACACGCTCTAGTAGCTCATTCCCTTTTTGTTGGGCTGTATGGTAATCCAAGCCATTCAGCCGGGCGGTGTATATCAGGTTTTCTAAGCCCGTTAAATCATCGTAAAAACCAACATCTTCGGGCAAGTAGCCTACCTTCTTTTTAACTTCAATGGGTTTTGATGTGGAGTTAATTCCGCATACACTAACGGTTCCGGAACTAGGCTCCGTGAGTCCCATCAACATTAGTATAGTCGTTGATTTTCCGGCTCCATTGGGGCCCAGTAATCCAAATACCTCCCCTTGGGAAATCGATAAGTCCAGGTTATTGACAGCGGTAAAGTCGCCGTACTTTTTTGTAACCCCATTGAGTTGAATAACTGAATTATTCATACTTACCTCCTTCCGAATTTCCTGATTAAAAACACGACACCTCCAATCGTAGATAATATAATTATCATACCCAACCAGCCCATTAGCATGGGTGTTTTAACCATAATTCTAAAAGATAGATCCTGGCTTGTCTCTGGTGTTTTGGCCGTAATCTCGGTCACATAATCGCCGGGAATAGCTTTTTTGTCGGCCTTAATATTTGCAAATACAGTAACTACTTTTCCCGGCTCCAGACTTTCTATTTTCTGACTATCAAACGAAACCTCCCAATTTTTGGGCTTCGATGCCGACAGTTCAATATCCTCAAGTTTTGTAGAACCTGTGTTTTTAATAAGAAGCTCTACCTTTTTATCCTCTCCGGCAGTTACTTTAGCACTTAACAGGCCACTTGGAGTTGAAAAAGACATTTCGTAAGTACCGGTGATAACCACTTCCAACTCCATTTCAGCAGATGTTGAACCGGATACTGCTTTGACAGGAATTTTATAAGTTCCGGCCTTTACATTGTAGGGTGCTTTAATGGTATAGTTAATATTTTTTGTTCCATTGGCATCGACCTCTGTTGATGTAGCCTGCTTATGGTTTGCTTTAATAACCACACTCCAACCTTTAGGTGGCGATGCCATTAAGGCATACTGCTGTTGATTGGCTGTTTTATTTTTCAGCACTGCACTAAACGAAAAGTTAGACTTTGCAGTTCCTTCCATGTTTTTTTGGTCACATGAAAGTTCTGTTTCGTTAGCGCCTGCACTACTTACATTAACAGTTAAGGGCAAAGAAACTCCATTGCCAAGTTTTGCATAAAAAGTATAATATCCTTTTTTAACCCGATAGGGAATATCAATTTTTAATTTTAAGGCCTTTTTATCATTTGCTCTCACCGCTAATTTATTAATATTCATCCCATCTGCTGTAAGGGAATAGTTCCACGATCGTGGTATACTGCTGATATGGACATTCTCATTGATGGTCCTTTCATCATTATTGATAACATCCAGGGTGTAATTAACTGTACTTCCCGGGGATACTGACACTTTGGTATAAGGGGTATAAATTTCTGTTTTATCCCCGATCGCAAAAGTATTCTGTTGAGTATTGAATAACAGAATCGATAGCGCTAAAATTTTACAATAAGAATGTAGTAGACTTTTCATAAAAGTTTCTCCTTAACATGATTAACAATTAAACTATTAGGCATTAGAAGCACGTCCATGCTTATCATCGAGCACAGATATACAGAAAGCATGTACCGCCAGAAGCGACACATGCTTAATAAGAGATTTTATGAGGCAAACAGGTACTTAGTATTCAGTATCTCATCAATCACATCGGCATGTACATCACCGAAACGTTTGCGTACCCAGGCTTGAAGCTTAATCTGGTCATCAGCATTTAACCAGGAGATGGATTTAATTAATTCCTTTCTAAAAAGGCTTTTGTCTTCATGAACTCCATTTAATACGGTCTTACATAACTCAAACATAGAACAATATTTTAATAAAGATTCAACAAAACATTAACTGTTTAAAAAAGATAGTCATCAATTTTTATTGATCAGTACAAAAATATCTATCCAGACATTACTCTTTCGTTAAGGTGCGGTTAAAACCCGTTAAAGAAAAGTTAAAGTCCATAGTTCTTCTATTAGTTAACTTTAAAGAAATTCGCTAGTGCTTTTAACTGTTCAGCCTGACTACTCATCTCCTCGGAACTACTCGCTAACTCTTCGCTGGCAGCAGCATTTTGTTGAATTATACTACTTAATTGTTGCAAAGCTTCATTTACTTGATTTGCTCCATGGGTTTGCTCCATACTAGCAGATGATATTTGGTTAATTAGTGAAGTTGTTTCATCAACTTGTGGCAAAATATCCTTCATACTCTTTCCGTTAGCATCAGCCAATTCAAAGCTTTCACTTGCAAGAAATACAATCTCCTCGGCAGCAGTTTTACTTCTCTCAGCCAATTTCCTTACCTCACTCGCCACAACTGCAAATCCCCTTCCATTCTCGCCAGCCCTAGCAGCCTCTACAGCTGCATTAAGTGCCAGTATGTTTGTCTGCACGGCAATATCTGAAACGATTGAAATCTTCTGTGATATTTGTTTGTTGGCATGCAGTGTTTCCTCCGACATCTTACCTGCATTTAAAATACTTCCCTGCGCACTCATAGCCATTTTACTTGTTTTATTAGCATTCGCAGTATTTTGACTGGTATTTACTGTAATCTCCTCCATTGTTGATGCTACTTCTTCAATAGACGATGCCTGTTCGCTTGCACTTTGCGATAACTGTTGCGAAGCGTTACTAACCTGTGAACTACCCCGGGCTATATTATCTGCTCCTTCAACTACATCACTAATAACTGCTTTTAATTTATCCTTCATCGATGTCATAGAGCATACTAATTCACCTATTTCATCCTTTTGGTCAATATCAATGCTTGCGGTCAAATCTCCTTCGGCGATTTTTTGGGTAAATGCTACACTCTTTAAGATCGGATTAACAAGCCCCTTAGTAATAACGAAGGCAAAAAA
This sequence comes from Carboxylicivirga longa, assembly GCF_050589825.1. NCBI lineage: Bacteria > Pseudomonadati > Bacteroidota > Bacteroidia > Marinilabiliales > Marinilabiliaceae > Carboxylicivirga > Carboxylicivirga longa. The sequence goes on along the minus strand of NZ_JBNGOZ010000032.1, from coordinate 3,173 downwards.
GATCGATATTATAATAACAACAACAGATGACATAGTTACCATAACTAATCCATTCTCACTATTCTTATTAATCACCGCTTCCTTCTTTTTTATTTGCTCCGAAAATAAAGCATTTATGCCAGTCAGTTTTTTTCCTACAATATCAAGCTGCTTTAACGTGGTGGTACTAAATATTTTTTTGGCAGCATTTGTTCCATTCATTTTTTTATCGTTCCAGTCTATAATTTCATCCAATCTAGCTATCACCTCATTTGCTATTGGCTCTATCTTGTTCAAATAATATGCTTTACCCCCTTGTAAGTCGCCACTTCTGTAATAGTTTTCCAGAACACTAACCATTGGATGCAAGCGATTATGAGGTATCCGTAACAACTCAACTAAATGTTTAAATTCAGGATGCTGTTCTCCTATTTCTTTGACCCTGTCTGAGTGAAGCCACAAACCCAATTTACATTCTTGAGAATCTTTTTGAACATTAATGCGATCAACCGGGACACCATTTAATACAATATGCTTAACACTCTGCATCAACATCAAATGGTCTAACTTAGCCTCTCTTAGCCTAATACTGAGGGTTTCATCAACTTGCTCATATAAATTAGCAATTTCTGTAGCTGACGCGTGTAACATTTTGTGAGGCTCTTCAATTTCTTTCAGCAATACCCTTATTTCGGGCACCTGTTCTTCAGCAGCCTTTCTTTCCTCACTATAATACCATTGTCCAAATTTACATTTATGCGGATTCTGCTCAATAGTCAACTTCGTAATAGTATCATTATTAAACAACTTACTTATTTCAGATGCCCACTCTAAGTGATCAGCATATCGCTCTGAAATACTATATTTCAAATCATTTGACCTACTAACACTATAAGTGGATTTTAGTAGTCCTGATATTCCACCAATCGCAACTACTGAAATAATAACTAACAAAAAGATTATCAACCCAAAGGTTACAAAAAATTTCTTTCGAAGTTTCAGATTCTTCCAATAAAAAGTAATAGTATGCATTTTCATATTATTGTAATTTCCGTACTTAAAAGCCTAAAAACGACATACACGACCATATGGTTACATAAAATATGAATACATTCATTAAATTAGTTTAATACTTATGTTATTACTTGATGTGAAAAATTAAATCGAAGACTCCTGAAGACAATTCAGAGGTGTTAAGGATGTCAACTTTTTCCTCTACCGTCTCTGCAAAATTTATATCTAAACCTAAGATTTGTAACTAATCCGGATTACCTTTAAAATGCTGATTGATAAAATTGCCGCATAAAAAAGAGCCTTAACTAACTTTTAAAACTAAGTTTCTCCGAAATTATTCCCTGCTCTTTTGTCGATGCCCTTTGTAGTAATATGCCTGCTTAGATTAATTTCTTCACGGTTTCCTTGTTCCTGGAATATTATGCAAGTGGGATAAGTAGTAAAAAAATTTTTGAGGGTGCCTATCTGACTAAGAAAAAGACATAAAAAAGGGACTAAACATTTCTGAATAGTCCCTCGTATATACCTGCTGCTTTCAACTGATTGATGTTCAGTACAGCTTGCGGAGAGAGGGGGATTCGCCAAAATATTTAAACCTTTGAGCTAATCTCAATTTCGGAAGGTATATTTAAGCTTGTTCACTTCTTAGTTCACTCATCTAAAATCAAGCTTATCATTTACAAATTTTGTGCGGATTCTTTTTTAGTGTACGGTATGTATATATTATGCCTTGTGTATCATCCACATATTCAGAGCGGTGTGATTTATTGTGAAAAAAATCTAAGTACATGACAAAAATTTAAAAGATTCACTTAAAACGAGACCTTTGCAAAACACGAGGGCACTGTTTATTTCTTTGATTTATGATGTAATCGTACTATTTTCATAACTATACTTCTGTTTTTTTTATTCTTTCTCATTCGCTTTTTAATAGGTGTAAAGGGTTTTTTGAACGATTTTAGCTTTAATTTTGGCAATTAGACATAATAATTCCAGGAGACCTGAATGAATTATAGGCTATGGCCTCCATTACATGTTGAGTATGCGTTTTTTCTAGTCCCACATATTTTGCAATACCTGCCCCAAACCACCTTGACATTCCGCCAAAAGTTCGTTCCACTTTATACCGATCTTTACTAATGAGTTTAATAAATCTGATCTCCTATGGGGTTAATGGCCTATTGCAATAAGCCTTGTGCTGCAAACAGTTTTTGATGTTTAGGTCTTCCAGAAGCTTTTCATTATCCGGAATCTGGTAGCATTTGTCTGCATAGGTGCCTTTATTAACTTTTGACTTCGGAGTTTTTTTTTATAAGTGGCTTTAAACCTTTACTATCATGTTCATTTGCAGTGGTGGTATGAACTGCTGTAATAAATCCTTCCTGACTGGTGGCAATATGTTTCTTAAATCCATAGTGAAGCTTTCCTCCTTTTTTAAGCCATCTTCCTTGTTCGTCTACACCAGGCTGTTTCTGCTTAACAAGCTTTAGTTGCTTACCTTCTTCTTGTTTCGACACTGACTTTGAAGATCCTCTTTTCTATCTTCAGCAATTTCATATTTGGTCTTACCCCCGGGCCACCTTGGGGTGTTGGTGATGGTGGCATCTACTAGAGCAGCACCTTCTTTAACCATAAAGCCTCGATCTTCAGTTGCCTATTGAACTTCCTTAAAAGTCGATCAAAGGCCTTCTTCACTGTTAACTCAGTTCTGAAACCTTACAAAACACTATGATCAGGAACATCATCTTCAATCTGTAATCCACAAAATCGCATGGCAGACAGATTATCATTAACCACATCTTCAACGCCTGGGTCACTTAAATCATACCTGATTTGTAGAAGCATCATCTTGAAAAGTAGTAACCCTGGGTACGATGGCGTCCATCTACGCTAATCTACGCTATGTCCATGCCTGTATACTTTATTTATTTCCTTCTCAATAGGGGCACAGTTGATAATCTGGTTAATTTGCCGTAAAAATGTATTTTTCCGTGTTCTACGCTCAACATGATGCGATACAAAACTCATATGCAACTCCTTTTTTAATCATATTATTAAACTGAAGTTGTTTAAAGTCCTAAAATAGAACGAATTAAACGATTCAATTAATTGATATTCTGATGATTAAATGGTATATTTAATAAATATTCATCAGGTGTTAAGTACTCAAATTATAAAAA
>NZ_JBNGOZ010000031.1:0-46669 GCF_050589825.1 Carboxylicivirga longa | reverse complement strand
ATGAAAAACAAAAAGGCTAATCAACAAAGATTAACCTCATATATTGTTCTTCATAAGTATCACTTCTGAAAGTGCCTGCCGTAATAAGCACGAAAAAAAGCCGCTCTAACAGAACGGCTTTTGAGATTATATGGCTTAGCAATTAGCTACTGTAGCTGTTTAACAAGCGAAAGAACAGCCTTGGCGCATCCTTCCTGTCCGCCTTTAAACGAAAAATACAAGTGGTAAACGCCGGTTTTACGACAGATGAACTGGAATGAATCATACAGTTTACCATTATGGAAATTACTACTAATAAGTTTATCGCCTTCCTTAAGCTGCATAATCATTTTCTCGGAATTGGAAGGGCCATTAACGATGTTAAACTTATACTGCGTATTACTATTCAGTAGCACCGTAAATTTTACGAAACCGGTTTTGGTGTCTTTCTTCTCTTTCACCATCTCCACTGAAAAATCTTTGATGTACTGGCTCGATCCCATTTCCTTCAGTGCCGTCTTAAGCAAATCATCACCACATTGCGCTGATGCACTAAAGGCACTTATTACAAAGAGAACTAGGAAACTATAAAATAATTTTTTCATGGTATCAATTTTATATTGGTCTGGGTTAGAACATTTGCAAAAATAACTTTTTTTCAAACACGCAGACTTTACGACACGATGAATTCTCTCAAGGACTTAATTTCGGCGTTTATATTTGCCACCTGCTCAGGTGTGATTTCTACGTGGCTAATTTCGTCCTGCACAATGATTAACTGACCGTCCTGCTCAATGGTTTTAGGCTCGGCAAACTCGGTTGTGATTTTAACCCCCTCGTAAGCAGCTCTTAACTTACCCAAGCGTTGTGCCAACTCAGCGAAATCAGGGTCGCTACCATAGTTTTTAATGATGATCTCGATGATATTAATAATGTCCTTTTGCTCGGCTAAACGATTAACCAGGCTCTCGTTATTAGTCTGTTCAATCACATTGCTTGTCAAATACAAACCTTCAATCCAGGCACCTGTTACGATCAGAGATGATACATTACTACGCTTCTGACTGCGCAGGTAAGAATCCATCTGGTTAAAGCTTGAAATAGAGATCTGCATCAGCGAATCCAGGTTATTATGGTTGGTAGCCATGCGCTTTAGTGAGTTAAAATCGAAGAACTGACCCACTTTAATGCCTTCCGAAAGTGTTTTAATAGCTACCAGGTACGATACTACAATATTGTTTTTATCAAAGGTATTGATGTAACCCAGGTCAGCACTGTAAACACCAAGGTTTAAAGCACGCTTGTAGCTGGTGTTGTAATCATCCACCTTGTCGGTGTTATTCAATATTTTCTGTGAGAAATCAACGCCGGTAGCTTTTATTATTGAAGCCATCTCCACCGGTGATGATATATTTTGAATAACATCGCTCATCACTTCTTCCGATAGCTCCAAAGTACCACTCTGAGCTGGGGCAGAAAGTGTTAACTCATCCTCACTACTTTTCTTCGATGAACCGGAACATGCGGACATAAGAAAAACTCCGGCAATCATCATGGTTAGGTAACTAAATTTTCTCAACATTATCGTACGTTTTAAATTTCGATTGAAGCAATTATACTCCATTAGATAGTAAAAGGTTACTTTTTAAACAGTTTTAATTCGCCAATGGCATCCATCCCTTTTTTCAGCAAGTCGAAATAAAGCACAGCATACAGCATTAAGGTGAGCAGCCATACCACGGCAATATTAAACCACAGTGTGTCATAAAAAGAACCGGCAAAATGCTTTTGCGGAGCAAAGAAATGCGTGCGGAAGGACACGGCCGATTCGGGTTCGGGTACCTGATAGATAGGATCTACTACCTGAATGAGTTTATCGCCATCGCGCAGTATCTTATTCTTATCAAAGGTCTTACGAACAATGTCCGATATACTCTCATTAAAATAGGCATTTCGCACGGCGTCGAACTTTTCGCGGTTATTGCGAATATTCTCCGACATAAAGCGATTAATGGTCTGATCGGCCAGGTTAAAAATATCACGGTAATGCGCCTTAAGCTGCTCGATATAGGCGCTTGCCTTATCGGCAACGGCCACATTAAATGCATCGGGATGCAACTGATCCAGCGCCTCAAACTTGATGGACGGAACCCGCTTCATCTCCCTGCCCAGCTCGTTGCGAAGCAAAGCCAGATCGTTTTTGCAGGTCTCACTGCTCACATCGGCCTTACGACAATTGTCAAGCACCTCCTCCAACTCGGGCAAATAATAGACATTCTTAAAATCAGAACTACTCTGCTTCAGCTCTACCTCGAAGATGTTCTTCTTAAAGTTATTGTGCTTGTACTGATGTACAATAAGTCCCTCGTAAATATAACGCGATGGCATCACCTCAGCAACCAGGGGCACTTTATCAATACTGGTAAAATCTTTGTTAAGCTTATCGAAGGTAAACATAGCACCACCCAGCACCATCTGTGGTATCATTACCAAGGGGATAAGAATGTATATGGTGACAATAGAATTGAAGGATGCTGACAATATTAAGCCCAGGATATTGGCAAAGGCTGATACTGAAAAAAGTGCTAACCAAAATTCAAAATTCATTCCTCTGATGCCCAAAATGGTGTTGGCCACAAAAACAAACAAAGTCATCTGAATAGCCGACATAACGAACAGGATCAAAACCTTAGATGCCAGATAACTGGAGCGACTCAGGTTCAGAAACTTTTCCCGTTTTAATATTTTGGCATCTTTAAAAATCTCTTCGGCACTGATTATCAACCCGAAGAAAAGCGCCACAATAATACCCATAAAAATATAGGGTGCAATATTCTCATTCTCGCGGAATACATAAACGTTAGATTCCGGATCGACGATATAGCGAATTAAATACGCCAGTATAAATCCCAGAAAGGGCGCTTCCAGCAGGTTAAGAAGGATGTACTGCTTATTACTGATTTTCGACTTAAAATCGCGTAGCGTGTAAATAAAAAACTGCTTGAACCACGAGGGTATATCCAATGATTTAGGTGGGGTAGAGGTAACCTGTTCCACCTCAGGCAGCTCAATGTTTTGCTTATAGTGTTCGTGCCACTCCTGCGGCGAAGTTTTACGCTTATTGGTATAATTACCATACTCATCAATTACATTGGCATCGATGATGTTGAAAATAAGCTCGGGGTTAAGATTACCGCAAGTAGCACACTCCCCTTGGTCACTGTTGATTTGCGCATCCAGCTGTTTAAAATAAATGAGCGACTCACTGGGGTTTCCGTAATACACAGGATATCCACCCGTATCAAGAATGTACATTTTATCGAACATCTTATAAATATCCGACGAAGGCTGGTGAATCACTACGAAAATGAGCTTTCCTTTCAGCGCCAGCTCTCGCAACAAATTCATCACATTCTCCGAGTCGCGCGATGACAAACCGGATGTGGGCTCATCGACAAACAGAATACCAGGCTCGCGAATCAGCTCCAGCGCAATGTTCAGTCGCTTGCGCTGTCCCCCGCTAATCATCTTATTCAGTGGAGAGCCCACTTTAAGGTTACGCCGCTCATACAGCCCCAGACTGGTGAGGGTATTGTTCACCATGGTCTCAATCTCGTCCTCCGCCTTGTCCTTAAAGCACAGTTTGGCATTGTAATAGAGATTCTCATATACCGTCAGCTCTTCAATCAGCAGATCATCCTGCGGTATATACCCAATTACACCTTCTACCTTATCCCGCTCGTGGTGCAGGTTATAACCATTAATAAGTACCTCGCCCTGTGTGGGTGTTTCATTACCACAAAGCACATTGAGCAGAGTGGTTTTACCGGCACCGCTGGCCCCCATTATACCAATGAGCTTACCTTGCTCTTCTGCAATATTAACGTTGCGCAAGCCGATGCCTCCCGTCTTAAACTGGAAGCCCACATCATTGACCTCATAAGAGATTTTTGACACGGCCGAATCGGACATAAAGCGCGACACCACGTCAGTATAATAAACCGGCTGTCCTTTGGGTAACTTCACAAAACTACCTTTGGGAAACAGATAGATGCGACGGTTATTAATAAGCAAACCATTCAGGAAAATATCCTGATTACCGGTGTAACGAACGAAATAAAGCCCGGCACTATTGACCCTTAATATCAATACATTGCCATCAATATCACCCGCTTGAATATGCTTGGCCTTTTCAAATTGGGGAGCCTGATGATTGACCACTAACACATCATCCAAGTCAAGCTTCGACAAGTCATTATTAACCGTATAGGTTTCAATGGCCTCAATCTCGTCCTGGGGCAACTTAAACACATCGGCCACGGTATTAATAATGGCCATTCGCTGTTCGGTAAACTTTCGGTCGGCATTAACGAGCTCGTACAAACGAAGCAGCACTACTACCTTTTGCTCCTTATTGAGCTTCTTATTAATCTTCTTACAGATTCCGAGAATCTTCACGGAATCCTTCATGGAAGTTAGTTTAACTTTGCCTTCCTTATCGTCTCGGCCCAGCTTCGAATCTTTAGAAAATTTTAAGAAGAGCGAATAATATTCTTCAACAGCTTCGGCATTGAGTTGCTGCTCAAGGAACGTTCTTACATACTCTGTCTCATTCGCTTCAACACCACCATCCTGTTTGGCAATCAAGCCAAACAGTTGCATCAGTGCTTTCAGAATCTCTTCACTCATACTTCAATATTCTCTAAAAAATAAATGTTCTAGTCGGTGTAGGAAATATAATCAAATGGAATTTCAACAATGTCGGCATACTCCTCGCCGGCTTCTTGCATATCTTCTTCCTCTTCGTGATAATGCCATTTGATCACCACATCATGGCCATTCTCAACAATCTCTTCAAACTTCAGTAGAATATCCAGAATAACCTTTGACGAAGCGGTATTAAAATACTCCAGTTTAAAATTAAACTCTGTTTTATCGGCCGGTGCTTCGGCATAGCCGTCAATCCAATTCAGGATGGGTTCATAAAACATGTTTACATCTTCGGGTAAAGAACGACCCGAGATTTCGAATTTACCATTGTCCTTATCCAGAATTACATTTGGGGTATCGTCAGTGCCCGCAATATTAATTACTTCCATATTGTTTTATCCGATTAGTTACGTTCTACAGTTGATGTTAAGATAAAAAAGCTTACCTCTTCATTAAGTTTCTTAAACTCAAAATTGAGCTTACCACCGGTTTTTTTGGCAATATCGATAAAACCAAGACCGGCACCTCCCTTTTCCGATATCCGTCCTTCACGCATCTGCTTTTTATATAGCTCTGATAAACCCTTCTTATCTAGACTATTCACATGCTCCAGACTGGCTTTTAATTCAGGGACCTTTTCGTTTTTAATAACATTACCTGTAATAATGTTATAGCTACTCTCGCCATGACTTACCATCACGATGCCGCGACGTCCGTCCTCTTCCTCATCCAGCGAATCAGCGTGCTTACTAATGTTCTGAAGACACTCTACCATCACATTGAATACTTTGCGTTGCACCGTATTCGATTCCTGGCTTTTCTCCAGACTTCTTTCGGTTAACGAAGTAAAGGTCTTTGTAATTTCCTGGGTCACTTCGCCCTCGTAAACCAAATTGATTTCATTGGTTTTCATGGTCTTGTACATCTGATATGCAAAGTCCAGAAAACCATGGTTTTCTTTAATCTTATCCATACTTTGAAGTGTGTTTTGCTTACTACTTCTCTATCTTATGAAGATAACATGAAATGCAAAAGTAGAAAGAACAATGAAATTAACATGGCCTTTCTCCCATTGATTTTTACACTTCATGACCGATATTTCTTATTCACACTGGTCATCTTCGACAAGATAGAAATTTTCTTACGCTACCTATCTGTGCTGTTACGCAAAAACCAGATAATTGTTTGAATATTTTCCGCAAATTGACCCTTTGCCTTGACCAATGATCAAATTCCCATACAGAAATAGCTCACATACAGTAAAATAATGAATTATCTCACAGGGCATTAATAAGCAAAAAAATTAGCCAGGCGACTCCCAGGCTTGAGATTGCGCTGATCGAAATAAAGCATCCAATACCTTCTGATTTAGAACCGCATCATTATCCTGAACTAAAAAATCCTCGCGCGATGATAAGCAATCAGCAAAAGCATCAAACATAAGACCATACTGATCTACCGGATCGAGGAATACATCACGGGTGCCATTGGCCGCATCTACGGTTACTTTTGCTGCCACATCATGATGACTGTTGAAGGGCAGATGCACGGTTATGCGACCGGACGATGCCAGAATATCTACCTGCTGAAAGGCCTGAGCACCGGTAGCCACAGAAAATGAAGCATGAGCCGTTCCGAAGTCAAGCAAGGCACTACTCAAACAATCTGTTTCAAACTGAGGATGGATATTGAGCATACCCATTACACGCTGTGGCTCTTTACCCAACAAAAATCGGGGCACTGACACCGCATAGCAGCCAATATCACGTAGTGCACCACCGCCATATTCTTTGATGTTGCGAATATTGGTTGGGGAAGCATTGTTGTATGTGAAAACGGTATGAATCGATTGTATTGAGCCAATATTATTGGTGCGTATAATTTCCTGCACCTTTCGCCACTGAGGATGATACTTATACATAAAAGCTTCCTGCAACAAAACATTGTTTTGCTGACAAATAGCAACAGCAGCCTCCGTTTCAGCGGCCGTCATACAAAGGGGCTTCTCGCACAATATATGCTTACCGGCAGCCGCTGCTTTGCTTATCCATTGGGCATGCAGATGATTGGGCAAGGGGATATATACGGCATCAATGTCCTTATCTGCCAGCAAATCTTCGTAGCTGGAATAGTGCTTTCCAATGCTCCATGAGCTGGCAAAATCGGCAGCTTTAACTGCATCTCTTGATGCTATGGCCTCAATACTCACCTTATCAAGCTTACTGACAGGCAATATAATACGCTTAAGGAAATGATTGGAAATACCCAAAACACCCATACGAAGTTGTTGCATAGCATTTTTATTTTAGTTCACCTGATAATTATATACATAGTTTTCCGCACCTCCCACAAGCAGGTTGAAGCGAGATGCTGATGACTTTAGAAAACCTATACTGAAACGAGATCGTCCTTTGAGGGGAAAGCCTTTATAGGTTTCTCCATCCGCGTTAAGCAGGAAGATACGAGTACCCTGCTTTTCTGATACACCGAACTTGGTATTACTCGCAGAAAACTGATAACGATCTACGTGCAGATTTATTTCTTCCTCAAAAGCCTTTTCGAACACCTCTTTGCCCTTATTCGTTAGACATGTAACCCGGTGCGGCTCTGTAATTAAATAATGAGGTGCCCCTTTCATGGTAAATGCACTTAATGCATGATCCCCATCAATATCCATAAGCTCACGCTGTCGTACTTTTCCGCTGGCCAGATCAATCTTAACCAACTGACCACTACTTGAAGTCGTTACCAGGCAGTCTCCTTTTTTATTTTCGCCTTCAATAAAATAAGGTGAATGGACATTTCTTATAAACTGTTTACTGAGCCTAACACGTTCGGCACCCCTTCTACTGCAAATGTAGTTGCGCTTATCATCAGCAAAGGCGATGTAATCTTTTCCATTAGAGCGAAAATGTTGAATGGGCATACTTACCCGGCCATCCGTTTTATCGAACCGCCAACCGGTGTTTATATTTCCATCGCCATCAAAGAGGTAAATCTTTCGATTGGCACAGGCCACAAAAAGGCGATAGTTACGATTGTTATCGTAATCAAAAACCGCCATACCATTGGTTGCCTCGGATGGTAGTCTCACAGGAAACTTCGCCACGTGATTACCATTTCGATCAAGCAGATAAAGTGATTTCTTCGTATTAAAAAGATACTGTAACTTATTGTTACGGTAATAATCTACCTGTGTAACCTCACTCAGTATGGGTCCGTCCAATGGTTTTTTCCAAAGTACACGCCCATTGTTACTCATCAGGTAAAGGTTATTTTTCTTATCCTGCACAATCACTTCACGTTCATTGGTGTAATGATTTTTGACAAGAGCAGGCTTAAGGCATACGGTAGAGTCAAGCAAGCTTTGCCACACGGTGCGGGGCTCAGATTCGCGAGCTGGCATATACTGCAAAAACCCTGTGGCATAAGTCATGTTTCCTGTACCACTCAGTTGAAAGCCTAAACCATAAAAATTGGCAAGAGCCTCTTTTTGATCATCTCCGAAATCACTGAATAAGGGAGCGAAGGCTTGCCCCAGCAATGGTTGAAAATGTGCGGTTTCACAAAACACAAACGCATTCTCGCGATTGGAGAAATTACGCAAAAAGGACTGATGCGTCTTGCTGTTGCTCAGTGTTTTATTCAGCATATTATCGTAAATAAACTGCTCAATTACCACGGGAGCATCAGCAATTAAAAGGTTATCCTCGTAAAAAGCTACGTACCTTTGCGGAACTTTCGGAAAGAGAACGCCCAACAAGTCCTTAATCATATCATCCGAGAAACCCCGGTAAATAGGGTAACGGATACCACTATCGGGCTGATACACTCGCGCCACACTTTGCCCTCTTCCTTCACCTTGCATCTGACGAAGCATCTCCAGGCATACGTCGCGGCCTACACTCTGACTTTTTAGCTTAAGAACAAGCAACCCATTGGCTTCGGGCTGCAGATAATTATAATCGCCAAAGGCGAGCCCCAGCTCTCCATTCAGCAAGTCAAAAAATTTATCCTCGGGATTAAACTGATACTTTTGTTCCAAACGATGCACCGCCTGCTGATAGGTGTCCCGGTTATTATCCTTATGAAAAGCAGCCACTCGCTTTTTTAGTTCACTTCCACTACCCAAGGAATAGGACATATAAGCGCGCGTATTTTGTGGTAATACTTGATGCAATTTACTACGCTGTGGCTTGGCATCGTTCATTAAATAAGGAAGAATTCCTTTATTGTTTCCATTGATAAAGCCGTTAAAAAGCAGAGACTTTTCATTGATATCTATATCAAACTCACCCCAGGTACTTTGCTGCTGAAGAATACCCATGCTCTGCTGAAAGGAAGCAGCAGCGAATGACTTGAGTACAGCCGGCAGACGCTCAAAATTAAAAAACACATTTAGCTTTGTGCCCGCACCAATTGTCTTATAAATCTGTTTAAAGTCGGCCGCATCGGTCCAGTTACTACCGGTTTGCTGCTGCCTAATGGAAGCCTCAATCAATAGACTGGAGCGACTAAGCAACAAAAGACCTTTGTTGATATTAAGATACCAATTTTGCCCCTTACCTGCGATATGATGAATACGTTGGGCATTATAATTACGGCTATTATGAGTAAATCCAAACTGAGACGCTTGTGTAACTATGCGCTCTATTTCACTTTCCTTCCGGCGGTTGGGCAACTCAAACATGAATAACGCACTTACCTGATCCTTCCCTTGAGGATGCAAGGAGCATTTAAGGGGACAAGCTCCAATAACATTGGAGATAGGAATACCTTCACTAGTCTTGAGAGAATCAAGGCCTGTCAAGTACTTCCGCAATCCACCTCCAAGCGCAGAATGTTGCAACTCCTGACCATACGCAATGGTATTATGCATGGCCTCGCTGATAAATTCAAGACTCTCGGCTTTAATGATAATAGCCACATCTGCAGGAATAGCTGACAATGCACGTCCATTATCGTATTTTTTATCACGATTTACCTGAAATAGAATATATCCGAGTAGTAAACAACAAATAGCAACAGTAGCCAGCGCCCAGCCTTTCTTCATACAAAAACGTCAGATTGGTTTAACAAACATGTGAACTTACGATATAAGTGCGTTTCTACAAAACTAATTTTGATAACTTACATGCGCAAATATCACTAACAATTTATAAGCCATCATTGCCTGACGAAAAGATGTTGTGGCTATCATCGCGAACCCCTGTCTTAATATCACAACAACCAAGAATAGAATGAAAAAGCAAGGATGTAGTGAAGTGCTTAGCAGAATTCTCTTTGGCACTTCGATACTTTGCCTTGTTCTTACTTTTAAACTTCTCTGACATCCATATGAAGCAAGCGGCATCGTGCAATACATGATGTTCTGCAGCATGCAACCACATCCCATCCTCACCAAGTAACTCACCATGATCAGACATATAGATCATAATCGCATTATCATCTTCCAAACGTTTGATAAGCTCATCAATAAAATAGTCCATAAACAGGATAGAATTATCGTAAGCATTAATAATTTCATTACTAGAATTATGATGAATCGATCGTGATTTTGTAACGGGTACAAAATGCTTAAAGGAGTTGGTATATCGATAATTGTAATACCAATGTGAACCGATGGTATGTAAACAAGCAAATGTCCTTTGACCATCAAAGGGCATAATCTCGTCTAAATGGGCAAGAATATTTTCATCTGTCCATTTCTTATCGGAATAGCTACTGGAAGTTAGCGCAACGTTCTTGTACCAATTTGCTGACTTAGCAAATCCATCATAAGTATAATCGGGCGTCTGGTTGCCTAACCAAAATGTCTGAAAACCACATCGATTCAATATGGAGATGATGGATTCTTCGGTATAAGCGAATTCAGCGCTATTAATATCTGCGCGAGTAAGCAACTGAGGCACAGATGCCGCAGTGTAACTATGTAACGACCTCGTTTTGCTAAAAGAAATAATTTCACGTTGAGACAAACGGGGTGTAGTGTTTCGATGGTAGCCGTTAAACCCGAGATGATCATTGCGTACAGCCTCACCTAATACCAAAATCACACGCAGTGTATCCTTACCACTGACAATAGCATCCAGACCAACATCCGTTCTTGGCAAGGCGTTTAAATTTTTAATTTTCAAATACTCCTGAGAAGCTCCCAGCAAAGTGAATGGAGCTCTGTTTATCATGGTATTCGCCCGAAGGGCATTTGCCATAATGCAAGGTAAAATAAGCACTACTGAGATTATTATATGTAATAATATACGACGGCGAAATAACGGACTAATATTAAGACGTAAACGCATGATAAATCCAATTGCAAGAATACTTGCAACGGCAAAAAACAATAGTTCTACAGACATAAACTCACGACTTACTTGCCAGTCTGTATTCAAAACTGCATCCACCACTGCACCCGTTATAGTAATATTATAAAAAAGCAGATAATAGCCACTTAGCAATGTCAGAAAAACAAAGGGTGGAAATGCAATAATGAATACATATCGATTAATACTTATGGCATACAGGATACCCATTATACCTCCCACCAAAATAGCAGCATGGAGAAAATACGAAATACCATCTGCAAGAGATTTTAGTGGAATACGAATATAATTGCTAAGCCCAACAATTACACTAACTGATAAGATGGAAATAAGATACACAATGCTCCATTGCATGCATTTTTCTGACTTTGCCATGAATACTCTTAAAGAAAATTCGTTCATTTAAATAGAGTCAATCGTCTCTATCGCACTATTAAAACTTTAATAACATCACTCTCGGAACCATCTTCACTGGCTACATAAATGAGGTACACGCCGGTTTTTACTTCTTTACCATTATAATTGCGACCATTCCAATAGGCCTTACCTCCCAACGAGCGCGTCTCATAAACCAGCTTACCACTGATCGTTGTTATCTTAACACTACTATTCTCCATCAATCCTGTAATGGTAATATCACCTTTAAAATCTTCGCGCACAGGATTGGGGTAAGCATACACTCTACTAAAGCTGTCGGTGCCTTGGGTAGCTTTTGCCTTGTATGACACAATTCCCTTGGCTGTACCGATAAAAACCTCCCCACTAACCGGATCAATAGCCACACTGGTAATGCTATTGGAGGGCAAAGGACTATTACTCATATTAAAAGTGGCGAAAGTTTTCAAACCATCCGCCGATACCAGGTAAAGACCGGAATCCTCCGTACCAATCCATTTGCGATCAGCTCCATCAACAGCAATACTGGATATTCGTTCTTTCTCCAGTAGGTAATCCACCAGATTACTGCCATCGTTGCGAGGTACCTTTATGCGGCTCGCGACTGGATAGGGCTCGGAGAAAATAGCCCACGGTCGATAATAAACTAATATACCCTGATCGGTTCCCAGCCAGATATAGCCATTTTTATCTTCGGCCATAGATAACACTGTGCGGGTAATCTCGGTTTTGTTTTCATCCCACAAGCGAAGAACACCTTTATTTCTAGGGTCATTTCCATAACCAACTGCAGCACCACTCCTGTACTCATCATCGTCGTCATCGAGCAAGGTCCCTTTTGTATCAATTACCATAATACCTTGTCGCTCACCAATGGCTCCTCGGGGTATGGGAATCCATACCTGATCACTACTCGTAATCATAATCTGACCAGTACTATGCAGTTTATTAGCGGCAGCATAATCAAATTGATACCAATCATCACCTGACTTAACAACGATTCCCGCATCCACGCCGGCATTCATCATCCAGATGTTACCCTCACTGTCACTGGCAATCCCTCCGACACGAACATACTTCCGTGAATCGGGATAAATATCCTGCAAGCCACTATTGTTTTCATCGTAATGAACAGGTGCATCGCTACCACGCACTTCAAAAATACCTCCACCCCAGCTACACATATACACTAATGAATCGTTTACCGAACTGGAGCAGATCCGCAGTAAATCTCGAGCCGTAGAGGAGCTGCCACGCACACTACTAAGGTAACTACTCCAATGCCCTTGCCCAATGTTATAAACCGAATACTCTATAGTGCGATTCAGGTTGTTATTATCTGCCGTAAGACCGCCTGCTGTTGAATAAACGACGCCTCTACTCGCATAAACATCAAAGGTATGATTCGAATAAGGTCCATTAGCCACGTAAGAAATATCGATGCCATTGGCAACCTCAACCAACCCAAAATTTCGATCTGCTAAAAAGAAGACATCTTCAAATGGCGAATAGATAGCATCCTGTACTCGCAGATTACCATCAAAAGAATAGGATTCAATGACCTGGTCAATAAGATAGTTTTCATTATAGACCGTAACAAAACTCAAAGCTGCTACAACCAATTTACCAGCCTGACTGCGCATACTTTGAAAATTTCGCAAAGAAACTAATCCGTTCCACGAATATTGGTCTCCATACAAAATACGTGTTTCATCATTCGCTTTCTCCGCCATTACAAGGTCATTACCATGCTGATCGACAGCCACACAGGCGGCATATCCCGATGATACCAATTCCCATCCTTTATCATAAACAATTAAAGGATTATCCAAAGAAGCACGAAGCAAGCCGCGGTCAGTGGCCGCATAAATCTGTTCGTCGCGCACTAGCGTCTGATAAATTATCAAACGCTCTGAATTAACACCAAGAAAATATGTGTCAGTCACCTCATTTTTTTCAACATCAACGACGAGAAGTGCATAATCGGTGCTACAATATACTCTTTCACCATCCACATAAAAATGGTTAATGCGTTTGGAGCCCTGTATATTTTTAATTTTAAAATCGGGAATATTAATGGTACCCTCCTCACTTACAAGGTCAATATTCCCCGTGGCATAACCCACTATAAAAACATCATTTGACAATGCCTGCACTGCCGTGATATCAACATCGCTTAATCCATTTACACGGCTGAGTTTACGCACTTCTGGATTTAGTTTATCAAAAAGCATCAGCCCCATTTCAGAAGCAACTATTGCAAAATTTTCTGATTCAGCGATACTCTTAGCATTTCGATATGAGAAATGGTCACGCCACCGGCTTTGTCCTTCACTGAGAAATACAGCACTGAGAAAAAGCACTATTAACATCAGGTTTTTACTCATATGGTCTGTTTAAAAAATCAACAAGTTTAACAACAGCACGCCCCCGATGGCTTATCTTATTTTTCTCTTCCAGCGGCATTTCGGCAAAAGACATATTGTAACTTTCCGGCTGAAAAATGGGATCATAGCCAAAACCAGCATGCCCCGTCTGCTCGCTTAGTATATCGCCCTCAACACAGCCTTCAAACTGATGAAATTTACCATCGATGATTAAGGCCATAACAGTACGAAAACGTGCCTTACGATTGACTGCTCCCTCCAGCTCCTGAAGCACCTTTGTCATATTGGCTTCCGCGTCGCGAGCAGGACCGGCATAGCGAGCCGAATAAACACCAGGTGCTCCATTCAGGGCATCAATCTCAAGGCCTGTATCATCGGCAAAGCAATTCATTCCGTATCGATCGTAAATATATCTTGCTTTTTGCAGCGCATTGGCCTCCAATGTATAACCTGTCTCGGGTATTTCATCACTACAGCCAATATCCATCAGGCTAAGCACTTTAATATGCTGACCTAACAAGACCTGTATCTCGTCAAGCTTATGCTGATTGTTTGTTGCAAAAACCAATTCCATATATTTCCTATCTTACTTTTTTTAAACGTCTTCCTTACAAAAGTATTTTAATTCCTATAAAAAAAGACGATCCTCAACAAAGAACCGTCTTCCGCTAATATTATTTAGAGCTATTTATCAACCAAATCCACCGTAACCGTACTTCATCAAATCAGTTCTCGGATTAATGACCAAAACGGGCATTTTAGCACTATTGGCAATTATATATTGCTCGTAGGCTCCAAGCATATAATCATGAAAAGCAATGTCGCGGGTTGTCATCACCAACACCAGGTCAGCATCGATCTTTTCGGAAAACCGAATAGTCTCCTTTGAGAAAGACTCCTCACCATCAGACAGCACTAACTCATAATCAATACCCTTTTCATGCAGATAGTTTTTAGAAAATACCACATTGGCCTTCGTCCTGCTATCAATGATACCTTCCTTGGTAGCCGCGGCATACATATAAATCTTTGGCCGCGAGAATTGGTACATAAACTGAATCCACTTCAGCTTTTCCTTACTCTCTGACTTATAGTCGACCGGAAACACAATCTTTTGATAATCCTTACGCTTGGGAGGTGACTGAACCACCAGATAGGGGATTTTTGAGCCCACAATAACCTTCAGCGCCCAGCTACCGGTAAGCTTTTGTAATCCCTTCATGCCATGGGTGCCCATTACTACCAACAGACAATCCAGCTCTTCTACTACTGCGTTAATGGTTTTAAATATTGTACCCTCCCTTACCAAGGCAGAAGGTCGAACACCCCAGCTTTCTCCAATCTCATCGGCGCGTTTATTAAGTTTCTCTTCCAACGCAGCCATTTCCTCCTCTTTTTTGGCTATGTGCAATATATGAATGCTTGCATCCAGCTCATTACCCACCTTAATAGCATGCTGCACGGCATTATCGGCTACCTCGGTAAAGTCATACGGAACCAGAATTGTGTTCTTTTTTGTGTCCATAAAAAGCTCTCCTGAATGTTCTTTATTAACGGAATAAATATAGTACTTTTGATTCTAATTGCAAGTAAGAGGCGATAGCAAAATATTATGTCGAAAAAAGCAATCAACATATCACTTTCTAAATTACTACGTTTCAAAATATATTACTTAGTCGCCTTAGTGTACGCAGCAGCGCCGTTTTTGTTCGCAAAAAATGCAGCCCCACAAAATCCCCCACTTCAAGTATGGTTGGAAACACCGGATAACAAAACACAAATACTAAATGGGGAAGGAGTAAAAATCGATCAAAAAACCTTTGCCATCTATTGGCATAGCGATAGCTCCTTGCTGTATAAGTACCGCTTGGTACCGCACACACAACAATGGAGCAGTTGGTCGAAGCGTAATGCTGCTACTTTTTTCAAGGTGAAGGAGGGCACTTACCGTTTCCAGCTTGAACTATCCAATGGCAACAAACATGAGGCCACCGTACTTATTGACCTGCCTTTTTGGAAGCAAACAATGTTTTATATTGCCCTCATTGTGCTCATCAGCTTCATGATCTTTGTGGTAATCATAATTGCCTTTAAACAGCGTATACGCCTCCTAACTCATAGCATTGAAAACGAAGTAAGAAAAACCTTTCGTATTAGAGACAAAGCCAACCAAAGAACGCAAGGCACAAAAACTAACTCCGCAAGACAAACCCGCACCCGATCGCGAAAATACAAGAAGGTAACTGTTCTATTTGCCGATATACAAGGGTTTACCAAGATAGTGGAACACATTAATCCTGAAACACTGGTAGATGAACTTGATCGTTTCTTTATTCAGTTTGATGCTGTCGTAGAAAAATACAACATTGAAAAGATTAAAACCATTGGCGATGCCTATATGTGTGCCGGTGGCATTCCCAATATCAATCGTACCAACCCAATAGAAGTTGTACTGGCAGGGCTGGAGATGCAGAAATTCATGCAGGATAGTCGTGCTGAACAAAAAAGCGAACTGGGCTTTTGGGAGCTACGCATTGGCATACATACAGGACCTGTAATCTCAGGAGAGGTAGGCACCAAAAATGTATCTTTTGACATATGGGGCGACACTGTCAATATTGCCTCACGAATGGAAAGCTCAGGAATGGCAGGCATGATTAACATAACAGGCGTAACCTACGAACTCATTAAAGACTTTTTCATTTGCGACTATCGCGGTAAGATGCCTGTAAAATATAAAGGCGAAACAGATATGTACTTCGTACGGCGCCTAAAACCGGAACTATCGGCTGATGAAACAGGGGCGTTGCCCAACCGAAAATTTCGTATAAAGCTTCAACACATACGCCTGGGCGATTTGGAAACATTTATTTTGAACAAACTGAACAATGAGCTGTCTGAAAATATACAGTACCACAACGGAGCCCATACCAAAGATGTACTAACCCGCGTGGAGATTCTTGCCCGCGGAGAAAAGGTTAGCTCGGAAGACCTGCTTCTACTTAAAACGGCAGCATTGCTGCACGATGTAGGCTTTTTAGTGGAATATGACAATCATGAAGACAATAGCATTAAATTTACTAAGGAAATACTACCTGGCTTTAAATATGAAGATGATCAGATTGAACAGGTTGTTGAACTAATTAATGCCACTCGCCACGAAAACAAGCCACGAAACTACCTGGAGCGTATTTTAAAAGATGCCGATTTGGACTATTTGGGTCGAGCCGATTTTATCTCCCTTTCCGACAAATTATATAAAGAGCTGAACACTTACAACGGAAAAATGAGTATTAAAGAGTGGAATCAGCAACAATATGAATTTATTGGATCACACACCTATTACACAGCAACGGCACGTGAGCTAAGGCAAGTTAACAAGACCCGTCAGCTCCAAAAATTAAAAGCTCTGGTAGATAATAAATAAGACGAATAAGCATAAAATATCTATATTTGCTTTATTCTTAAAACTAACAACAGGAAAATGGCTAAGAATTTCGATACGGAAAATAAACTACCCAACATGATTGGGCCAGGCACCAAAATCAAAGGTGATATTGAGACCAACGGAGATATTAAAATTGATGGCTCCATCGATGGTAACATTATCTCTAAGGGAAAGGTATTGGTGGGACAAAACGGCATTGTTACCGGCGAAGTGAAATGCACTAACTGTGATATTTACGGCTCATTCGATGGAAAACTGACCGTTACCGAGCTATTATCGCTCAAAGCCTCCAGCAAACTGCATGGCGATGTTAAAACAAGTAAACTTTCCATTGAACCAGGCGCTGTATTCACCGGCACTTGCAATATGGATGATAAAGTAACACCTGCGGGTACCGCCCCATCAAATGGCAAAAAATAACACCCCTACTCCGCGTACTCACTAGGTCTTGCTTATCCCTTTAAAAGACCTGCTGCCAGAATACTGACATCAGAACCATGGGCAGCACTTTACTAAAATAAACAGAGAAGGTGAGGGCCTGCTTGATTTCTGTCGGGCACCTACCTTCTTTTTTATTACGCATTTGCAGGCATTCTAAAAACCCTCAACAGCATTAGCTTTATCTTCTTGATAATGTTAAACTTAAAGCTATCCTTCCTTTTTGTATATCTGTTTCTTTTCTTAAATCCTCAGGCCTCTGAAAACAAAAGAGATATACTATTGTTGTTTAATGAACTATTTCGCACTTATCAATGGCGGACATAATCATTAAAATTCGCATACTGAAATACGAATCATAAACTGCAAACCGCTTGAAGCAAACGATAAAACTACTATTTGCAGTACTGACGCTATGTGTGCTACCGTATAGCACATATGCCTCCGATACTGTGGAGACTCATTCCGAAGAGGAATTTGATCCCATGGCAATGATTATGCATCATATTGCAGATGCCCATGAGTGGCATGTAATTTCTTACAACAATAGTGAAGGTCAAAAAACAGATATCACCATTCCCTTACCCATCATCCTTATTGATGATGGCCTGCAGCTGTTTATGTCTTCAGCTTTTGACCACGGCAAAAAAACTGTTCAGCAAGGCAAAAACTATTACAGCCTCTACCACGGAAAGATCTATAAAACCGATGCCGAAGGCACCCTGAACTTCGATGATAAGCATGAGGTATTAAACGAAAAACCCTTCGACCTTTCCATCACCAAGAATGTAGCTTCCATGTGGATCAGCGTTCTAATAATCATTGGGCTTTTTACAAGGGCAGCGCAACTTTACCGCAAAGAAGCAGGCGCACCCAAAGGGATACAGTCCTTTCTGGAACCCCTGATATTATTCGTGCGCGATGACATAGCCTATGAGCAGATGGAAAAAGAGAAAGCAGATAAATTCCTGCCCTTCCTACTCACCCTTTTCTTTTTTATATGGATTAATAACCTCATCGGCTTAATCCCATTCTTTCCGGGCGGAAGCAACCTCACAGGAAACATCTCATTGACCATGGTGCTGGCACTCATCACCTTTTTTGTAACCAACCTCAACGGCTCAAAAAGCTATTGGGCACACATCTTCTGGATGCCGGGCGCACCCATTGCAATACGCCCTTTGCTTGCCATCATAGAGTTTGTTGGGCTGTTCACAAAACCATTTGCCTTGATGATTCGTTTATTTGCCAACATCTCGGCCGGTCATATCATCATCCTGAGTCTTATGTCATTAATCTTTGTCATGAAGTCACTGGCTATTGCTCCTGCCTCAATACTAATGGGGCTCATGATGTTTATGTTGGAATTATTAGTAGCAGCATTACAAGCATATATATTCACACTCTTATCGGCTTTGTTTATAGGCATGGCCGTAAAAAGCGAAGAACATTAAAACTAATCTATAAACAGTAATCATATGGAAGGTTTATCATTAACCACAATTGGACTCGGCTTAATTATTATTGGAGCAGCCTATGGTATTAGTCGCATAGCATCAAGTGCCATGGAGGCGATGGGACGACAACCCGAGATAAGCTCTAAAATACAAACAGCAATGATTATTGCTGCGGTACTTATTGAGGGCGCCGCCTTGTTTGCCATCGTAGTAGTCTGGATGAACGGTTAATAAAACAAAAGGATTATGGGATTTTTAACACCAGATCCTGGCTTGGTATTTTGGTCTGCCATTACCTTTGGGCTATTGGTTTTTATCCTAAAACGCTATGCCTGGAAACCGATATTGCACGCCGTTAAGTCGCGCGAGGAAACCATTGAGTATGCGCTGGCAGCTGCCGAAAAGGCCAAAGCGGAGGTGGAGGACATAAAAGCCACCAAGGTAGCGATTATGAACGAAGCCAAGGTAGAGCGCGAAGCCCTGATAAAACAAGCACGGGAATTAAAACAAACAATGTTGCAGGATGCAAAGAACAAAGCACAGGAGGAAGCAGATAAGATCATTACCACTGCCCGCCTTCAGATCAAGCGCGAGAAAGATGAAGCCATCCTTCAACTGAAAGAAAAAGTAGCTGAGTTTTCGGTGGACATTGCCGGCAAACTGCTGGAAGAAGAGTTAAAGGCAAGCGATAAGCAGCAGGCCATTATTGATAAATACTTGCACGAGGTTAACTTTAATTAAGTCAGGTAATACATCAGGGAAGCTTTAATCCTTTTGAATAAGGGAGTTAAAACAATTGCTAACATAAACAAATGAACAGAAGTTTAATAGCCAACCGATACGCCAAAGCGCTTTTTATGCTCGCCCAGGAGCAGCAGGTGCTTGATGACGTGTATCAGGATATGAAGTTACTACTAAACTACTGTAAGGAAGCCGAGGGGTTTATTGAATTATTGTATAGTCCTGTAATTAAACCTGGACAAAAGAGAAAGGCCTTTCACTCGGTGTTAGACGGGGCTATTTCTATCAATTCACGGAATCTGGTGGATTTGCTCATTACCAACAAACGCGAGGTTTTGCTCGAAGATATCAGCAGGCAGGTCGTAGAACTTTATAAAAGTGATAAAGGCATTAAAACAGTTACCGTGTTTACGGCTATCGCATTGAACGATTCACAGTTTCAGGCGCTAAAGCAATTCCTGCATGACCATTTAAGGGCATCTATTGAATTAACTATAAAAGTGAAGCCTGAACTACTAGGCGGTTTCATTCTTATGGTAGATGGTAAGATGGCCGATGCAAGCATGAGTTCAAAACTGAAAAAAATAAAAAGGCAATTGCTGAGTTAAACACATTAAATTGAATTTCGCATGGATACCATAAAACCCGCTGAAGTATCGGATTTATTAAAAAAGCAGATCGCCGGCTTCCAAACAGCCACCGACCTTGAGGAGGTGGGCACCGTGTTGCAAGTAGGCGATGGCATAGCCCGCGTATTTGGCCTTACCAATGTGAAGTCTAACGAACTGGTGGAACTGGAGTCGTGTATGGGGGTGGTGCTTAACCTGGAGCAGGACAATGTTGGAGTTGTGCTTTTTGGCAGTGCACAGGCCGTTAAAGAGGGTGACCTGGTAAAACGAACCGGACGCATTGCCTCCATCAATGTGGGAGAAGGGCTTGTTGGCCGGGTGATCAATGCAATTGGTGAGCCCATCGACGGAAAAGGTCCCATACAAGGTTCTGTCTTTGAAATGCCCCTGGAACGCAAAGCCCCACAGGTAATCTATCGTCAGCCGGTTAAAGAACCTTTGCAAACAGGGCTGCTGGCTATTGATGCCATGACACCCATAGGCCGTGGTCAGCGAGAATTGATTATTGGGGATCGTCAAACGGGCAAAACAGCAATTGCCATCGACACCATTATTAATCAACGCTCGTTCTACGAGGAGGGAAAGCCGGTTTTTTGTATATATGTGGCCGTGGGACAGAAAGGAAGTACGGTAGCTCAAATCGTAAACACTTTGCAGAAGCATGGCGCCATGGAATATACCACTGTGGTATCTGCACCAGCTGCCGACCCTTCGGCCATGCAATTCTATGCACCCTTCTCGGGCACTGCCATAGGTGAGTACTTTCGTGACACAGGGCGCGCCGCTCTCATCGTTTATGATGACCTTTCCAAACAGGCCGTTTCTTACCGCGAAGTAAGCCTTTTACTGCGTCGGCCCCCTGGGCGCGAAGCCTATCCGGGTGATGTTTTCTATCTGCACAGCCGCCTACTGGAGCGAGCAGCTAAAATTATTGAGTCAGATGAGATTGCTGCACACATGAACGACCTTCCTGAATCGCTGCATGGTCATGTAAAAGGGGGAGGGTCACTAACAGCATTGCCCATTATTGAAACACAGGCAGGCGATGTATCGGCCTACATACCCACCAATGTAATCTCCATTACCGACGGTCAGATATTCCTTGAGAGTGACCTCTTTAACGCAGGTGTGCGACCAGCTATTAACGTTGGTATCTCTGTATCGCGCGTTGGCGGAAGTGCACAGATCAAACCCATGAAAAAAGTGGCGGGCACCCTCAAGCTTGATCAGGCTCAATACCGCGAATTGGAGGCCTTTGCCAAATTTGGTTCTGACCTGGATCCGGCCACCATGCTGGTGCTTGACAAGGGCCGTAAGAATGTGGAGTTACTGAAGCAGCAACAGTACCATCCCATAAAAGTAGAAGAACAGGTAGCATTAATCTACTGTGGTACCAAAGGACTATTGAAGGATGTACCGATAAGTGCAGTGAAAGAATGGAAAAAAGAATTTATCGAAAGACTCGAGCTGCATCACCCCGACTTGTTGCAGTCCATCAAAAACGGCACTTATAACGATGATGTAACCACCAAGCTAGAGGCAATTGCCAGTGATATTGCCCATAAATACCTAAGTGAAGAATAGACCATTATGCCAAGCTTAAAGGACATACGTATTCGGATTAACTCGGTAAAGACGACACGACAGGTTACCAGTGCCATGAAAATGGTATCGGCAGCCAAGTTTAAGAAAGCTCAGGACGACATTTCCCACATACGTCCTTTTGTAGATCGTTTGGCCGGCATTATCTATAAACTATCCGGCGCACTCGAAGATAACTTTGAGGTGATCTGGTCAAAAGTACGTCCACCTCATAACATTCTCATTGTGCCCATTGCATCTAACCGTGGCCTGTGCGGCGCTTTCAATACCAATGTAATTAAAGAAGTAGAAAGGCTCTGTAAAGTGAATTTCAGGGCACAGAATACTCTTGGCAAAGTAGATATATTGGCCATTGGCAAGCAAGTACAAAAGGTATTGAAACAAAGAGGCTACAGGGTCATACAAGATCATAACGAAGTTTATACGCATCTTAACTTTGATAAGGTGATTGACATAGCAAGTGAGCTTATGAACGCCTTTGCCACCGAGAAATACGACCGCATCGTGCTCGTATACAACGAGTACAAGAATGCCGCTGTGCAAATTATGCGCTCTGAGCAATTCCTGCCCATGGAATTGCCCAATGCCGAGGAGGCCCAGATCCTTTCTAGCGACTACATAATTGAACCAGACGTACCCACTTTTATTAAGCGTGTAATTCCCGATGCTCTTAAAACCATGTTTTACCGCGTTATTCTCGAATCGCTGGCCTCAGAGCATGGCGCCCGCATGACCTCCATGCACAAAGCCACCGATAATGCTACCGAAATGCTGGGTGAATTACAGCTACAGTATAATAAAGCACGTCAGGGAGCCATCACCACCGAGATACTGGAAATAGTTGGTGGCGCCGAAGCGCTGAAAAAATAGGCAAGGGCTTATCAAAGTTGCCATCCTAAGCCAACCGTAAGCACGGCACTAAAATTTTTGGCCGATGAATTAAATCCGTAGTAATTGCCGGACTGAATACCCTTCTTATAACCATTGAGCGAAGGGGACATGGTGGTTTTATAGTCATTGTTGTACACAGCATCCAAAGACCGTAAACCGAAACTTAGGAGTAAATCCACATTCAGAAAGAGCCTGGAAGAGAGAGCTTGATTGAAACCGGCACCCGCAACAAGGCCGTAATCCCATTGCTGAGTTTGTTCATTTACAAAATAGTCTTCATTAACAACCATTGCATAACTGGCATCAATAGGTTGATCTTGCACATACTGATAATCGTCTCCCGTTAAAAAATTGCTTCGAACAGCACCTTCCATATCAATATCTACACGATTGTTGAGCAGGTAGGCCAAATAAGCACCACCCTGTACATAAAATCGATTGTCTGCGGTGATGTACTTACGCACTGCCATCGGTAATACGAGATAATGATTACTCACCTCCATTGTATGGTGCTCTTGCATCATCCACATAGGCTCCGCATCTGTGTGAACTTCTTCATAAACGTTATCCAGGGCAATTCCCTTCCCTTCATAGTTCAGAGACAGTGATAAAGACCATGTGGGCTTGAAATAATGTTCGATACCCAGGCCCACCACAAAATCGTATCGCATATCCTTCAAAAAACGAGGCTCATACTGCCATTCGTCATAAACAGAAAAAGGTATCAACACATAGTTATAGGAGGGACTAATAAGCTTGTGTGGCGCCTCTGCATTTATAAAGTTGGCCGCGCCCACACCAGCATGCACGGACAAAAGGGTTTTTCGACCCTCATTTGTTTGGGCGAACAAGCCGTTAAAAACGAATAAATACAGCCCGATAAGGTATATATTTCTCATATATAAAGTACAATTAGTAGAATTTGAAGGTTCCATATTATTAAACTCTTTACGGAACCGTTCTTATAAATGCCTTGTAAGAGAGAAGCGTTACATAAAGCTCTACCAGGCAGGATTTGAGAAAAAAAGTAAAGATAGGAGAGAGATGTTGAAACCGAAACATCTCTCTGCCTAATGAAAAAGATTAAAATAAAGCCAATTAAACCCAGCTTAAAACAGCGAGTAAATCACCGTCAGGCCAGACATAACCACAGAAACCATAGTCATTAATTTGATAAGGATATTCAGAGATGGGCCTGAAGTATCTTTGAAGGGATCACCCACCGTGTCGCCCACAACACCGGCCTTATGGGCTTCGCTGCCCTTACCTCCATAATGTCCTTTCTCAATGTATTTCTTGGCATTGTCCCAGGCACCACCTGAATTATTAAGCATCACCGCCAGGGTAAAGCCGGTTACCAAGCCGCCCATGAGCAAGCCGATCACCCCGGCAACACCAAATACAATACCTACGATGATAGGAACAGCAATGGCCAGGATAGAAGGCAACATCATTTCGCGTTGGGCTCCTTTGGTTGAAATGGCCACGCACTTGGCATACTCGGGCTTACTTGTCCCCTCCAGGATACCGGGTATCTCCTTAAACTGACGACGCACCTCATCCACCATGGCACCGGCTGCACGTCCTACCGCCTTCATGGTCATGGCACAGAACAAGAAGGCCATCATGGCACCGATAAACAAACCTGCCAGCATTAGTGGATTAAACACATTCAACTCATAATAATCAACAAAGTTCTGAATGGTAGCCTTGGTTAAACTCTCAGCACCTGTCACCGCAATAAAATGATCTCCCAGCTCCGGTACTTTTTTCAGCCATATACGCACTTCCTCCATATAAGCTACCAGCAGTGCCATAGCGGTTAATGCGGCCGATCCTATGGCAAAGCCCTTACCTGTGGCAGCTGTGGTATTACCCAACATATCGAGAGCATCGGTGCGCTCACGCACTTCCTTGGGCAATTCGGCCATCTCAGCATTACCGCCGGCATTATCAGCAATGGGTCCAAAGGCATCAGTGGCCAGGGTGATACCCAACGTTGAGAGCATACCCACTGCGGCAAAGCCAATACCGTACACCCCTTCACTAAAATTGGTGAAGCCCCCGGCAAAACCAAAAGCAGCAATGATACCCGCCACAATAGTTACCACAGGAATCCAGGTGGAATACATACCCACGGCCACGCCATCAATAATGGTGGTTGCAGGTCCTTGAAGTGCCTGTTTGGCAATGCCCTGTGTGGGTTTATAGCCATCGGATGTATAATATTCAGTGCCTTGCCCAATGATGATACCCGCCAGCAGACCGGCCACCACCGCACCAAAAATACCCCATCCAAACCAACCAAGATAGGCCATTGCAGCAATGGCTACGAGGATTAATACAGATGAACCAGCCGTACCTACCAGCAGCGAATTTAATAGATTCTTTGCCGAAGCATCTTCACGGGTACGTACCATAAATACACCTAAAATGGAGAAGATAATGCCTATAGCGGCTACAATCATCGGGGCGATAATGGTTTTTTCATTAAAAGCACCAGAATTCATCGATATAGCAGCACCAAGTGCTGCGGTGGCGAGTATAGAACCACAATAGGACTCATACAGGTCGGCGCCCATACCGGCCACGTCGCCCACATTATCACCCACATTATCGGCTATGGTTGCCGGGTTACGTGGATCATCCTCGGGGATACCTGCTTCTACTTTCCCAACTAAATCGGCACCCACATCAGCTGCTTTGGTATAAATACCTCCGCCCACACGGGCAAACAAAGCCTGTGTGGAAGCTCCCATACCGAAAGTAAGCATGGTGGTGGTGATATGTACCATCTTGGCATGTGTCCAGTCTGCATTATTCACAAAATCGGCAGACCAGGCACCCATTAATTGCACCTCCTCGGCAATTGCAAGTCCCAATCCAAAAATGTTATGATCATAAATATGGTTTAACAGGTAGTACCATAGCGCTATATCAATCAGCCCAAAGCCCACTACGACAAGCCCCATGACAGCGCCACTGCGAAAGGCAACTTTCAAACCCCGATTGAGTGAAAAAGATGCCCCATGAGCCGTGCGTGCCGAGGCAAAAGTGGCGGTTTTCATCCCCAAAAATCCGCACAAGCCCGAAAAGAAACCACCTGTAAGAAAAGCAACCGGCACAAAAGGATTTTGAACACCAATAAAAGCCAGAATGGTAAGGATGATAAACAGAACCAGAAAAACGATGCCTACCACCTTGTACTGACGCGAAAGATAGGCCATGGCTCCCTCCCGTACGTGCTGAGCTATCTCTTTCATCCTATCAGTACCTTCTGACTCTTTCATCATGGTTTTGAAGAAGATCCACGCGAATACCAATGCTAAAACCGAAGCAAACGGTATAAACCAAAAAATTAATTCCATAGAAAAGTAGTTATAGTTAGTAAATGAGTTTGGCTAACAGGAGGATAGGAGTGTAGCCCATTATGTGTGCAAATCATTGTATCAATGCACACGCTGCCTGGCAAGTTTAAAAATGACTGTTTCTTAGGAATGAAATGATTCATGCGCCAGCGATTTCAGGAGATACTCCTATTCATCTTTCTCACACAATGACTGCCCCACACTCACAAGATAGTGATTTTAAGCAGCCTGATAAACGATTCCGCAAAAATATTAAGATAGGAACACATCTTCACATAGGTTGAGGCCACTATTAAAAAGAGGCCGCTGGCCTACTCAGCGTGTTTTATTACGGATAAGTCTAAGACTGCCAAAACCGGAAATAATAGCCATGTAAAAACCAAAATCGTACCACCAACCGGTATTAAAGGATTCGTAAAGCGTAATATCCTTATTAAAAATACTGAGTACAAGAGATATTGGTGCGATCCAACCATGCCAGATACCCGTGAAAAAACCCGCCGGATATTCGGGAGAATAATTACCACCACCTGGCAGACAAGCAGTACATAACATTAAGACGCCCAACAAAGCAAATACTATTCTGTATTTTATTTCCTTCTTCATAATCTCATTCATTTATCGTAGCCATCTAAATTACAGAAGACTAATGATAATTACAATGCGTAAGCCCACTGAGAGCTTAGCAAAACACAATAAAATATTGAATAATCTATTTGATAATAAAAAATTCTTAACTATTTTTGCATCCGCTGAAAAGGTATAACACCTTATAAAGCCGGGCCTATAGCTCAGTTGGTTAGAGCACCTGACTCATAATCAGGGGGTCCCTGGTTCAAGCCCAGGTGGGCCCACTTCATTATCAAGAGGTTACAGTCGAAAGATTGTAACCTTTTTTTGATTTGCACTTAATTTGCACTTAACACTTGTAAGTGTCAGATTTAATGAAATTTAACACAATTTGGGTGCATTTGAAACACCTTTTTGAGGTATTTTCCTACATTTATTTCTGCCAATAGACAGAGCTCCCTCACAAAAGAAAATAACAGGGCGAATGCCGTGTTGTAATTGTCTCTTTATATTGTTTCTGCCGTATAGTGTATCGCTCCTCCGAAAGAATGAAGAATAGAACTTTCGCTCACTGCAAGGTCGACATGTTTGGATGGCGTTCATCTACCCTTGCGGGAGAAGAAAGGGCTATTAATTTTAGAAGGAGGAGGGAGAAATGGGCGGTAGAAATTTGATAGTTTTATACCCTCTTTTTGCTAGAAGATAATTTTTAATTGTTTACGTTAGTTTTTTGAAAAATGACGTCCAGATTCAGAAAATCATACAATTTGAATTGATTTGTAGTGTTTTGCTTATTGTTTAGTAATAAGCGTGTTGGTAATTTAATGAGGTAAAATAACACTCATAAACTACCCATATGAAACTCAAAGAATTATTTAAAAGCCATGCCTTTTTATACATGCTTCAGCAAAGATGTGACCGGTCATGGTTTGACGCAAAAGCGTTCGGCATAAACGCGCCAAAATCAATCAAAGACATTTTCTTTCCCATCGCACAGGCCCGACAGCAAATAGCTTGGTATTATTGCGTGCCGCAAAATACAAGTCCTTTGCTCTGTCCGCTCAAAATCTATTTGAATTGATTTCTCTTCCCAGCGCACGAGGCTTTTTATTCCGCTTCCTTTTGCCAAACCATGACCTTTAAATATGGGTGGCTTACGCATGTAAAAAGGCCTCAGTATATGCAAATGAAGATGTAAAATTCAATTTTAAGACAAGCGAATTTATTGTGAGCTATTAAGGTTGGTCTCTTAAGCGAAGCTATTAGCAAGTTTATGTTTTGGTGCGACCAAAACCCTGAAAAGCATCCCGTTGGTCTAAATAAAGCAATGCAAAAAATGATGAATAAAGGTGGACGTCCTCGTTTAAGCGCTTCTCAAAAGAAGAAGTACAAAGTGGATGTGAAAATGTCCACAGAGGATTACTACACCTTAAAGTCAAAGGCCCGATTAGCAGGCATGACCAACAGCGAGTACATGCGACAATGTATTCATACTAGTTCAGTCAAAGAGAGACTTAACCCTGAGCATCAAGCGCTCATTCGTCAACTTTGCGGAATGGCCAATAATCTGAATCAAATAGCCAGAAAGGCTAATGCTGTTGGTTACGATAATGCCAGGACTGAATACTTGGACCTGGCCGAACAGATAGACCAACTGTTAAACCAACTCTAGCATGATAGCCAAAATTGTTAAAGGGAAAAGCTTTCGAGGTGTGGTTAACTATGTTCTGGATAAAAAGAAAGGAACGGAGCCGTTGCACGCGGAAGGTTTACGGTTAAAAGAAGCAGAATCCATTATTAAGAGTTTTAACAGTCAGGTAGAGCTCAATAAGCGCATCACTAAACCGGTCTATCATATTTCGCTGGATTTCTCTGTTAAGGATAAAGCTAGACTCACCAATGACCTGATGGTAGAAATTGCCCAAACTTACATGGCCAAGATGAATATGGAACAAACACAATACCTGATTGCCCGGCATTACGATAAGGAGCATCCACACATTCATTTAATCATCAATCGGGTGGACTTCAATGGCAAGACCATTTCGGATAAAAATGACCGGATACGAAGTGAAGGTATATGTAAGAAACTCACCCGAGAATATCAGCTCTATTTTGCTAAAGGCAAGGAGCAGGTTAAAATACATCGCTTGAAGGGAGCCGATAAAACCAAATATGAAATCTATGAAGCCTTAAAGCAATCCATCCCCCGATGTAAGAACTGGAAGGAACTGGAACATCGACTCAGTGAAAAAGGAATTACCATTCATTACAAATACAAAGGGCAGACCGATGAAGTTCAAGGTGTCAGCTTTCGAAAGGACGAGTTGAGTTTTAACGGCTCCAAGGTGGATCGGCAATTCAGTTACTCCAAAATCAATTACCAGTTGTATTGCAATGCACATAAAGCATCACAATCCTTCTCAGAAAAGTTAGATTCTAAAACCTTTAGCGCTTTGAGGATAGGTGCAGAGTTGCTCAATCCCGATTATCTGCATAGCTCACATGAGCAGCAAAATAAAATCAAAAAACAGAATCGATTCAAAAACAAGAAACGGCGATTTGGCCCTAGACTATAATTCCTTAAGCTATGACAAAGAATGAAATGACTACAGCCATGTTTGAAGAAATCAAAGAGAAGATGGCTTTAATGGATGAGAAATTGGACGATCTTAACTTTAACCAGGAACAGGCGAGAGCCACAATTCTTGATGATATAGAACAACGAAAGAAGAAAACGTTAAAGATTGAATACGTTGTAGACTTCATTTTAGATTCAATGGATGGTGTATTAAATGCTTCAACAGACAAGTTATCTAAAGAAAACAAGCAGGTACTTTCGAAAATAGATGAGCAGGCTAACGCGCTTGTGTTATCTATGGATGAGATGAAGCGAAGTCTTCACAAACGAAAACTTCAGACTATTAAAATCTTTGCTTTTCAGGTACTGTTTGCAATTGCGGCTTCTTTCTGTTTTTATTTGATTTATGAGAACCAAAACTTAAGAGACAGTGACCTTCAATTAAGATACCTTAAAGCAACCAATAATATTGATATGGAGGTGGCCGGTCAGCTGGATACCGTTTTTAATGTTTATCGGGATGAGGAGGCGATAGAGTCTATCAAGCAAGCTGTTAATAGTATTAAGTAGACACTATTGATGTGATAATTCTTCTTTTTAGTTACCGCTATAATAGACAGTCTCAAAAATTGAATTTAATAATCTGGTTTGTGGTATAAATTATTTGAAGCATCATGTGAAGGGACTGGCGTGGTAGCAGGGGGTAAGGTAAAAAAGCCCCGAAGATAGTCGAGGCAGCTAAATGTTTTCACAACGGAATAATCCTTATTGTGAATTGCTCAAATTGTATTTCAAATATATATTTTCCATTTTTTATATCCAAATTTCATAATCCAGTTAATCACAATTACTATACTATTGTCTAAGTTTTATTATATTGGTCATACTAGTTACTTTGATTAACTCTAAAATATATTTAATGAAAAAAATATTAGGACTCGACTTAGGAACCACTTCAATTGGGTGGGCATTTGTTCACGAAGCAGAAAAAGAAAGTGAACATTCAGTAATAATAGATTTGGGTGTTAGAGTTAATCCATTATCGACCGATGAGCAAACAGATTTTGAAAAAGGACGGACGTTGAGTGTAAATGCTGATCGTACTTTAAAACGTAGTATGCGTCGTAATTTACAACGATTTAAACAGCGAAGAGAAAACCTAATACAATTATTAAAAAAGCATAAGCTTATAACAAATGAAGTGGTGTTGACGGAGAATGGTAATGCTACAACTTTTGAAACCTTGAAGCTAAGGGCAATAGGAGCCCAACATCGAATAGAATTGGATGAGTTTGCGCGGGTGCTTTTAGCTTTAAATAAAAAGCGTGGATATAAAAGTAGCAGAAAAACCAAAAGTGACGAAGAATCGGGGCAGTTGATTGATGGGATGGATGTTGCAAAGTATTTATACGAGAATCAATTAACACCAGGACAATACTGCTTCCAGCAGTTAGAGCAGGATAAAGCGAATTTGCCTGATTTTTATCGCTCCGATTTGCAGAACGAATTGGATAAAGTATGGCAATGTCAACAGCAGTATTACCCTGAAATCCTTGATGTGGAATTATATAAGGCAATTGAAGGGCAAGGTCAACAAAATACCCGAAAGCGCTTTTTAGCCATAAAAGGTATTTATACGGCCGAAAATAAAGGCAAGCGGAACGAAATAAAGCTACAAGCCTATCAGTGGCGTAGCAATGCCATTAATCAGCAGCTATCAATTGAACAAGTGGCCTATGTTATTACAGAAATAAATAATAACCTGAATAATAGTAGTGGCTATTTGGGGGCAATTAGTGACAGAAGTAAGGAGTTGTATTTTAATAAGGAAACTGTTGGTGAGTATTTGTACAGACAACTACAAGCGAATCCACATACATCGCTTAAAAATCAAGTTTTTTACAGACAGGATTACCTGGATGAGTTCGAGCAGATATGGGAAACACAAAAGAAATATCACGCCGAACTCAGTGATGAACTTAAAGAGGAGGTACGCGATGTAGTCATTTTCTATCAGCGTCGTTTGAAATCACAAAAAGGATTGATTAGTTTTTGTGAGTTTGAAAGCAAACAAAAAGAGGTTGCAGTTGATGGAAAAAGGAAGCTAAAAACAATTGGATCAAGAGTATGTCCAAAGTCATCACCTTTATTTCAGGAATATCGTATATGGCACGATTTGTCTCATGTCTTACTGAAAGCCAAAGATGCAAAAGAAGGGGTTGAACTATCGTTGGAAGATAAGCAGGTGCTTTTTGAAGAACTAAATATTAAGGAGAAACTATCAAAAAAAGAGATATTAAAGCTACTTGGCTACACAGTTAATGACTATGATTTAAATTATACTGAGTTAAAAGGTAATACAACTAATAATGCGCTATATGCTGCCTTTGCCAAAATTATTGAGCACGAAGGGTATGAATTGAATTTGAAAAGTGATGATGCTAAAACTGTCTATGATAAAGTAAAAGAACTGTTTAAGCATTTGAATATTAATTCATCCATTTTGAAGTTTGATGCTTTGCTTGATAAAAAAGCGTTAGAGAAACAGGAGTATTATCAATTGTGGCACTTGCTTTATTCATATGAGGGTGATAAATCCAAAACTGGAATGGATGCCCTGTATCAAAAGCTGAATGATAAGTATGGATTTAAAAAAGAATGGACACAATATTTGGCTAATGTGCAGTTTCAGGATGATTACGCCAGCCTAAGTACAAAAGCCATTTCCAAAATTTTTCCGTACATAAAGGAAAGTTCATACTGTAAAGCGTGTGAACTGGCTGGATACAACCATTCAGCTTCGCTTACCAAAGAAGAGAATGCGAAAAGGATTTTAAAAGACAAGTTGGAGTTATTGCCTAAAAATAGTTTGCGAAATCCAGTTGTGGAAAAGATACTTAATCAATTAGTTAATGTTGTTAATTCAATCATTGAAAGCCCCAATATGGGCAAACCTGATGAAATACGCATTGAGCTGTCTCGAGAGTTAAAGAAAAATGCGAAAGAAAGGGCTGAATTGACGAGTGCTATTAATAAAGCACATTCTGAGCATGAGAAATACCGTAAAGAATTGCAAAAATCATTTGGAATTAAAAATCCCAGCCGTAACGATATCATTCGATACCGTTTGTATAAAGAGTTGGAAATGAATGGTTACAAAACGCTCTATACAAATACATATATTTCTCCTTCACAGTTGTTTTCAAAAGAAGTGGATATTGAGCACATCATTCCTAAAGCACGATTGTTTGATGATAGCTTCTCCAATAAAACGTTAGAGTTCAAAAAGCTGAATATAGATAAAGGGGAAGAAACTGCTTATGATTACATAAAAAACAAGTTTGGAGCAAATGTTGCTGATGCTTATGTGGCACGCGTGGAGGATTACTACAACAATGGTCATATCTCTAAAGCCAAATATTTAAAACTTTGTAAAAAGGCTGAAGATATTGGAGAAGGCTTTATTGAGAGAGATTTAAGAGAAAGTCAGTATATCGCTAAAAAGGCCAAAGAGATGCTGTTTGAACTTTGCGAAACAGTTGTCTCGACTACCGGCTCAATAACAGCTCGCTTGCGTGAAGATTGGGGTTTGATTAATGTGATGAAAGAACTCAATATGGAGAAATATCGAGCCCTTGGAATGACGCATGTTGAAGAACGTAAGGATGGGCAAAAAATTGAGCAGATAACAGATTGGACAAAGCGTAATGACCACAGGCACCATGCCATGGATGCATTAACCGTAGCATTTACAAAACACAATCACATTCAGTATCTGAATAATCTTAATGCCCGTAAAAATGAAAAAGATAAAAAGCGCAGTAATATAATTGCGATAGAAAATAAAGAGACAACAAAAAATACCGATGGTAAACGCGTGTTTAAGGAACCTATACCGTTTTTCAGGACAGTTGTTAAACAGCACCTTGAGTCTATTCTAATTTCGCACAAAGCAAAAAACAAGGTAGTAACACGTAACAGAAATAAAGTAAAAGGTAGTGATGTTATTCAAACAGCATTAACACCGCGTGGCCAGCTCCATAAAGAAACGGTTTATGGTAAAATGCAACAGTACGCTACTAAATTAGTAAAGGTGGGTGCATCCTTTGATGCAGCAATGGCTAAAAAGATTTCGAAGAAGGCTTATAAAGATGCCGTGTTGGCTCGCTTAAATGAGTTTGATAATAATCCTAAAAAGGCTTTTGGCGGGAAAAATAGTCCTGCAAAGAATCCTGTGGTTACTAAAGCAGGTGAGGTGGTGCCCGAAAAGGTTAAAGTGGTTTGGTTGGAAGATAATTACACCATTAGAAAAGAGATTGTAGGATCCAATCCAAATTCTAAGCAGTTTGTTCCTGATTTTAAGAGTATGGAAAAGGTAATTGATCGTGCGGTAAGGGGAATATTAGAAAGACGATTACAACAGTTTGGTAATGATACTAAAGAAGCTTTTTCTAATCTGGATCAAAACCCTATTTGGTTGAATAAAGAAAAAGGAATTGCTATTAAACGTGTTACAATCAGTGGTATTAATAATGCTGAGGCTTTACATTGTAAGAAAAATCATCTGGGAGAAGTTATGATGGATGAGCAGGGGCGCGAAATTGCAGTGGACTTTGTTAGTACAGGAAATAACCACCATGTGGCAATTTATCGTGACGAAAATGGGAAGCTACAGGAGGAAGTAGTGTCGTTTTATGAAGCTGTTGGCCGGGTTAATGCAGATAGTCCAATCATCAATAAGGAACACCCCATCGGTTGGGAGTTTTTGTTTTCCATGAAACAAAACGAGATGTTTGTGTTTCCATCCGACGATTTTGATCCGCTTGAGATTGACTTGCTAAATCCTGATAATCGTAGTGTAATTAGTAAGTATCTGTTTAGGGTGCAGAAGATTGGTAGCAAAGATTATTGGTTTCGACATCATCTTGAAACGACAGTAGAAGTGAAGAAAGCATTGGTAGATACAGCTTATAAGAGAATTCAGAATACGCAAGGGCTAAAAAACTTAATAAAAGTCAGAACTAATCATTTAGGTCATATTGTTAAGGTTGGAGAGTAAAATAAGCACCCACTGTTTCTAATGATAAAAATAGGAGCAGTGGGGTGTTAATCAAAGTATTAGATTAATTGGTCAAGTAATCTGTCTATTTTGACAATTGCTTTAGTACCAAGGGCTTGGTTTTTCGTATTAGTAAATAGCCAACAGAAATCAGCTTACTATGATTAAACGTACCCTTTACTTTGGTAATCCTGCTTATTTGCATAAGCAGCAACAGCAATTAAAAGTATCAGAGCCAAAAACAAAAAATGAGTTAGGCTCAGTGCCAATTGAAGATATTGGTGTTGTTTTGTTGGATAATCCGCGAATTACAATAACTCATGCTTTGATGTCAGCTTTGCTTGAGCGAAACGCAGCATTGATTAGTTGTGATGAAAAACACATGCCAACAGGCCTGATGTTACCTTTAGATGGTCATACTTTACAATCAGAGAGATTTCGGGAACAACTAAATGCTAGTGAACCACTAAAAAAGAATTTATGGCAGCAGACGGTAAAGGCTAAAGTAGAAAATCAGGCCGATTTAATGGCGCGCTTTGGTATTGAGAGTAAACGTTTAAAGGCGTTAGTTCCGCAAGTGCAAAGCGGCGATCCTGATAATGTTGAAGGTCGTGCGGCTTCGGTTTATTGGAAGATGTTATTTGAAAATGAGGAGTTCATCAGGCACCGGTACGGAGAGGCTCCCAATGCCCATCTGAATTATTGCTATGCAATACTTCGTGCCATTGTTGCACGAGCATTGGTCAGCAGTGGTTTATTACCTACTCTGGGAATTTTTCATCGCAATAAGTACAATGCCTATTGCCTGGCCGATGATATTATGGAACCTTATCGTCCGTTTTGTGATGAATTGGTGTATCAAATGTGGCAAGAAGGTGAAATAGAAAGCGAGGAGATTACGCGTGAACACAAGGCCAAAATGCTATCAATAGCTACGGTAGATGTGTTGTTTGATAATAAGAAGAGTCCATTAATGGTTGGTTTAAGTCGTACAACTAATTCGCTCTATGAATGTTTTGAGGGAAGCAGACGACGTATTGTGTATCCGCAGTTCATTAATTAGTAGCTATGCCGTATACAGCTTTAAATCAATATCGAATTATGTGGGTACTTGTCTTTTTCGATCTTCCAACCGAAACAAAAAAGCAGCGAAAAAATGCAACACGTTTTCGTAAACAGTTAATAGATGATGGTTTTTCTATGTTTCAGTTTTCGATTTATCTGAGGAATTGTCCGAGTAGAGAGAACGCTGATGTGCACATCAAACGAGTAAAAGGGATGTTGCCTGAGCATGGACACGTGGGAGTACTTAAAATCACTGATAAACAATTTGGAATGATGGAGTTGTTTTTGTGCCGGAAGCCGGAAGATAAACCAGAGGTGGTGCAGCAATTGCAATTATTCTAGAAATGAAAAAAAACGATGAACAATAAAACCAAGTCTAGTACAGGCTTGGTTTTATTATTCCTATAGTCTTTGATAAGTATTTGTGAATTTGATATTTGCAGTGATGACCTTGTCAAAGACCGCACTAAAGTTACAATTTGAGAGCAATTCACAACACTTGCTTTATCTATAGAATCTTGGATTGACTTGTCAAAGACCGCACTAAAGTTACAATTTGAGAGCAATTCACAACATGCAAAGCTGCATAAAAACATAGCTAGAACTTGTCAAAGACCGCACTAAAGTTACAATTTGAGAGCAATTCACAACCTATATCATTATTAAACCGACAACTACTATCTTGTCAAAGACCGCACTAAAGTTACAATTTGAGAGCAATTCACAACAGGGGAATTAGTCAATATGTGCCTGAAGGACTTGTCAAAGACCGCACTAAAGTTACAATTTGAGAGCAATTCACAACTAGCCATTACTGAACAAATGTAGCATTCTCCTTGTCAAAGACCGCACTAAAGTTACAATTTGAGAGCAATTCACAACTCGACCTCAGTCTTTATGAATATCCTAGCCCTTGTCAAAGACCGCACTAAAGTTACAATTTGAGAGCAATTCACAACAGGCTGCCATCGGGATTCAGGGAGTAATAGCTTGTCAAAGACCGCACTAAAGTTACAATTTGAGAGCAATTCACAACTTGCCGAGGCGGCAGGTAAGGCAGGGGTGAGCTTGTCAAAGACCGCACTAAAGTTACAATTTGAGAGCAATTCACAACTGAAAAACTTATTCATCATATTAAGCATTGCTTGTCAAAGACCGCACTAAAGTTACAATTTGAGAGCAATTCACAACTACCTATGTAGATGTAGAGATACTGGGGATCTTGTCAAAGACCGCACTAAAGTTACAATTTGAGAGCAATTCACAACCGCGGAGGCTGCAAAAAGTATCTGATGAAACTTGTCAAAGACCGCACTAAAGTTACAATTTGAGAGCAATTCACAACCATCTTCCAATTGATTAACCACTTCTTAACCTTGTCAAAGACCGCACTAAAGTTACAATTTGAGAGCAATTCACAACTATGATAGCTATGGTGGAATTATGGAGTCTCTTGTCAAAGACCGCACTAAAGTTACAATTTGAGAGCAATTCACAACTTTAAGGAGTGTTGATTCAATAGTTGTTGTCTTGTCAAAGACCGCACTAAAGTTACAATTTGAGAGCAATTCACAACTCTCCATACTTTACCTCGAACGAAAAAGAACTTGTCAAAGACCGCACTAAAGTTACAATTTGAGAGCAATTCACAACTTACCTAAGCTACTGGAGAAACAAACCTACCTTGTCAAAGACCGCACTAAAGTTACAATTTGAGAGCAATTCACAACCTTGATAGATATACGATTCCTTGATATGAACTTGTCAAAGACCGCACTAAAGTTACAATTTGAGAGCAATTCACAACACGCATCTTCTGCATAAATAGCATACACATCTTGTCAAAGACCGCACTAAAGTTACAATTTGAGAGCAATTCACAACTGGTGGCCAGTTCTAAACTTTCAGCCCAATCTTGTCAAAGACCGCACTAAAGTTACAATTTGAGAGCAATTCACAACACAAAGCTCACTTTCAAGAATTGCGATATCCTTGTCAAAGACCGCACTAAAGTTACAATTTGAGAGCAATTCACAACTCCGAAATATACCAACCAATTTGGTTTATTCTTGTCAAAGACCGCACTAAAGTTACAATTTGAGAGCAATTCACAACTTACCTATCGTTCAAGTTCAGATTCACCAACTTGTCAAAGACCGCACTAAAGTTACAATTTGAGAGCAATTCACAACATAAAATTGCATGCATGTCTGTTTCATATACTTGTCAAAGACCGCACTAAAGTTACAATTTGAGAGCAATTCACAACCCGGGCATATTTGTTACATGGCCTTAGTGGCTTGTCAAAGACCGCACTAAAGTTACAATTTGAGAGCAATTCACAACAGGACATCATGAATTTGCATTCATCTTCATCTTGTCAAAGACCGCACTAAAGTTACAATTTGAGAGCAATTCACAACCATTGGATGAGGTTTATTACAGCAGGATATCTTGTCAAAGACCGCACTAAAGTTACAATTTGAGAGCAATTCACAACGGAACTACTTCATAAAATAAAAGAGGCAATCTTGTCAAAGACCGCACTAAAGTTACAATTTGAGAGCAATTCACAACGAAAAAATCATATTAACCACGAATTGGGCTCTTGTCAAAGACCGCACTAAAGTTACAATTTGAGAGCAATTCACAACATTTAACCCTGAGCGATTCGCAAATTAATGCTTGTCAAAGACCGCACTAAAGTTACAATTTGAGAGCAATTCACAACTGCTGAAATAAAAGAAGAAATTGTGCCTAACTTGTCAAAGACCGCACTAAAGTTACAATTTGAGAGCAATTCACAACTGCAGGGCGTAAGGTTGGTAAGTCCATCATCTTGTCAAAGACCGCACTAAAGTTACAATTTGAGAGCAATTCACAACCACATGCAGCAACTTCAATATTATCGTCGGCTTGTCAAAGACCGCACTAAAGTTACAATTTGAGAGCAATTCACAACTAACAGGAAATTCAAGAAGAATAGATTTACCTTTCTTCAGTTAATGGGGTTGCGTTATTCTGCATTGACCGCAAATTATTGTAACTAGCATAAGTGGACCAGTTTCTCGTTTTATATACGATGTTGTGCGTTCGGCTTTTACTTTTTAACCAATATAAATTGTATTATGCCTAGTATATCAATTCAAAATTATTGACCCACAACTCACTTCCAATAGCTCCTGTAAAAAAGTCGCCAAGTGCACTCGACGAAAACACCACGGTTATATGAGTAGGCGTTGCTTGTGGGTCGCCCCAGGATTCTCCTTCACGGATATTTGCATAATCAAATTCAGGATCAGCGGGAGTGATTTCGCCATATTTAATAGAGACTTCAATGTTGGTAAAGTCAACCTGTTGAATATCGCTTCTAAACCATCCTGTGCCAATTCTTTCAACAGAATTTCCATCTCTGCGTTCTAATAATACATAGATGTCACATTCATCAGTTCCAGATAGTAGATTGCCATTTGCATCTTCGTATGATGTTCCCGGAATGTATTTATAATCAACGCTGAATGATTCAGGCCGTCCAATAAAAGGTGTGCCAAAATCTATATTGGATCGTGGGTCCGTGGGATTCGGAAAACCGGTGGTAAATTTACCTGTGAAGAGGGTAGCAGCTGCCATGCGAACTAACAATGGTGCGGCAACACTTTTTAAATGTGCTGCAAAATCTCCGCCACCAAGGTCTACAGGGTTAGTATTAGCATCTCCTGCAATTGCTAACGCCCGGTTAGCAGTTCCCCATACTGTTGATTCTGCGTTTTCTCCAGGCTGCTGGTAGCTGCCGACGTTGTACCAAAGATCAAAGTTACTGTTTGGTAATTGAGGGTTAGGTAGTGCCGGCACTGCAGAAACTGTCCAAACAGCAATTGTTCCATCTTCAGCAGTAACTGTGTATTTTACATCATTGGAAAAATCCTGTGCTTCTTCAGCAGACGGCGAAAGTGTTGCAAAATTTGATACCACAATATTGCTAGGCGCCAAGGCTTCTAAATCTGACCCTTCACTCATTGGAATAACAATAGTCTGTTCTTCTTTTTTAATGGTTGTAACTCCCGCTTGGCCGGGCAATTCAAAAACCCTTATTTCCTTGAAAGAAGAAAGACCGAATTCATCCTCTTTTATACAAGCGTTTAAAACAGAAAGGCTAAATATAAGCAGGATAAATGAAGTTATGTTGAAGAAGTTTTTTTCAATTAATTGTTTTCTGTTTTCCATATTTCTTTGATATTTAGTTTAGCCTCTAAAAATAATATGCAACACCCAAGTTTAATTGCAGCAGGTTAATTCTAAAATCCACTCCAGATTCTACAACTCTTTGTCGATTATCACGGTCATCATTCGTAATTTCTTCCTCAATTCGCATAGAAAGTCCTGCGATACCAACTGTGGTTTCAAATGCCCAATGTTTATCAAAAAACAACACCATGCCAGGGCTTATCCCTAGTTTAAGGTCTACAAAATCACCCTCCACTTTCTCAATATCATCCATGCGGAATGTCCTCTGTAGCGATTCACCAAAAGTTACATTTAATTCTGTTTGAACTAAGACCTGTAATTGTCCTTTCCCTATCGGTATGTAGTTTCGCATATTGGGAGCAAGAGACAAACCTTGTTGTAATCTTTTAGAGGTTACATTTTCGCCATTTTCGTCAACAAAAGTAATCTCCTCACGTGCACGACCATATCCTGCTAACAGTCCCAAGGTCATGTTATCCTTTATGGCATAACCTCCATTGCCAATAATCCGATAGTCATATCTATTCTGATCAACCACCTGTCGTATTAGCTGATCTTCATTCTTGGCTATACGTGAATCCAATGAAAACGTTAGAGAGCTATAGTACTTGCCTTTGGTAATTCTAAAATCACGTTCATTTGTATTGACATTTTCTTGAGAAAAAACCAATGAAGTATTGAGAAAGAATATGCCAACAGTTATAAGTAATTTGTAATGTTCCATATCATCAGCTTTTTATTTATAAATGTTTAATCTAAAGTCTGCACTCCGCCACCATTCACAAATAATACTTGTCCACTAACCCATTCTGAAACCGGGCAAGCAAAATAAAGCACTGCTCCGGCAATATCCTCCACTTTTCCTAACCTTTTTATTGGGGTTCCTTTCAGCATTTTTTCTTCGATTTCCGGTGTTAACACCGATTCCAAAGCTTTTGTCCGGGTTGCTCCCGGGCCAACCGCATTTATGCGAATATTATGTACGCCATAATCAAAAGCAAGATTTGATGTCATATGATTAATTGCTGCTTTGGCACTCGCATAAGCGCTAATGTTCGGACTCTTATTAATAGAGCTCATAGAAGTGATATTAACAATGGAACCATAGCCTCTTTTTTCCATTTCAGGTGCACAAAGT
This sequence comes from Carboxylicivirga longa, assembly GCF_050589825.1. Taxonomy (NCBI): domain Bacteria; kingdom Pseudomonadati; phylum Bacteroidota; class Bacteroidia; order Marinilabiliales; family Marinilabiliaceae; genus Carboxylicivirga; species Carboxylicivirga longa. Next base: position 5,642 of record NZ_JBNGOZ010000031.1, on the reverse strand, counting down.
TGCGATAATCTCCACGAACTGAATACATTCAGTTCAAATACCCACTTAAAATCTTCTACATTAATATTATATGGATTTTCACGTCCTGCTCCACCACCTCCGGCATTATTCACTAGGATATCAATGCCTCCAAATTTTTCAACCGCTACTTTTACCAGTTTCACCAAATCTTCATCTTTGGTAACATTGCACAATACAGGCAATGCGCTTCCACCATTACTATCAATTTGACCCGCCACCATTTGGGCATCTTCAAATTTTAAATCTGCAACTACTATATTAGCCCCGTGAGCAGCTAATAATTCGCAAATAGCTTTACCAATACCATTTCCTCCACCAGTGACAATGGCTGTTTTATCATTGAGTTCAAAAAGTTTTTTTGTTTGCATGCTTATAGTTATTTTTTGTTGTTGCTGTCTAGTTATTTGTATTAGTTAAGAATTATATTACCACTCCCATCCAATACCCGTTCTTAATACATAGTCGGTATTACTTGCATTTTCAGCAGGCTGATTATCATAGTTAAACGAAATGTCTAATCGTATAAAAAGGTCAATGGGAAGTTCGTATTTTAAATCGAAATTAGCATCTGCTCGATAGCGGCTAATGTCTGATAAACCTGAATAACCCATAAAAACCAATAATAAGTTTATATCACTTATATCGTATAAATTTAATTCAGTACCCAGGTAACCTTCCCAACTGTTTTGACTCGATGTTTCATTTGAGAACTCTTCATAGTTGTTATTAATCCCGGTTTTCGTGCCCCAATAGGCTTTGTTTGTGCTGTAAATAAAGTTTCCTAACCCTAGCTGGGTATTTGCACGAATATCTAATTTTTGTTCTGTATTAGATAAAGATGAAATCGTAGAGATTATATACCAGCGCCGAATCAATAAATGACGAAAATTAAGTTCGCCATCGCTTCGTTTAATAGGGTCTGCGTTATTCTGTATTGACCGCAAATTATTGTAACTAGCAGCAGTGGACCATTTTTCTGTTTTATATCCGATAAAGCTTCGAGTAGATAGTTGCCGCATGTCTTGAGCCTGAGCCACATTGATTCCTAGTTCAATAGCAGCACTAAACCGATTCAAAAACCCTTCTTTAATTTGAGTTAAATTGACAATATCCCCAAGATTACAAATAACATAAACGGTATCACTATCATAAACCTTTATTTTTTTGCCTTCTATTGTAGTTAATTTCCCATGATAGAGGTTATTTCTTGTCGCAATCAGAAATTTTGATTCTGTATAAATCTCATCAATGCTTAACCACTCAATCTTAAAGTTGGTATTGCCAAATGGAGCATCAATTTCAAGCACCCCTCTTTCCATGTTTTTTATTTCTCCGACAATCATATTTCCGGCATTAAAAAGAAGGGTGTCAGATACTCCAAATGCATTTTTATATATGAATACAAAAACGAAAAGGGCAATGAATTTTATTCTTAGAAGCATATTTATTTTGAAATAAGGTATTTAGCAACTGCATGAAATGCAGGTAGGGATGTTGGGTCTATTTTTGAATTTTTTGCCTCCGGATGTGAAGCAAACCTCACTATAACCATTTCTGCCTTGGGATCTATGTAAATGGTTTGACCGTGTACGCCACGAGCAGCAAACGCACCATGTTCGTTATGTGTATGCCACCACATATTACGATAACTCCATCCTTTCAAAGAAGAATAAACTGATTTATTAAAGGCATCTTTGTTGCCTCCATTCATGATGTCCTCAATTAGGGCTTCTGGTAAAATTTGTGTTTTATTAAACTTGCCTTTCTTTCGAATCATCTCTCCAAACAGGCCCATGTCTCGCATGTTTGCACTCAATCCTCCACCAGCAAAAGCAATCCCCGCTCCGTCAACTTGATAATAGCCATCCACATGGGTACCAAGTGGTTTCCAAATTCGTTCTGATAATAACTCTGGAATACTCTTGCTAGATACTCTTGAAATAATCCAGCCCATTACATCTGTATTAATTGTTTTGTAGCCAAAGACTTTCCCATGCTCACCTTCTTTCTGAACTGTTACTAAATAGTCATAGTAATTTGTTGGACCGCTGTAAGATGCAGGTTTGGGAAACGGATTACCCGCAGCTGAAAATGCCCAGATTTCAGCATTGGGATCAGAATAGTCTTCGCTGTATTTTAATCCTGTTGTCATGTCCAGAATTTGTCTGATGGTTGCATCTCCAAACGCTGATTTCTTTAGTTCAGGAACATAATCTGCTCCCGTTTTATTTTCGTCCAATAGACCTTCTTCAACGAGCAAAGCACCAAGTGTCCCGGTAAATGTTTTACTTACTGACATGGCGGCATGAACCCCATTAAGTTCTAATGCGCCAAAATATTTTTCATAAACAACCTTCCCTTTATGCAGAATTAATATGCCATCTGTGTAATTCAATTCAAGCGATTCTAGCCACGTTATAGTTGCAGAGCTATTCAATGGTCTAAAAGTTACCTTATCAATATTTTTATCAAGCTTTTGTCTGAACTTGTAATGCTTGTCTGTTGATGCCTTCACCACCTTAGTTGGCATAAATTCTCGCAAATGGCAAACACTATAACGCAAAGCAGGAAACCGAAAAAAACTACCATCTGAAGCAGATATTATTTTTCCTTTTGGCGGCGGGAATCCCTTCATCCACCCTATTTCATTAGGGTCCGAAGTCTTTGCATCCAGATAAACTTGACTGAAACTCGGCAATCCTGCCACTAATAATAGCAAGACACTTAAATTCATTTTAAATCGTTGTTTCATGGCTTATGTTATTTATTATCATTGGGTGGTAACTCACTGCTTTTAATGTGCAAGTCACGCTGTGGAAAGGGAATACTAATACCCGCCTCATTTAGCGCATCATGTATTTTAAAAATCATCTCACTCTTGATGATGATCCAGTTGTCAAAATTATCGGTCCAGAATAATAAACGGAAATCGAGTGAGCTTTCACCCAAGTCGTTAAATAAAACAAGAGGAGCCGGATCCTGAAGTACATCAGGATGTTCGGAAATAGCTTCTAGTAAAAGTGTTTGGGTTTTATAAACATCAGAACCATAAGCCACACCAGAAATGATTTCAATACGTCGTCGTTTGTCAGAAAGTGTCCAATTGATTAATTCGTTGGATATCAGATTCGCATTAGGGACTATTACTTCAGCACCATCAAATGTACGGACTTTACTGGAGCGGATACCCATTGATTTTATTGTGCCTATCAGTGTACCAATTTCTACGGTATCACCAATTTGAATGGGTCGCTCAAATAATAGGATAACACCCGAAACAAAGTTGTTAACGATGTTTTGCAATCCGAAGCCAATACCAACACTAAAGGCGCTAAACAGAATTGTTAATTGATTCAGGGGCATTCCCACAGCACTAATGGCCAGAACCACCCCGGCACTAATAAGGCTAAAGCGAATAACAACAGAAATCATCCGGGGTACACCTTTGGACAGGGAAATATTATGCAGAACATCATCTTCAAGAATGGCCCGGATGATGCCGGATATAACGACTGATATCCAGATGATAACAAAGAAGAGCATTACGCTACCCATACTAAAGGAAATTAGGCCCAACGAGACTTCTGCATTGAAAGCTGATGTAATAGTTTCATAAAAAGACCTACTGATGCGCAGTATTTTAATAACTGAATCGAGCCAGAAGAATATTGCAAGGAGTATGACAATAATGTTTAGTCGCTTTTTAATAACATTTTTATGCGTTTGAAGCACATTCAGGTGACTGAGCTGTTTTAAATCAATAAGCAAATGGAGTAAGCCCAGAAGTGTTATGGAAGATACCATTAAGAGTAATCCAACCAATGTATTGGTTATGGACAGATCAATGGCTATTTCGGCTAATTGCAACTGACCGACTACTGCTGCTATCAAACCAGTTATAGCTGCCAGCAGGTGAAAGATAAAGATAAAGCGTAAAAAGTAGCCCAACGCCTGAATATTCATTTTTTTTTGACTAAAATGATGAATCAGACTTACCCAAAAGCTAATTTCGATACCTCCCATTAGCAGCAAAATAATTCGGTTGAATGGACTTACTGGTGGAAAGATATAATTGATGAAGCGTAGTAAGATTAATAAAAAGAAAACTACCAGATACCGTTTTTCACGGTGATGTGTGATATGTGCCAGGATGTCTGTTAATGGTATAATCAGCAGGATGATGGAGATATCTATCAGGATCGGTGGTCGGTGAATTAAAAACAACCCGGAGGAAAAAATAGTGAGTAGTAATGCAACGCTAAATGGGCGTTGAAGAATCAATATGGTTGCTTGTTTAAACATGTTGCCACTGTAATGCCTATTCTTTAGGTATTTAATGGAGAGGATGTATAAACCAGCTAATAAAAGCAGGAAGTAGAGAATTAGATAAGTGAGACGGTTTGAATTGCTCTGATAAAACTGTTTGATAGCAGAGGTGTTATCCTGCCAAAAGAAGCTTAGGTGTTTGATAAGTTGATGGTAGTTAAGGCGTTTAAAATCAATGTTCCACAAGGCGGGCTGTGTGCGCGAAAATAGTTGCGCATATTGCTGTTTATTGATGGAATTTATGCGCAGCAGGAGTTCGTCAATTGACAATTGACTTTTTTTGACATTTTTAAGCAGTGGAAATACCAGGTTGCTTTTATAAAGTACCAACCTCTGCAATTCTTCTGCTTTAGTTATAACTTCATTGATGGAGTTTGTTATTAAAGAATCCATGGATAAACTATCCATTTGCTGTAGGGTGTTTTGCCATTGATGAACGGTTGTGTTAATAGTCTTCCGCTTTAGTGATAAGTCTTTTATTATTCCCTCGAGTTGGGCATCCCGTTTTTTTAGTATGCTTTGATAATTAAGCCAGAATGTACGTTTGTTTGTCAAGTTGCGAGGCACTATACTATCGATGGAAATTCCGGCTTCTAACAAAATAAGGGAATCGATATGCGATAATAACTCATTTGTAATCCGATGCTCTTCTTCCAGAATTTCATCGTCTATCAGTTGTGATGCCATCTTGTCAAAACGAAAAATTACCTCGATGGATGAACCGGGTATCTGCTCAAAAGCAATCTGATTCATTGGAAGAGTGTCTTTCACGGAAAACAAATCTTTCTCCTGTGAGAACAGGTTCGAAGCTATCAATAAATAGCCAAAGATGATTAATGACTTCAGCACAATAATGAATTTTAAGAAACTCACATATAATTGTAAGTACACCAGTTATACAAATTGCTTATTGAACGGTCAAAACAATTTAATTCGGTTGCTGTATGGATGTTGATTTATTGTTCTGATCGAGTGCATCATATTGCTATAAACATCTGTATGTCAATATTGTTCAATCAACAACTTTTCAAATGTAATACCACACGCTCTCTTTTTGTCAAAAAACTTCAATATCAAAATAATCTAACATTACTTGAAAAAGAATTAGTTCTTAATGATGATTAAGTACAAGTACTTTAATTAATTTTCTTGTGTAAACAGAGTCTTTTGGGTAATGAAGTTGTTTAAAGTCCTAAAATAGAACGAATTAAATGATTAAATTAATTGATATTCTGATGATTAAATGGTATATTTAATAAATATTCATCAGGTGTTAAGTACTCAAATTATAAAAA